>JBDHZW010000071.1:0-21034 GCA_039812105.1 Nakamurella sp.
CCGCCACACCATCGCCGCACGCGAGGCCCGCACCGCCGCCTGACGTCCCGGCACCCACCCGCGCGGATGAAATCGTCAACTCCAGTCACACCCGTCACAAACGATGCGACTTCATCCGCGCGGGCGTAGTTGATCCGCGCGCGAAAGGAACGCCCGGGCGGGCGAGAACGGGGCGCGAGTGGGGGAGCGGGGAAAGGGCGGGGAGGGGTGCGGCGTCGTACGGCTGTGCGAGCATGGGCGGGTGCCGATGAACCACCTCGATGGCCTCGACGACGGGCAGCGGACGGCCGTGCTCGCGCCGTCCGGGCCGGTCTGCGTGCTGGCCGGCGCGGGCACCGGCAAGACGCGGACCATCACCCACCGCATCGCCCATCTGGTCGCCACCGGGGCGCACCCGGTGTCCGAGGTGCTCGCGGTCACCTTCACCACCCGGGCGGCCGGCGAGATGCGGCTGCGGCTGCGGGCCCTGGGTGTTCCGGGGGTGCAGGCCCGCACCTTCCACTCGGCCGCGCTGAAGCAGCTGCGCTACTTCTGGCCGCGGGCGGTGGGCGGGCAGCTCTGGCCGGTGCTGGAGCACAAGCTGCGGCTGGTCGCGATCGCCGCCCGCCGGGCCAACGCCGGCACCGATGCCGCCACCCTGCGCGACCTGGCCGGCGAGATCGAATGGTCCAAGGCCACCCTGGCCGGCCCGGACCAGTACCTGGCCGCGGTCGCCAAGACCCAACGGGACACCCCGCTGCCGGCCGAGACCGTCGCCAGGGTGTTCGCCGGCTACGAGAAGGCCAAGCAGGAGGCGGAGCAGCTGGACTTCGACGACCTGCTGCTGCACACCTGCGCGGTGCTGGAGGACGACCGCGACGTGGCCGCCGAGTTCCGCGCCCGCTACCGCTGTTTCGTCGTCGACGAGTACCAGGACGTCACCCCGCTGCAGCAGCGGTTGCTGGACGCGTGGCTCGGCGGGCGAGACACGCTGACCGTGGTCGGCGATGCCAACCAGACCATCTACTCCTTCGCCGGGGCCACCCCGCGCTACCTGCTGGGCTTCGAGCAGCGCTACCCGAACGCCGCGGTCGTCAAGCTGGAGCGGGACTACCGGTCCACCCCGCAGGTCGTCGGGCTGGCCAACCGGATCATCGCCGGCGCCTCGGGGGCCACCACCCGGTACCGCCTGCGGTTGACCGCCGCCCGGCCGGACGGTCCCGCCGCCACCTTCGACGAGCATCCCGACGAACCGACCGAGGCGCGGGCCGTGGCCGCCGCCTGCGCGGCGCTGATCGAGAACGGCACGCCGGCCGCCGAGATCGCCGTGCTGTACCGGATGAACGCCCAGTCCGAGGCGTACGAGGCCGCGTTGGCCGCGGCCGGGGTGCCGTACGTGGTGCGCGGGGGCGAGCGGTTCTTCGCCCGGCCCGAGGTGCGCCAGGCCATGGCCGCCCTGCGCAACGCCCCCGACAACGCCCCCGGCCCCGACAACGCCCCCGATAACGCCCCCGGCCGCGACACCGCTCCCGCCCCCGACAACCCTGCCGACCCCGACAACCCCGCCGCCCCGGAGAAGTCCGCCGACCCAGGCCCGGGCCCGCTGGTGCCCCGGGTCCGCGAGCTGCTCGTCCCGGTCGGCCTGACCGACGAGCCCCCCGCCCCCGGCGCCCTGCGCGACCGCTGGGACTCCCTGCTGGCCGTGGTCGCGCTGGCCGAGGAGTTCGCCGCCGCCGACCCGTCGGCCACCGTGCCGGCGCTGGTCCGCGAACTCGAGCAGCGCGCCGAGGCGCAGCACGCCCCGTCCGTGCTGGGCGTCACCCTGGCCTCGCTGCACGCGGCCAAGGGCCTGGAGTGGGACGCGGTGTTCCTGGTCGGGCTGGTCGACGGCACCCTGCCCATCCAGCACGCCGAGACCCCCGACGAGGTCGAGGAGGAGCGCCGGCTGTTCTACGTCGGCGTGACCCGGGCCCGTTCCCGGTTGGCGCTGTCCTGGGCGCTGTCCCGCACCGAGGGTGGCCGCCGGACCCGCCGGCGCAGCCGCTTCCTCACGGGTCTGGCCCCCGACAGCGCCCGGCCGGATCGCCGCGGCCGGGCCCCCGGCCGCTGCCGGGTCTGCGGATCCACCCTGCTGGACGCCGCCCAGATCAAGGCCGGCCGCTGCGCCGGGTGCCCGTCCACCGCCGACCCGGATCTGGTCGATGCGCTGCGGGCCTGGCGCAAGGACCGGTCGGCGCAGGCATCGGTGCCGGCCTATGTGGTGTTCTCCGACGCGACGTTGCTGGCCATCGCCGAACGCAAACCGGCCGACAATGCCTCCCTGCTGGCGATTCCCGGCATCGGCCGGAGCAAGCTCGACGCCTACGGGCCGGACGTGCTGCAGATCGTCGGGCGGTCGGCCGCGAAGGATTCCTGAATTTTCTGCGTAATTCGGTTGCACGGCCCATGGCAGGGGACCTACTGTCGATTCGGTTGGTGTGCCCGGCAGTTCGACGGTCCGGGTGCGGAGCCGGAGTGAACCAGTACGAGACATGCTCTCCGCCACGGCGGGGTCGCTGACGCAAGGGAGGTGCCGAATGTTCAATGTGCGGATGACCAGCGCCTGGACCGGCTCCTGCGTCGCGTACCTGCGGCGGATCGAGGGACCGGTCATGGTCGCGCGCCCGCGCCACGATCAGGTCGATGCTCCCGCGCTGGCGATCGCTGGCGGCATGCTCCAGCGATTCGGGACGCCCTCGGCCTGACCGGCCGGCCGCGCTCCACCGCTGGTTCCCCCGTTCGATGGGTGGAATGCCCCATTTGGCCTGTATCTGACAGGCAACTCGACGACTCCGAGCCGTAGGCCGGCCCACACCCGGACCGGACGGCCACCATCAACACCCTCACGGGAGGTCCACCGTGATGCCCCTACTCGAACTGATCGACACCAGACCGACCGACGACCTGCCCTGCCTGTCCGGGGACCCCGACCTGTTCTTCGCCGAACGGCCGGACGACCTGGAGCGGGCGAAGGCACTGTGTGTGCAGTGCCCGATCCGGCCCAGGTGCCTGGCCGCCGCCCTCGAGCGCGGCGAGCCCTGGGGCGTGTGGGGCGGCGAGATCTTCGATCACGGTGTGGTGATCGCCCGGAAGCGGCCGCGGGGCCGGCCCCGGAAGGTTGCCGCGTGACCACCGCCGTCCGCCGGTGGATCGGGCCGCGCACCGTCCGGCGCACGCGAACCGATCACCGCGGACACGTCCATCCGGCCGGCGCCCATCGCGTCACCGGAAGCCCTGCCGCACCACGGAAGTCACCCCGGCAGTCAGCACAGCACTGCGCCATCAAAGCATTCGAACTCCGCCGCTCGGCGGACCACTCACGGAGGCATGACATGAGTTCTCTCATCGAAGATCTGGCCCGCGACCGGATACGCCAGATCCAGCGTGACGTCGAACGGACCCGGCAGATCCGCCGGGCCAAGGCGATCCGCAAGGCCCGCTGAGGCCGCCCGACACCCGGCGACCCAGCGCCCACGCCCGTCCGACAAGAGACGGCGCGTCAGGATCCCGCGCCCTGACGCGCCGTCCACTCGTCGGCCGGCACGAACACCGCGATGTTGTCCATCCGCTTCTGCGCCGCGGCGACCTCCCGGATCGCCTGGAACAGGATGCTCCGGTCGATGGGCGACATCCGTTGCGTCATCAGCACGTCCGTCGGCGGTTCGCCGGCGTCCCACTGCATCAGCTGGTAGCGCAGCCGTAGTCGCTGCAGTTCGCGGAAGACATCGACCAGCGTGGACGCCCGGTCCTCGGGCAGCATCTCCGACCCGGCCGCCACCCGCAGCCGTTCCACCGTCCGAACCTCCGCCGACCCGACGCTCAAGGCGGCCCAGCGCGCGAGGTTGACCAGCGGCAACAGGCCGTCCCCCTTGATGTCCACCGACTCCGGCGGCCGGCGCAGCGCCTCCCGCAGGGCGTGCGGCTTGGCCCGCCGGGACAGCATCTCCTGCAACAGCAACCGCAGCGTCCCCGGATGATTGCGGACGTCGGCGAACACCCGGTTGACCTCGGACAGGCCGGGATCGCCGTGGATGGGCCGGCCGTCCACCAGCAGCGACGTCATGATCGCCCCGTTGTCGCGTTCCGGGGTGGCCATCCATTCCAGCGCCGCGGCCCGCCACTGCGCGTTGGTCCGGGCGAACTTCGGGTTCTGGGCGGACGTCCCGCGCTTGTCCCGGTACAGCCGGGCCCCGTCCAGGATGTCCGCGACCTCCGCGAAAGCCGACCGGTAGGCGGGTATCTCGGCCGGGTCGAGGGCGTCGACGAAGCTTGCGGCGGAGTCCACGTCGGAGCTGAGCACGGCCTCGTGCCGGCCGTTGCTGCCCAGCGACAGCCAGGTGAACGCGTCGGTGGACAGCTCCGGGTGATGATCGAACACCAGGGTGATGGCGCGCCGGACGATGCTGTCGATGATCGCCGAATGCACCCCGATGACCTTGCTGGCGGTCAGCCCGCGGGACATCAGGTCGTCCATCATCGACGGCAGCCGGCGGGCCCGCTGGCACAGTTCGTCCACCGTGCCGGCCCGGCGCACCTGCTCGTGCAGCGAGATGCCCACCGTGGTCGGCGAGACCATGAAGTCCTGGGGTGCGATCACCCCCCGCAGCTCGCCGGTCCGGTCGGTGACCAGCACGAAGTCGGCCCGGCGGTCCATCAGCAGCACCAACGCCTCGGCGGCCGAATCGCCGAGCACCACCGTGGGCGGGTCCCGGTCGGCGATCTCCTCCGCCGGCAGCCCGCCCCCCGGGTCCGCGGCCAGCGGGCCGCGGGCCAGCGCCCGGCGGATCATCGCGTCGGTGATCATCGCGTAGCCGCCACCGGCCAGCCGCACCTCCGCGCAGGGCACGTCCAGCTCGCCCATCCGGCCGACCACCTCGGCGACCGTGCTGCCCACCGGGAGGATCAGCGGTGCGGACACGATCAACTCGTCGACGGTGGTGTACGCGGACAGCGGCGGAACCGGCCGGCGCATCGACGGGGTCCGGGCGGCCAGATAGCGCACGCCGCCGAGTTCGGTGAACGCCCCGACCAGCGCCGAGGCCGGCACCGCGGCCACCCGCACCGGCGTGGCGGCGACCGCCCGGGGACCCACCGGCCGCTGGGCCAGCACGCTGGTCAGCCCGACGACCGCGCCCGCGCCGACGGTCTCGTCGGGTGTCGGCGCCCGGGTGACGCCGGTCCACAGGTCCACCCGGCCGTCCAGCACCACCAGCACGTGCCGGACCGGACGGTCGAAGGCGTCCAGCATCGACTCGCCGGCCGCGAAGGACACGGTCCGGGCCCGGCCGGCCAGCTCCACCAGCCGCGGCCGGTCGAGCCCGTCGAACGGTGGGTGGCGGGCCAGCTGGTCGGCCAGCGCCTCGGCGTCCATCAGGTGATCATCGACCGCGACCGGGTCAGGCCGTGCCCGGGGTGGGCGGCGCCGGGATGGCGTAGCCGGACGGGCCGACCGTCGCGTCCAGCGAGGCCTTCCAGGACCCGTCGGCGATGTACTGCTTGAGCGCCTCGTTCACCTGGTTGACCCGTTCGGTGTCGCCCTTGGGGATGCCGACGCCGTAGTTCTCGTCGGTGAAGCCCTTGCCGACCACCTTCAGCTTGCCCTTGTACTGATCCTGCGCCGCGAAACCGGCCAGGATGACGTCGTCCGTCGTCACCGCGTCCACCTCGCTGTTGGCCAGCGCGGCCACGCAGTCGGAGAACCGGGGATACTCGGTCAGCGTGATCTTGCCCAGGTAGTTGTCCTTGATGTACTGCGAGGACGTCGTCCCGGTCACCGAGCACAGCACCCGGCCGTCCAGCGTCTCCGGCCCGGTGATGTCGGTTTCGTTGCGGCGGACCAGCAGGTCCTGGTGGGCGGTGAAGTACGGGCCGGCGAAGTCGACCACCTTCTTGCGGTCGTCGGTGATCGAGTAGGTGGAGAACACCAGGTCGACGTCGCCGTTCTCCAGCAGCTTCTCCCGGTCGGCCGGATCGGCCTGCACCCAGGTGATGTCGTCCTTGGACACACCCAGCGCGGCGGCGACGTAGGTGGCGGTGTCCACGTCGAAGCCGGTGTAGTTGTCGCCGTCCTTGTAGCCCAGACCCGGCTGGTCCATGGAGATGCCGATGCGCAGCTTGCCGCCCTCCGCACCGGAGACGGTGGTCGGCGTGCCGACCGTGTCCGAGCCCGAGCTGCAGGCGCCGAGTCCGACGAGCACGGCCACCAGCAATACGGCCGCCCCGGTGCGTGGAATCCGCATGCGACTCACCGGTCCGACTCGTCGGCGGCCGGCGGCTCGCCGGCCGCGGCCGGCGGCACCGGATGGTCCTCGTCCAGCTCGTCGAGGGTGTGCCCGGTGGCCGTCGCGGACTCGTACCGGGGTCCGTCGTTGGTCCACACCGACTTCATCCGGCCGCCGGTGTGCGCGTGCACCTTCGGCTTCACGATCAGCCACCCGATGACGAAGATGATCGCGATGATCGGGATGCCGAACACGATCACCAGGAAGTTCGTCTTGTGCCAGAAGTAGGGCGAACTCTGCCAGCCGGAAATGGCCATCCCGACGATGACGAAGGCCAGGAAGGCCAGGCCGATGTAGCTGGTCCAGGGATAGCCGGGCATCGGGAACGAACTGGCCGGGATGACGCCGCGGTTGGACAGTTTGCGCAGCCGCAACTGGCACAGGAAGATCGTCGACCACGTGAACACCACGCCGATGGCGGCCGCCTCCAGCGCGATCTCGAACGCGTCCGGGGCCAATGCGTTGAGTACCGCGCCGAACACGTACACGATCGAGGTGAACACGATGCCGGCCCAGGGCACGCCGGAGGCGCTCATCTTCATGGTGAAGCCGGGGGCCTGCTTGGAGATGGCCAGGCTGCGCAGCACCCGGCCGGTCGAGTACAGCCCGGAGTTGAGGCTGGACATCGCGGCGACGATCAGGATGCCCTGGATCAGCGCGGCCATCCAGGTGAGCCCGAGGTCGCCGAACACCGTGACGAACGGGCTGGTTCCGGCGGTATAGGCGCTGGTCGGCAGCATGCACACGAGCAGCAGGATGGATCCGCAGTAGAAGACGCCGATCCGGAAGATGACCGCGTTGACCGCCTTGGGCACCTCGCGCCGGGGGTCGGCCATCTCGCCGGCGGCCACGCCGACCATTTCGATCGCGGCGTAGGCGAAGACCACCCCGGACATCACCAGGATCGGCCCGTACCAGGCGAAGTCGCCGGTGGACGGCCAGAAGCCGCCCGGGTTGCTCCACAGGTTCTCGAAGCCGGCCTGGTGGCCGCCGATCTGGAAGCGCCCGACGACCACCACGATGCCGACCACCAGGAAGGCGACGATGGCGGTGACCTTGAGGATCGAGGCCCAGAACTCGAACTCGCCGAAGGCCTTGGCCGAGAGCAGGTTGATGATGAGCACGACGACCAGGGCGATCAGCACGGTGGCCCACGCCGGCATGGTGGGGAACCAGAACTGCACGTAGAGGGCGACCGCGGACAGCTCGGCGATGCCGGTCAGCGCCCAGTTCAGCCAGTACATCCAGCCGGTGATGTAGGCGCCGGCCTCGCCGTAGAACTCGCGCATGTAGGAGACGAACGCGCCGGACGTGGGGCGGTGCAGGACCAGCTCGCCCAGGGCCCGCATCAGGAAGTAGGCGATGACGCCGACGAACGCGTAGCTGAACAGCAACGCCGGTCCGGTGCTGTGCAGGCGGGACGCCGAGCCCAGGAACAGGCCGGTGCCGATGGCGCCGCCGATCGCGATCATCTGGACCTGGCGGCGACCCAGGCTCTGCTTGTACCCCTCCTGCTCGGAGTTGAGGTGGCTGTCGGCGGGCTGCGATGGTCGCGGCTCGGTCTGGGTCACGGGGACCTCCTTCAGGGCAGCAATGACGCCCGTGGTGGGGCGGGCTCCATGCAAACCGCTGTCTGCATGCATTGCGTTACGGCGTGTTACTACTCGGTGACAACGTTGTCCGTCGCGGCGGGATCGGCGCGTCGCCCCGGGCCGTATCGTGGACGGGTGGACGAGCCGGGCAACGGGTGCGAACAGGGCACGAACACCACCGCCGCCGCCCCCGCCGCGGCCTGCCAGCTCTGCGGCACACCGGTGCCGCCCGCGGCGGTCACCTGGATGGTGGAGAACACCCGCCGAGGGACCACCTGGACCTGCCCCGGCTGCGCCCGGGCGCACCTGCGGTCGATCGAGGCCAAGCTGGACACCGAGTACTGGTGACCCCGGGTGCCGGTGCTCAGACCGGGTCGTTGAAGCCCGGCAGGTAGCGGGTGACGATCTCCCGGAACGGCGCGGTCGCGTCCAGCTGGCACATCACGCCGATCGAACCGAACGTCACCCGGTGGATCAGCAGGTAGGACGGGGGCAGGTTCAGGTTCCTGGCCAGTTTCGACTCCTCGCTGGAGAAGTTCGACATCCGCGCCGCCTGCGCCTGCATCCAGGCGCGGGTGAAGTGGAACGTCTCGTGCCGCAACGGCTCGATGAACGGCACCACGTAGTCCAGGAGGAGCTCGGGGTCGGGATCGTATCCGGGCGGGATGAAGCCCTCCTCCTGCAGCGCCGCGACCACCCGGTCGGCGTGCTGGTCCAGGGCCAGCCGGGTGACCCGGCCGATGATCGGCGGCGCGCCGTCGGGCAGCCGGGCGACCGAGCCGAAGTCGATGACGGCCAGCCGCCCGTCGTCGGTCAGCAGGTAGTTGCCCGGGTGCGGGTCGGCGTGCAGCAGGCCCACCCGGCCCGGGGCGGCGAAGTGCAGCTCGGTGAGCAGGCTGCCGGCGCGGTCGCGTTGCTCCCGGGTCCCCGATGCGATGATCCGGTTCAGCGAGGTTCCGTCGACCCACTCGGCGATGATCGCCTTCGGCGCGCTGGCCACCACCCGGGGCACCAGGAAGTCCTGGTCGTCGGCGTAGGCGGCGGCGAAGGCCCGCTGGTTGTCGGCCTCCCGGGCGTAGTCGAGTTCCTCCAGGATCCGCTCGCGCAGCTCGGCCACCAGCGGGCGCATCTGGGTGCCGGGGATGACGACGCCGAGCAGCGGAGCCACCCGGAACAGCTGGTCCAAGTCGGTGCGCAGGGCGGCGTCCGCCCCCGGGTACTGCAGCTTGACCGCGACCGGGCGGCCGTCGTGCCAGATGCCGCGGTGGACCTGGCCGATGCTGGCGGCCGCGGCGGCGGTGTCGTCGAATTCGGTGAACCGGGTCCGCCAGCCGGTGCCGAACTGGTGGGCCATGATCTTGTGCACGGTCGCCGGGGGCATCGCCGGCGCCGCGTTCTGCAGCTTGGTCAGCGCCTCCCGGTACGGGGCGGCGTACTCGTCCGGGATGGCCGCCTCGTAGACGCTCAGCGCCTGCCCGAACTTCATCGCGCCGCCCTTGAGCGTGCCGAGCACCTCGAACAGCTGCTCGGCGGTCCGGCGCTGCAGTTCGCTGCTGACCTCGTCCCGATCCCGTCCGGCGAGTCGC
Organism: Nakamurella sp.; assembly: GCA_039812105.1. Classification (GTDB taxonomy): domain Bacteria; phylum Actinomycetota; class Actinomycetes; order Mycobacteriales; family Nakamurellaceae; genus Nakamurella. The sequence continues at coordinate 9,478 of JBDHZW010000071.1, forward strand.
TGACCCAGCCCGAGGGTGGCCCGGCCCGCCGCCGACAACGGAAGGCTGGCCAGACGCGCGGTCCGGCTCAGGGCACCGCGGGGGATGTCGGCCACCCGACCATTGTGTCAAAGCGCCGTGCGGGACCGGTTGGCTCGGCCGGCCGAGCTCACGATGCGTGGCACCCGCAGTCCGGGTGTTCGGCCCAGCTGCGACGGCGCACGGTCAGTGTCTGCGGCGCCCACTCCATCGACCCGTTCACCGTCGCCGGGAGCGAGACCTCGTCGAGCAGCTCGAGAACCTGACCGGCGGCGAAACCGGCGGCGACGGCCGACACGCTCACCGGCGCCCGCGGCGACGATCGGGCCAGCTGACGAGCGACCGCCGGCCAGCCCGGATCGGCGTCCGCGCGGTGCCGGTGCACGCACCCCAGGCAGCTCGAACGACCGGGCAGCACCAGCGGACCCACCGACGCCCCGCCGGCCAGGGTGAGCACCGACAGGTGCGGGATGCGCTGCTGCACCAGGGTGGCGGCCAGGCCCAGGTCGGGCACCGGATCGCCGGCCAGCACCACCAGGGTCGGGGATTGATGGGCGGCCGGCCGGTAGGTCCGGACCAACGGGTTCGACGCCCGCACCGCGCCCGTCGCCGGGGCGCCGCTCGGCCGGCCGCCCTCGGGGCCGGTCACCAGGCCGGATCGGGTCGGGTCGTGGTGCACGTGCCCGACACCCGCCGCCGCGACCAGGGTGGCGACCAGCGCCGCGGCGGCGGAGTCGCCCCGCACCACCACCAGCGCGTCGGCCCGGGACTGCAGGATCCGGATCGCCGCGGCGTGCCCGTGCCGATGGGCCAGGCCGATCCGTTCCTGAGCGAGCGATCCGGGTCCGGCGCCCGCGCCGAGCGCCGTCGGCGTGACCCGGACCAGCAGCCCGGCCCGGACCAGCTGGCCGAGCAGGGCGGACCACACGATGGGGTCGGCGTCGTATCCCGTCAGCACGGCACCGACCGGCCGGGTGCCGTCCAGCGCGGTCAGGATGCCGTGCGCCTCCGGCGGCGCGTCGAGCAGCAGCACCCGCCGCGGCTCCTCGATGCCGATCTGGATTTCGTCGGACGCCCGGACGATCACCGGGACGTCCGCGGACAACGCGTAGCGCGCGACCATGTCGATCCGCGCGGTGTCGGAAAGAGTCACCTGCACCATCACCCCACCGCACAGGGTGACTGATCCGGGCGTCGGGCGTGAAGTTATCCACAATCCTCGGCCGAGGACTGTGGATGGATGGGTCAGGCCTTGCCGAGGATCCGATTCATCTTGGTGCCGCAGACCGGACAGGTCCCCTTGGCCATCCGGCGACCGTTGGTCTCCGCGACCTCACCCTCGAAGTCCCGCTTCTCCTTGCACTTGACGCAGTAGCCGTTGTAGGTCTCGGCCATCGGCCCTTCCTTTCGTCCGCGGCGGGCACCGGCGGTCGAGATGGCCTCGACGCCGCGAGCCCGCGCCCGCTCGATCCGTGGATCGGACCGGCGCTCACCGTACCCGCAGCGTCGCGCCCAACCGGGGATTTGCCCGACCCGGCACCCGCCGATGTCGCCTCCGGTCGGGCCCGTGGCCGGCCCGGCTGCCAGACTGGCGTCATGGTCCATCAGGCAGCCGACGACCGCTACGAGACGATGTCCTACCGCCGGACCGGCCGCAGCGGGCTGCTGCTGCCGGCCGTCTCCCTGGGTCTGTGGCAGAACTTCGGTGACGTCAACCCGCTGGCCACCCAGCGGGCGGTGCTGCGCCGCGCGTTCGATCTCGGCGTCACCCACTTCGACCTGGCCAACAACTACGGTCCGCCGTACGGTTCGGCGGAGATCAACTTCGGCCGGATCCTGGCCGAGGACTTCCGGCCGTACCGGGACGAACTCGTCATCTCCACGAAGGCCGGTTACGACATGTGGCCGGGCCCGTACGGCGACCTCGGCTCGCGCAAATACCTGCTGGCCTCGTTGGACGCGTCGCTGGCCCGGATGGGCCTGGACTACGTCGACATCTTCTACTCGCACCGGGCCGACCCGGACACGCCGCTGGAGGAGACGATGGGTGCCCTGCACACCGCCGTCACCTCCGGGCGGGCGCTGTACGCCGGCATCTCGTCCTACTCGCCGGACCGGACCCGCCGAGCGGCGGCGATCCTGGCCGAGCTGGGCACGCCGCTGCTCATCCACCAGCCGTCCTACTCGATGCTCAACCGGTGGATCGAGGACGAACTGCTGGACACCCTGGGCGAACTGGGCGTCGGCTGCATCGCGTTCTCCCCGCTGGCCCAGGGGATGCTCACCGACAAGTACCTCAACGGCGTCCCGTCGGGATCCCGGGCGTCCCGGGGCGGTTCGCTGTCCACCGACCTGCTCACCGACGATGCGCTGGCGCACATCCGCGCGCTGAACGAGATCGCCGCCGGCCGCGGGCAGTCCCTGGCCCAGCTGGCGCTGTCGTGGGCGCTGCGCGACCACCGGGTGACCTCGGTGCTGGTCGGCGCGTCCTCGGTGGGTCAGTTGGAGGACAACCTGGCCGCCACCGCCAACCTGTCGTTCGACGACGACGAGCTGGCCGCGATCGAACGGCACGCGGTGGACTCCGGGATCAACCTGTGGAGCCCGTCCAGCGCGGTCTGACCGTCACACCGGGCGCGGCGGCGGCTCCTCGTCGGGCTTGGTCTGCGGCTCGTCGGTGGGGGGCGCCTCGTCGGTGCCGTCCTCGGGCTTGCCCAGCAGCTGGGTCTCGATGTCGTCCAGCCCGGCCAGCAACGCGGCGAACTGCTTGTCCCGCTCGACGAAGCCCTGCGGGTCGTCGAGATCCTTACCGGACGGCAGCAAGCCCGGATCGGCCCACAGCGCGTCCCGGCCCTCGGTGCCGCGGGAGGCGCCGACCGCCTGCCACAGCTCGGCGGCGGCCCGCAGCCGCCGCGGCCGCAGCTCCAGCCCGATCAGCGTGGCGAAGGTCTGCTCCGCCGGGCCGCCGGTCGCCCGGCGGCGGCGCAGCGTCTCGCGCAGGGCGTTGGCGCCCGGCAGACGCTCGCCCACGGCCTCCGCGACGACGGTGTCCACCCAGCCCTCGACCAGAGCCAGCAGGGTCTCCAGTTCGGCCATCGCCGCCTGCTGGCCGGGCGTGATCGTCGGTTCGAACATGCCCTGGCCGAGCGCCGCCTCGATGCTGGACGGGTCGGACGGGTCGATGGAGGACGCGAGCTGTTCGACCGCGGAGAAGTCGACCGAGATCGCCCGGGCGTAGTCGCCGATCAGCGAGATCACCCGGTCCCGTAGCCACGGGGTACCGGCGTAGAGCCGGTGGTGGGCCGCCTCCCGGACGGCCAGGTACAGCCGGACCTGGTCCTCGGGCAGGTTCAGCCCGGAGCCGAACTCGGCGATCGACCGGGGCATCAGCGCGGCGGTGCCCTCCGGGCCGAGCGGCAGCCCGATGTCGGTCGAGGTCAGCACCTCGGTGGCCAGCTGGGCCAGGCCCTGGCCGAGCTGGGAGCCGAAGGCCATGCCGCCCATCGACCCCATCATCGCCAGCAGCGGGCCGGCCTGTGCCTTGGCCTGCTCGGGCAGCCCGTCCACCCAGGCCCGGGACACCTGCTCGGCGATGGGGGAGCACAACTTCTCCCACGCGGGCATGGTCGCGTCGATCCACTGCCGCGGGGTCCAGGCGGTGGCGGTCCGGGCGCCGGCCGGCATCGCGGTGGCGCCGTCCAGCCACACCTCGGCCAGGCCGATCGCCTCGACCACCTTGTTCACGTCGACCGACGACGCCGGGTGCGAGGCGGGTAGTTGCGAGGTGGCCAGCCGCCGCGCCAGGTCGTAATTGACCGGGCCGGACGAGGCCCCGGAGGCGTTGGCCTGGGACATCATCTGGCCGAGCTGGGACAGCATCGAGCCGAGCTGACCCAGGTCGAAGCCGCCCGGCCCCGGGCCCTGGCCGCCCGGCTTGCCTTCGGGGTCGTCGTCTCCGGATGGGCTGAATCCGAAGGGCAGATTCGTCATGCGGCCCACGTTACGCATAATCGGCCGGCCTGGGTGGCGTCGGTGTGAACGATGCGCGTTGCCCGCGCCACCGGCACGACACCGTCGGGGAAGATGCAGCAATGTCCTGGTTCAGTCGGCTGTCGATGCGCGCCCGCACCCTGGTCGTGGGCGGGGTGGCCGCCGCGGTGCTGCTGGCCGCCGGAATGGCCATCCCGATCCCGTATGTCGCGGTGTCGCCGGGCGTCACCTACAACGTGCTGGGGTCGGTCAACGGCACGCCGGTGATCGCCTTCAGCGGCGACGACGTGCCGGCCGACGCGAACCGGGACACCGGCGACGGCCACCTGAACATGACGACGATCTCCATCACCGACCACATCACCCTGCTGGCCGGCCTGGCGATGTGGGCGTCCGGCCGGTACGCGTTGGCTCCCCGCGAGGACTACTTCCCGCCCGATCAGACGGTCGAGCAGGTGGAGGCGCAGAACGCCCAGCAGTTCCAGGACTCCCAGTCGGCCGCGGAGATCGCCGCGCTGCGCTACCTGAATTACCCCAACGTGGTGTACGTGGGCGACATCGCCGCCGACTCGCCCAGCGCGGGCGTGCTGCAGCCGCAGGACCAGATCGTCTCGCTGGACGACACCCCGATCACCGACTTCGCCTCGCTCCGGGCCGCGCTGGCCACCACGTCACCGGGCCAGACGGTGGCGGTCGGCGTCGAGCGGGACGGGCAGACGGTCACCGAGAAGGTGACGCTGGGCAGCAACCCGTCGGTCGGATCGCAGGGGGTGCTCGGCATCGGCGCGGCGGAGCGGCCGGAGGCGCCGTTCGACACCACGATCTCGCTGGAGCGGATCGGCGGCCCGTCGGCCGGGCTGATGTTCACCCTGGGCATCATCGACCGGCTGTCCGACCAGGACCTGACCGGCGGCAAGTTCATCGCCGGCACCGGCACGATGGACAACGACGGCAACGTCGGTCCCATCGGCGGGGTGCTGCTCAAGTTGATCACCGCCCGGGAGGCCGGGGCGACGGTGTTCCTGGTGCCGGCGGACAACTGCGCGGAGGCGCTGACCCAGGTGCCGGACGGACTGCAACTGGTCAAGGTCGCCACCCTGGACGACGCGATGACCGCCCTGCAGACGCTGCGCGACGGGGGCACCCCACCCGGCTGCTGACAATCCCCGACCGGACGTCGACCTACTCGAACGTGGCCGCGAGGCCGTCCAGCAGGTTCGGTGCCAGTTCCGCCCCGCGCAGCAGCGGCGGGGCGTCATCGTCGGCACCGTTGAACCGGATCCGCAGCAGGCAGGCGCGCCGCCCGTCCCGCAGCACCCCGGCGACCAGCCGGGCCTCGGTCCGCTCCGGATGGGCGGCGGCCTGCGCGGTGGCGGTGGCCGGGTCGTCGGACAGCTCGGCCTGCGCGCTCGGGGGCAGCACCACGATCTCCTGGACCAGCACGCAGCCGGCCACCGCCGGCGGCCAGGACACCTGGGCCAGCGCCCGCTCGACGTCGCGGTCGGGCAGCGGGTCCTGCGCGATCGGCGTGTACGTGGACGTACCCAGTTCGGCCGCCAGCGACGGCTGGGCGGCGGTCAGTTCCTCGGTCCGGACCAGGGCGAACAGATGCGGTGGCCGGTCCCACCCGGCGGCCGCGGCGAACTCCTCCACCTCGGCGACGGCGGCGGCCAGGTCCGGGTCCTCCGACCACTCGGGTGCGCTCATCACCGCCGATCCTCGCACGACCGGCCGGAGCGGCTCACCGGCATCTGACACGCCGCCCACAGCGGCGACACATGAGGTGCGCGTGAACGTGAGCGTTGCCTGATCGTTGCCGTCTCCGGGGAACCTGCCGCCGGTGCCTAGAGTTGAGGGTGCGAGCACGCACGTACGACTCGAGGAGTTCATCCGTGGCCATGCGGCCCCCCGTCGGATTGCCCACCATGTCCAAGCGCGCCAAGCGGGTGTTGATCGCGCTGGTCAGCCTGGCGGTGCTGGCGATCCTGTGGTTCCAATTCGTGGGCATCTACGTCGACTGGCTGTGGTACGGCGAGGTCGGCTTCCGCGAGGTCTTCACCACCCAGGCGATCAGCCGGATCATCATGTTCCTGATCGCCGGGGTCGGGTCGGCGGCCCTGGTCTTCCTGGCGATGTACGTCGCCTACCGCTCCCGACCGGTGTTCGTGCCCACCAACGAGGCCGATCCGCTCTCGCCGTACCGGGCGATCATCACCGCCCGGCCCAAGCTGTTCGCCTTCGGCATCGCCGGGCTGGTCGGCCTGATCAGCGGCCTGTCCGCCCAGTCGGACTGGACGATCGTGCAGATGTGGTTGCACGGTGGCGATTTCGGCACCGTGGACCCGCAGTTCGGCAACGACGTCGGCTTCTACGTGTTCACCCTGCCGATGATCCAGATGGTGCTCGGCTGGCTGTTCGTCATCATCGCGATCTGTTTCGTGCTGGTCGCCGTGGTCCAGTACCTGTTCGGCGGCATCCGGCTGTCCGGTCCGGGGCGCCGGGTGACCCCGCAGGCGACGATGCAGCTCTCGCTGCTGGTGGCCGCGTTCGTGCTGCTCAAGGCCGTGCAGTACTGGTACGACCGGTACGAGCTGCTGTTCTCCAACCGGAACCCCACCTTCACCGGCGCCTCCTACACCGACGTCAATGCGGTGCTGCCGGCCAAGCTGATCCTGATGCTGATCGCGTTGATCTGTGCGATCGGCTTCGTCGTCGGCGCGTTCACCCGGTCGATCAAGCTGCCGGCCATCGCCCTGGGCCTGCTGGTGCTGTCCAGCGTGCTGATCGGCGGGGTCTGGCCGCTGGTGCTGCAGCAGGTGGTCGTCAACCCGAACGGCATCAACCGGGAGCCCGAGTACATCGCCCGGAACATCGACGCCACCCGGACCGCCTACAACATCCGGGACGATCAGATCAACTATGTCGACTACGCCGGGCAGCTGACCGGCGACCCGTCGGCGATCATCTCCGACCAGGACACCGTGCCGAACGCCCGGCTGCTGGACCCCAACGTGCTCTCGCCGACGTTCACCCAGCAGCAGCAGCTGCGGAACTTCTACGGCTTCCCCGACCAGCTGGCCGTGGACCGGTACACGGTCAAGGGCAAAACCCAGGACTACGTGGTGGCGGTCCGCGAGCTGAACGCGGACGGGCTGAACGATGCGCAGAAGAACTGGATCAACGAGCACATGGTGTTCACCCACGGCGACGGCTTCGTGGCCGCGCCGGCGAACACCGTCGACAACGGGTACCCGGACTACACGGTCTCCGACATCAGCCAGCAGGGCGACATCCCGGTCACCCAGCCGCGCACCTACTACGGGCAGCTGGTCACCGACTACGCGATCGTCGGCAGCGACGGCGGCGCTCCCCGCGAATACGACACGGACAGCTCCCGGTACACCTACAGCGGATCGGGCGGCGTCCCGGTCGGCAACCTGTTCCAGCGGGCGGTGTTCGCCACGGAGTACGGCGAGCAGAACTTCCTGTTCTCCTCCGAGATCAACTCCAACTCCAAGATCCTGTACTACCGGGACCCGATCGAGCGGGTGCAGAAGGCCGCGCCGTTCCTGACCACCGACACCAAGACCTACCCGGCCGTCGTAGACGGGCGGATCGTGTGGATCGTCGACGCCTACACCACCGCGGAGAACTACCCGTACGCGCAGGAGGTGACGCTGTCCGACGCGACGAACAACTCGCTGGCCGCCCGGGGCGCCGCCGCCGGCCAGGTCAACACCCAGGTGTCCTACATCCGCAACTCGGTGAAGGCGACGGTCGACGCCTACGACGGCACCGTCACGCTGTACTCGGTGGACGAGACCGACCCGGTGCTCAAGGCCTGGGAGGGCGTCTTCCCCGGCCTGGTCCAGCCGAACAGTGCGATCAGCGACGACCTGCGGGCGCACTTCCGCTACCCGCAGGACCTGTTCGAGGTGCAGCGCTCCCTGCTGGTCCGCTACCACGTCGACGATCCGGTCGACTTCTTCCAGAGCTCCGGCTTCTGGCGGGTGCCCAACGACCCGACGGTGGACAGCTCGGTGCAGGCGGCCCAACCGCCGTACTACCTGCAGGTCAAGCTGCCCGGCTCGGACACCTCGACGTTCCAGCTGACCAGCGTGCTCACCGGGTACCAGCGGGACTTCATGAGCGCCTACGTCTCGGCCGGGTCCGACCCGGGCGACTACGGCAAGCTGACCGTGCTCCGACTACCCACGTCGACGCAGACGCCGGGGCCCATCCAAGTGCAACAGCTGTTCCGGACGACGCAACAGATCAGCAGCCTGGTCACGCTGTCCCAGCAGCAGAACGGCTCGCGGGTCATCTTCGGCAACCTGCTGACCCTGCCGGTCAACGACGGTCTGCTGTACGTCGAGCCGTTCTACATCCAGGGGTCGGCGTCGTCCTCGTCGTCGTTCCCGCAGCTGAACCAGGTGCTGGTGTGGTACGCCGGACGGGTGGGTGTCGGCACGACGCTCACCCAGGCGCTGACCCGGGCCGCGCAGAGCGCGCCGGTGACGCCGACCACCGACGGTAGCGACGTGCTGGGCACGTCGGACACCGCGACCACGACGTCGGCCCCGACCAGCACGGCGCCGCCACCGGCCGACCAGGCCGCCGCGCTGGCCCAGATGGACGCCGCGGCCAGCGCGCTGGACACCGCGAAGGCCTCCGGCGACCTGGCCCAGATCGGCGCCGCCAGCCAGAAGCTGGAGGACGCGGTGAAGAACTACCTGGCCCTGGCCGGGACATCCATCCCCAGCGCGAGCCTGGGTCCGGTGGAGACCTCCGGCGGCGGGTAGCGGCGGCTCGATCGTGCGAGGGCGGGCGGCCCGGGATTCCCGGGCCGCCCGTTTCCGTTGTCGGCCGGCTCACACCCGTTGCCCCGGCGGAGATTTGGAAGCGATCCCAGGAGTTTGTTACACTGAGGTGTACAACGACGCGGGGTGGAGCAGCTCGGTAGCTCGCTGGGCTCATAACCCAGAGGTCGCAGGTTCGAATCCTGCCCCCGCTACCACCGTGATCAGGCACAACGGCCCTCGGACTCAGTCCGGGGGCCGTTTGTCTTGCGGTTTGCGAACAGATTTGTGACCGAACGCCGTTCGATTGGGCTTACGAGGGTTCGATTCGGGCGGTCTCGCGGTGGACCGGACCAGCCACCAGGCGGCCGCTGCGGCCGGATCGGTGTTCAGGACGTGTCGTCCGAGCAGGATTCCCTCTGCGGCTCCTGGTGATCGGCAGGACAAGCCGGGGCCGCCGGATCAAGATCGTTCTGCAGCTCGTGCACGGTTCCGAGGGCGACTGGCGGCTGCGGAGGATCATCGGGTGATGGACACCGACGACTTCGATGACATGTCCGAAGCCGAGTTCGATGAGGCGTTCGCGGCTGGCCAACCTGCGGAAATCATCCGTGATCACCGGATTCGGGTGGAAGGTGGCGGCCGAACGGTGACGTCACCGGAGCCTCACACTTGGGCCGGCCAGCCGCCCAGCACGATGACCGTCTCGTCCACCCGGCTGGTTTCGACTCGCGCCAACGGATGAGGATCCATCTCCTCCTGGCCGACTCCGCGCAAGCGGAGCCCACTGGAAAGGTCCACGCACTCGGCATCGGCTGGACGGTGACGTCCACGCCCACGCCGCCGGCGGCCCTTATCGCCATGATCTGGGTCGAGTGGCACGAGGCGAACCAGAAGTTCAATCTGACCGGTTCCCTCGTCGACGGCGACGGGAAGGAGATCGACGTCGACGGTCCGGATGGATTCGGACCGGTCAAGTTCGAGGGAGCGATCGAGGCCGGCCGGCCACCTGGTTTGCCTCCCGGAACCGACCAAATGATGCCGCTGGTCGTGAATCTGGGACCGGGACTGAAGTTGACGCCGGGTCATCGATACGAGTGGCGCGTCAGAATCGACACCGCGCCGAATCCGACGATCGGCGTGGCCGGTTTCCTGATCCGCCCAAACTCATGATCATTCGCGCAGTGACAGGTTCGCTTGACGGTGGATCAGACCGCCCAACCAGGTCGGCCGCCTCGATCGCCGGCAGCACGTAGGCCCGCAGGTAGTCGTGTAGTTCTGCAGGGTCTGCCCCCGCTACCACCGTGATCAGGCACAACGGCCCTCGGACATCGTCCGGGGGCCGTTGTGTTGCGGTGGTGCACGCACCCAGCCCGCGGGCGTCAGCGCCGGGTCTCGTACCTGGTCAGGTGCACGCCGCCGGGGAATGTCCGGGTCTCCACCAGGTTCAGGTTGACCCAGTTGTCCAGCGCCGTGAAGAACGGCTGCCCGCCGCCGATCAGCACCGGGGCGGTGACCAGCGTGTACTCGTCGATCAACCCGGCCCGCATCGCGGCCGCGGCGAGGGTGGCGCCGGCGATGTCCATGGGGCCGCCGTCCTGCGCCTTGAGGCGGGTGATCTCGGTGACCGCATCGCCGGTGAACAGGCGGGCGTTCCAGTCGACCGGGCGCGTCGTCGAGGAGAACACTACCTTCGGCATGTCGCGCCAGCGGCCGGCGAACTCGATCGTCGCCGGTGTGGCGTCAGGCTGCTGGTCGGCGGTCGGCCAATGGGAACTCATCGCCTCCCAGAGCCGGCGTCCGTACAGCGCCAGACCCGTGGCCGCGACCCGGTCGGACCAGAACTGGAACCATTCGTCGCTCGGCACCCCCCAGCTGAGGTCGTCGCCCGGGGCGGCGACGTAGCCGTCCACGCTTACGTTCATGGCGAAGGTGATTTTGCGCATCGCACCAGCTTTCCCGGGTCGGTCGTCGATGGACAGACCGGCCCGGCGGGGAAGAATCATCGGCCGCCTCATTGAGGGTGGTGGCATCGAAGTCGAGCCCGAGCGACGGGTTCACGATTGCCGCAGGTGCGGTCAGCCGGCGGGGGCGATCCGGCCGAGCAGGTGACCGACCGCCACCCGGACGTCCACCCGGACGGCGGTCAGCAGGGTGCCCTCGTCCACGTAGAAGCCGGGGTTGTGGTTGGGCACGATGCCGCGGCCGCCCTCGACGGGGACGATGTCGTCGCCGTCGAACCGGGCGTCCTGGACACCGATGTTGAGGTAGGCGCCGCCGAACGCCTTGACGAACTCGGCCACGTCGTCATAGGCCAGGGTCGGGGGAGCGGCGATGACGTTCTCGTCGCCGGCGACCTGCTTCAGCGTCGGCAGCAGGGCGTCGATCCACTCCGCGGCGTTGTGCACCGGCGAGACGACCTGGTCGAAGAACACGGCGGTGGCGCACCCGTAGCTGTGCCCCTGGCCCTCGGCGAGGTTCGTCAGGCGTTCCTGAGCGGTCGCCATGTCCTGCTGATCGATGCAGCGGATGGTTCCCCAGAGCGTCACGGAGTCGCCGATGATGTTGTAACGACCGACGTCCTCGATGTGCCCGACGGTGACGGTGACCGCGTCGGTGGCCGGGATCTGCCGGTAGAGCTGACCGATCCCGGTGAGGATGCCGCCGGCGGCGGGCATCGCATCGACACCCATCCACGGCATCGACCCGTGCACCTGCCGGCCCGTCAGGGTGATCCGGAACCGGCAGGA
>JBDHZW010000072.1:0-21001 GCA_039812105.1 Nakamurella sp.
GCACCTGCTCGGCGACGACGCGGCCCGGCCGCCCCGGGGCGCCTGCGCCGTGCCGGCGGTCCATCGACCGGCGTCCGCGTCCGGCGGGGCGGCGCCGATCCGTGGGGAAGATCGGGTCGCGTCCGGCGACTCGGATTTCCCCACCAAGGGGGCGCGGTCCGCGGGCTGCGGCTGCGGGTGCGACGGGAGCGGCTGCCCGATCAAGCGTTTCGCCGGCCCCGCACCGGATCCGGTCGGTCGGGCGGGGGCCGTCCGACGCCGGCGCCGGCAGGCCGCGGCGGCCGCTCGGCTCTCGACGAGTGCCCCATCCACGCCGGCACCGGTGTCATCCGCGCCATCCGACGAACTGCTCGCTGCGGTCCGGAGGGTCTGCCGGGCCTGAATCCGGCCCGTGACCCGGGATCACCGGTCAGGCGACTCGGCCGGCGTCCGGACGTCGGTCCGGAACCCGTCGGCCAGGCCGCGAAAGGCGGCGTCGATCAGTTCGAGCAGATCGCCGTCGTCCTCGCGGAGCCAGACGTCGTACGCCGCGATCGCCGCGGCCAGCGAGGTGTATCCGATGGTCTGAACGGTCAGCGAATCCTCCGATCGGCCCAACCGCTGCGCGACGAACTCGGTGATCACCTGTCGCCACTCGGTATACCGCAACGTGGAGTGGGCCTGCAGCGCCGGCGTGCCCAGGATCAGCGCCAGCCGGCGGCGGTGCCACGGCTGCTCGGCCGGGTCCACCGTGTTGAACGCCAGCACCGCCCGCCGGATCGCCTCCATCACCGGCAGGTCCTGCGGCAGGCCGGCCAACACCTCACGCAGGTAGGCCAGTTGCCGGTCGAAAGAGCCCCAGGGAACGTCGTTCTTGGAGGCGAAGTAGCCGAAGAAGGTGCGGCGGGCGATCCCGGCGGCGGCCGCGATGTCGTCCACCGTCGTCTGATCGAACCCGCGCTCGTCGAACAGGCGGAACGCGGCGTGCTCGATCTCGGGCCGCGAACTGACCGGTTGGCGGCCCGTCCGTCGGCCGCCGTCCGGTTGATTCACGTCACGGACTCTATTCACATCGAATACACGGCGCGGCAGCCCTTCACTTTCTGCACTCGGTGCATCTAGTGTGGACCCCGAACCCCGGGTGTTGACAAGAGCCTCAGTTGGGAGCGGCCGATGCCGGCGCATGTATCCAGGTGAATCGTCGGCCACCCGCACGAGCAGGCGCCGACCGGCCGGACGTCGTCCCGCCGGTCGGTGAGAGTTGTTCCGAGCAAGCACACGTCGAGCAAAAGGAGGCGCGCGATGGGGCGTGTCGAGGGAAAGGTCGCATTCGTCACCGGGGCGGCCCGGGGGCAGGGGCGCAGCCACGCGGTCCGGCTGGCCGAGGAGGGTGCGGACATCATCGCCGTGGACATCTGCGAGCAGATCGACACGGTGCCCTACCCCCTGGGCACCGCGGAGGAACTGGCGCAGACGGTCAAGGAGGTGGAGGCGCTCGACCGCCGGATCGTCAGCGCCCAGGTCGACGTGCGGGACGCGGCCGCGGTCAAGCGGGTCGTGGACGAGGGTGTCGCCGAACTCGGCCGGCTCGACATCGTCTGTGCCAACGCGGGCATCTGCACCATCCAGTCCTGGGACGAGGTGACCCCGGCGGTCTGGCAGGACACCCTGGACACCAACCTGACCGGCGTCTGGAACACCATGGTCGCCGCCGTCCCGCACCTGATCGCGGCCGGCGGCGGGTCGATCATCGCCACCAGTTCGACGGCCGGCATCAAGGGCCTACCGTTCCTGGCCCCGTACGTGGCGGCCAAGCACGGCGTCGTCGGCATCGCCAAGACGATGGCCAACGAGCTCGCCCAGCACCGGATCCGGGTGAACACCGTGCACCCGACCGGGGTGGACACCCCGATGGGCGCCGGGCTGGGCGGGCTGGAGACGCTGCTGGGCAAGGACCCCAACCTCGGCCCGATCTTCATGAACACCTTCCCGGTCGAGATCGTCGACCCCCGGGACATCAGCAACGCCGTGCTGTTCCTGGCCTCCGACGAGGCCCGTTACGTCACCGGTCTCGAGTTCACCGTCGACGCCGGCAACACCATCCGCTGACCATCGGCAGGAGGAGAATCACGTGGGACGAGTAGAGGGAAAGGTCGCCTTCGTCACCGGCGCGGCCCGCGGCCAGGGTCGCAGTCACGCCCTGCGGTTGGCGCAGGAGGGTGCCGACATCATCGCGATCGACATCTGCGACCAGATCGAGACGGTGCCGTTCCCGATGGCGACGCCCGCCGACCTGGAGCAGACGGTCAAGGAGGTGGAGGCGCTCGACCGGCGGATCGTTGCCGTGCAGGCCGACGTGCGTGACTTCGCCGCGGTCAAGGCCGCCGTCGACCAAGGGGTCGCCGAACTCGGGCGGCTCGACATCGTCTGCGCCAACGCCGGTATCGCCGGCGGCAACACGCCCGCCTGGGAGCAGACCGAGGCCGAGTGGCACAACACGATCGATGTCAACCTCACCGGCGTCTGGCACGCCGCGAAGGCGGCGGTGCCGCACCTGATCGCCGGCGGGCGCGGCGGGTCGATGGTGCTGACCAGCTCCGCGGCCGGGCTCAAGGCCATGCAGAACATCGCCGACTACGTCTCGGCCAAGCACGGCGTCGTCGGGCTGATGCGCACGCTGGCGTTGGAACTGGGCCCGCACAACATCCGGGTGAACAGCGTGCACCCGACCGTGGTGAACACCCCGATGATCCAGAACAGTTGGACGGCAACACTGTTCCGTCCCGACCTGGAGAACCCGACGATCGAGGACGCGCACGACGTGTTCCGCGGCCTGAACGTGCTGCCGATCCTGTGGGTGGAGCCGGTCGACATCAGCAACGCGGTGCTGTTCCTGGCCTCCGACGAGGCCCGGTACATCACCGGCGTCACGCTGCCCGTCGACGCCGGTTTCGGCATCAAGTAGGAGGGCGCCATGATGCCCGTCCACGCCGGATCGACCCGGCGGTAGGCCCGGTCGATGACCGTGACCACCTCGGCCAACGGCCGGGCCGCCGGTGGGCGGGTCGCCGCCGTCCGCGACCGTATCGCCGCCCGCATCGTCGGCCGCGAGCGCGAACTGGACCTCGTGCTCGCGGCCGTGGCGGCCGGCCGGGACCTGGTGCTGGAGGGCCCTCCGGGCACCAGCAAGACGACGATACTCAAGGCGATCACAGCGGAATGGGGCATTCCGCTGCTGTTCGTGGAGGGCAACGCCGATCTGACGCCGGCGAAGATCGTCGGGCACCACAACCCGGCCCGGGTGCTGCGCGAGGACTACAGCGCCGACACCTTCGTCCCCGGGCCGCTGGTCCAGGCCATGCGGGACGGCGGCTTCCTCTACATCGAGGAGTTCAACCGGGCCCCCGAGGACACCCTGAACACCCTGCTGACCGCGATCGCCGACCGGTCGATCGCGGTGCCGCGGGTCGGGGTGATCGAGGCGGCCGGCACGTTCCGGGTGATCGCCTCGATGAACCCGTACGACAACGTCGGCACCACCCGGCTGTCCACCAGCGTGCACGACCGGCTGTGCCGGCTGTCCATCGACTACCAGGACGAGCCGGCCGAACGGGCGGTGGTGGCGCTGCGGGCGCCGGACCTACCGGCGGGGATCGGGTCCCGGCTGATCGAGGACGGCGTCTCGGTCACCCGCGCCACCCGCATCCACCCGGACATCCGGCAGGGCAGCAGCGTGCGCGGCGCGATCGACACCGTGCTGGTGGCCGCGGAACTCGCCGGATTGCGGGGGATCGAGACCGCCGCAGACGCCCGCTATCCGGAGACCTTCTTCGATGCGATGGTGGTGGCGCTGTCCGGCCGGATCCATCTGGACGAGGCGGCGGAGACAACCCCCGAGCAGGTGCTCCGGGACATCTTCGAGGACCGCTTCGTCCTCGGGCCGGCGACCGCCCGTCCGGGTTGAAGGGCCGTCGACGCCGACGGCCCGCTGCGGCGGCCCGCCCGGCCGCGGCCGACCCGCCGAAAGCCGTTGCGGCGCAAGCCCAAGACGCTGACCGAGGAGCCGACGGCCTACCTGCCCACCGGTGGCGGGGGAGCGGGCCTGGTGCTCACCCCAATGCTCGGCGGCGCGGCGAGTCGGTCCGTCGCGGCCGCGGGCGGGTCGGCGCCGGGCACCACCGACGAGCCGGCCGCGGTGATCGCGGTGGCCGATCTGTCCGGTGAGCGGAGCCCGCAGGAGGCCGAGGTGCGGGCCCGCGCCCGGCAGATCGCGATGCGGCTGTCGCTGCCCCGGCCGCGGCACGACCGGGCCGGGCGGCGCGGTGCCGGGACGCTGGCCAGCCTGCCCTACCGAGGTGGTTCGGACGACATCGACCTGGACCGCACCATCGAGGTGCTGGCCGAACGGCCCGTCCCCGAGGACGAGGACATCGTGGTCCGGGACCGGGTCCGGACCCGGCGGTCGGTCGTGCTGGCCGTCGACGTCTCCGGGTCGATGCGCGGCGAGCGGGTGCGCACCGCCGCGGCGACGGTCGCCGCGCTGGCCGGCGAACTGAGCCGGGACGACCTCGCGGTGATCGCGTTCTGGTCGGACGCGGCCGTGCTGAACCCGCTCGGCCGGCCGGTGCGGCCGCTGGCCCTGCTCGATCAACTCCTGGCCCTGCCCGCCCGCGGCCTGACCAACGTCACGTTCCCGCTGCAGCTGGCGGCGGCCCAACTCGCCCGGGTCCCGGCCCGGGACGCCCGGGTGGTACTCCTGTCGGACTGCGTGCACAACGCCGGGCCCGACCCGCGACCGGCGGCCGCCCGGCTGCCGCGGCTGGACGTCCTGCTCGACGAATCCGGCGAGAAGGACGTCGATCTCGGCCGGGAACTGGCCGCTGCCGGCCACGGCCGGTTCGCCCGCATCCGCACCCACCGGGACGTCGCCCCGGCACTTCGGCGCATGTTCGCCGTGTAGGGCAGCGCCCCGGGCCGGGCCGCGGCCGGGCGCGGATTCCGCGCCGCCCGACCGAGCGCCACGGTGCCGCGCGGATGAAGTCGTTGACCCCTGTCCCACCCGCAACATTTCCTGCGAGTTGAGCCGCGCCGGCGAAGTTGATCCGCGCGGGTCAGCGGGTGGTGGTCGCGGCGCGGCCGAGAGCCAGGATCAGGGGGCGGGTTTCGCCGGTGGAGATGGCGAACCGGCGGAACCCCAGCCGGTACAGCTGGCCGACGGCCTCCTCGGACACCTCGCCGGCCAGCCGGACCCCGACCCGCGCCGTTCCGTCCACCGCGGCCGCCCGGCCCAGCAGCTCCTCCACCGACGGGTCCAGCCGGCGTCGCGGGTCGCAGGACAGCAGGCCCCGCCGCAGGTACTCGTCCAGCGGCTCGGCGGTGAGCAGCAGCCGCGGCGGCAGCCCGAACATCGCCGCCTGCAACGACCGCACCTCCAGCCAGATCACCTCGGACGCCGCGGCGATCTCGCCGATCGCCAGCACGCCGCGCGGACTGGTCAGGTAGGACCCCACCGCGATTCCCGACCCGTCCGCGGTCGAGCGCAGCAGCCGGGCCTCGGCCGGATCGGACACGTGCCGGACGGCCAGGTGCACCCGGGCCGCGCCACCCGACGCCGCCAGGGCCCGGGCCAGACCGGCCAACTGGGCCTCGATCAGCCCCACCCGCCCGAGCGGCACCGCGAGTTCGGGATGCCGGGTGGTCACCGCGGTCTGCTGCAGCAGCTCCCGGGACTCGTCGGCGACCAGGTCGACCGCCCGCACCCCGACCTCCAGGCCGCCGGCCTGGGCCAGCACCGGGGTCAGCTCCTGCGCGATCAGGTCGGTGAACCGCTCGAAGGCGTCGGCGCCGCGCGCGGGTCCCTCCAGCAGGTGCGCCACCAACCCGTCCAGGTGCCCGGTGGCGGCGAGCACGTCGTCGATCGCGGTGACCAGGCCGTCGGCACCGGATTCCCGAGCCAGCGCCACGTCGGACGGCAGGGTGACCCGGGACAGCACCTCGCAGCCGCTGGCCGCCGACGCGATGGACAGCAGCCGGGCCAACGCCCCGGAAGCGGCCGCCGGGGTGGCGGTGGCGAACGCGCCGGCGAACAGCTCACCGGTCGACCCGTCCAGCGACACCGGATCGCCCTCGGCCAGGGTCGTCCCACCGACCCGCAGCGTCCGGGTCGAATCGTCGATCCGCAGCTCGCCGGCGCCGACCACGCAGCAGGTGCCCAGCGCCCGGGCCACCACCGCGGCGTGGCTCGTGGACCCGCCGGTGGCCGTGACGATGCCGCGGGCGGCGATCATCCCGTGCAGGTCGGCCGGGCTGGTCACCGACCGGGCCAGCACCACCGCCCGCCCGTCGTCGGCCAGCGCCTTGGCCCGGTCCGGGTCCAGCACCAGGGCGCCGCTGACCTGCCCGGGGCAGGCGCCGATGCCGGTCGTCAGCAGCCGGCCGCCGGCCCGTGCGGCGGTGAGGTCGGCCGGGTCGAAGCCGGGCCGCTGGACCTGCCGGACCTGGGCGGCCGACACCCCGCGAAGCGCGGCGGCCGGCGCGGCGGTTCCGTCGGAGACGAGGTCGGCGGCGATCCGCACCGCCGCCTCCGGCGTCCGCTTGGCCGCTCGCACCTGCAGCAGGTACAGCACCGACCGTTCGACGGTGAATTCGATGTCCAGCACATCGCCCTGGGCGCGTTCCAGCGCGGCGCAGGTGGCCCGCAGCTCGTCCAGCACGGCCGGGGCCAGCGCCGACCCGACCGGGTCGGGGGTCCGCACGCCGGCGACCACGTCCTCGCCCTGGCTGTGCGCCAGGTACTCGCCGAACAGCCCGGGTTCGCCGGTCACCGGGTTGCGGGTGAACACGACCCCGGAACCGGAGTCGTCGGACAGGTTCCCGAACACCATGGACTGCACGACGACGGCCGTGCCCAGATCGTGCGGGATGCCGTGGAAGTCGCGGTAGGTGCGGGCCCGGCGAGTGTTCCACGACCGGAACACCGCCTCCACCGCGCCGAGCAATTGCTCCCGCGGGTCGGCCGGCACGCTGTCGCCCGTGTCGTCGGCCAGTGCCCGCTCGCACGCGGCCCAGACCCGGTCGTAGACGTCCCCGGGATCGTCGTGGGCGGCCACCGCGCCGGCGAGGTCGGGCCCGGCCGGTTCCAGCGCGCCGAGCACCGTCGCGGCGTACATCGAGTGGAACCGGGACACGACGTCGGCGACGAACCGGCTGTCCCGGGTCGCCCGGCCCAGCGCCTGCGCCGACGACCGGCAGATGCCCAGATCCAGGATGGTGTCCATCATCCCGGGCATCGAGATCGGCGCGCCGGAGCGGACCGACAGCAGCAGCGGCACCGGTCCGCCACCGAACACCTTCCCCGTGTCGGTCTGCAGATCGGCCAGCCGCGACAGGATCTCGTCGACCAGCCCGTCCGGCAGCCGCTTGTCGGCCAGGTAGCTGCGGCAGGCCGGGGTGCCGATGATGTATCCGGGCGGCACCCGCAGGTCCTGCTGGGACATCCGGGCCAGGCCGGCGCCCTTGCCGCCGAGCCGGTCCACGTCGGCCGGGTCCGCCTCGGCGAACGTCACCGTGAACTGCGACAGGCCGGTCGTGGTCATTCGGCGCGGTCCCGCCCCAGGGTGCGCAGCAGGTCCTCGTGGAACTCGAACCACACCGTGTGCACCGAGTCCAGGGTCGGTGACGACACGTACTCGGGCCGGCCGGCGTCCACCTGGTTCATCGCGGCCGCGAAGCGCGTCGCGTAGCCGGCGAACCGCGGGTCGTGCCCGGCCAGAGCGTCGATCAGTGGCTCGAGCCGGGCCACCAGCCGGTCGATCCGGCCGATGATCTTGTCGTCGTACTCGGCGTCGGTGTGGTCGTTGGCCACCTTGCGACCGCCGACGTCGACCTGCTGCCAGCCCGAGATCGTCGTCAGGAACTGGGCGTTGACCGTCTCGAACCGCTCGACCTGGGCGAGCACCCCGTCATCGACGCGCACCCGGGCGTACCGGCCGGCGGCGGCGGCCTTGAGCGCCGGCTCGGCCGCGTCGGTCGGCAGCGCGGCCCCGCCGGCCACGACCACCAGGCCGTCCGACGCCAGCCCGGCGAGCGCGTCGTCCACCGCACCCACCCCGGTGCCCAGCACGGCGGCGACCGCCGACGCGGTGGCCATCTTCTTCAGCGCCACCACGTTGAGCACGTCGTACCCGGCGACATCCAGCACCACAGCCATGACGATTCCTTACGCGATCGGGGGCGGCGCGACCGAGGGGTCGCCGCGCCGCCCCCGAGAGGAGCCTGCCGGACGGGTCGGGCTACAGCCAGCGGTACTTCGATCGGCGCCGGTCGGCGTTGTCGGAGAACGGCAGGTAGCCGGCCCCGGAGAAGATCTTGCTCGGCACCGTCTCCTGGGCGAACCCGCGCTTGGTGATGTCGTAGTAGTAGTTCGCGATGCGCTGGTCGATCTCCCACAGATCGTAGTCGCGGCAGGCCTTCTCGTAGGTGCCGGCGAGCCGCATGTGCGGCAGGATCATGTCGACGTAGTAGACGTACTGGCCGTTCCAGATCAGGTCGCGGCGGCACATCCTCGACGTCTTGGTGTAGAGCTTGAAGGTCGCGGTGCGGACCCGCTCCAGGTGGTCGGCCAGGTCGTCGATCGGGATGTTGGCGACCTGCCCCATCGGGGTGTTCCACTTCTCCCGGGAGAACACCGCCCCGCCGACGATCGCGTCGATGTAGTTCTTGGGCCGGGTGAACGTGGTGGAGATGTCGTTCACCCGGATCTCGGCCAGCGACATCTTCTCCGGGTCGATGACGATGGCCAGGGTGTAGACGTGCGGCAGGCCGGCGTCCTCACAGACGTCGCTCCAGTGGAACACCTCCTCGTTGACGAACAGGTCCCGCAGGATCAGCAGGTTCCCGTCCGGCAATTCGTACGGGCCGGTGTCGCCCAGGCCCAGGCGGCAGTCGTAGTGGTCCAGGAACGAGAGCAGCTCGGCGGCCGCGTTGAACTGGGTGAACGCGCCGTGCTTGGGGCTGCCCGGCTCGAGCGGCTCCACCTGCGCGGTCAGCGAGGCCAGGAAGTCTTCCTCGTGGATCCGGCAGCGGTAGCGGTCCTGCGAGTTGAGGATGTACCCGTCCTGCCGCTTGCCCCACAGGATCCGCTGCATGAACTTGAGGATCTCGTTGGACTCCTCGATGTAGTCGTCCGGCCCGATCACCTCCAGGGCCAGCAGGCCGCACCGGCCCATGCCGAAACCCACCGCGCCGATGCACCAGTCGTGCACCGCGTTGACCTTGGTGCCGATCTCCCGGCGGGCGGTGGCGCCGATGTCCAGGATGCCCTGGGCGCCGCCGACCTCGTCGGTGGTCATCCGCAGGATCTCCGGCCACCGGTAGAACTCGTGCATGAAGGCCAGGATCTCGTACTCCTGGCGGGGGATCATGCCGCTGACGCCCTCGGTGGCGCGCATCACCAGCACGTCCCAGATGTTCCAGGCCAGGTAGTTGTTCAGGTCGTTCAACTCGTCGATGGTGAACTGGTCGCGCAGCACGTCTTCCTTCGAGACCCGTTCCAGCACCGTGCTCTTGGCCCGCTCCCGGAGCATCTTGTCGCCCTTGATGCCGTCGGTGACGGGCTCCATGCCGACGAAGTTGCCGGTGTAGGTCAGATCCTGGAACCGCAGGCCGTCGTCGTCCTGCTCGTAGCGCTGCCGGAAGGTGGCCCGCTTGCTCTCCATGGTCGTCATTGACTCGTCTGCTCCTTGCTCGGGCTCGTGATGTGGCCGGACGCGGTGGGGTTCAGTTCTCGGCGACCACGCGACCGACCTCGTGATCGGAACAGTCCAGGCGCACCCGGCGGCCGTCCAACTCCTTGGCGATCTCCTCGAAGTGCGCCTCGTCGGTATTGCCGACCACGTAACGCGAATCGCTGGTGGTCAGGTGGGCGGTCATCACGCAGGGGGTCTGGAACTCGCGGGACAGGATGCCCAGGTGCGACTCCGGCGCCCCGGACATCGTGATGACGCCGATCGCGCCCATGCTCAGCGCGGGGGCCAGGAAGGTGGTGGTGCCGCCGCGGACCAGCAGGATGTGCTCGGCCAACCTGCCCGACTGGATCAGGGTGATCACGTCCGCCGGTGACCCCAGGTACTTCACCGTCCCCGACGGTGACTTGGCGGTGTCGAAGACGTTGAATCCCTCGGCGAGCACCTCGGCCATGAAAGTTCCTCCTTGAACCCTGTGGGGACCGACACCGGCCGCGCCGCCGGATGTCGGGTCGATCGGTGCCGATCCACCCTTTCCTTCGGGCTCGACGTTGCCGTCGTCACAGTGCCGCGCGGCACAGGCCGGTCCGATGGTCCCAACAGACAAAAGTAGCCCAGGGCCTTGTCCAGACCGGATAACCGTCGGCAGGTGTGCGCCCGGGGAGTTCGGAACGCGGACCGGACCCGTTGCGGGTGCCTCGGTCGGGTGAATCGGTGGCCTCTCCCGGGCAGCCGGGTCAGCCGCCGAGCAAACCCATCGCCACCCGGGCGGCCTCGTGCCCGCTGTGCACCGCACCCTCCAGGTACGACGCCGCGACCCGGGTGACGTCGCCGCCGGCGGGCACGATCCGGCCGTGCGGCACGGCCACCGCCTCGACCTCCGCCGCGGTGGTCACCGCGTCGTGAGCCAGCCAGGTGCCCCGCGCGAAGGGGTCGGCGACCCAGTCGTGCATGGTCGCGGCGAGCACCTCGACGTCCGGCACGACCGGACGGATCAGCTCCGCGACCGACCCGAGGTCGCCCGCGTCGACCGCCCCGGGGTGCGGGCCGAACGCGACCAGCGCCGTCGTCCCGTCGGGCAGCCGCCGGATCGTCTTGAGCACCTGCAGGTTCGGCAACCCGCAGAACGCGACGTCCGGGATGTCGCCGCGGGCCAGCACGCCGAGCTTGTACCCGCTGCCCCGGTGGCCGCGGTCGATCAGCGCGGCCGCCTCGGCCGGCCGGGCCGGCGACACCTCGATGTCCCGCCAGGTGTTCAACGGGGCGGCCAGGATCACCACCCGGGCCCGATGGGCGGCGCCGGCGGTGGTCCGCACGTCGACGCCGGTGCCGTCGTCGGCCAGCGCGGCCACCGGCGTGCTGACCTGCACCCGTCCGGCCTCCCGGTGCAGCGCCGCGGTCAGGCCGCCGATGCCGCCGCGCACCGTGGGGGCGAGCATCGCGGCCACCGTCCACCGGCTGACCGAACCGCCGGAACCGGCCAGGTCCTCGGCCATGGTGTGCATCGATGCGGTGGCCCAGTCGCCCGAGACTTCGGTGCCGAAGTACGCCCGCAACAGGTCCAGCGTGTGCGGGCCGTGCACCCGGGCGGTGAAGAAGTCGGCGACGGAGCCGGGCACGAAGCCGCCGGCGTCCGCGGTGGCCGCGGCGTCCTGCCAGGCCCGGACGGCGATCTCCAGTTGGGGCAGCTCGTCTGGTGGGACGGGCAGTCCACCGCGGCGGGCGACCCCCTGGGTCAACCAGGTCACGGTCGCCGGGAACGGCAGCGGGTCCAGGGTCAGGCCGTACCGGTCGAGTTCGGCGACGATCGCGGAGTGGGACGGGTCGACGAACATGCCGCCCATCTCGAACCCGACCCCGTCCAGCGCGGCCCGGTCGGTCCAGGCCCGGCCGCCGACCCGCGGTCTCGCCTCCAGGGTGAGCACGTCCGCGCCGGCCGCGGTCAGATCCCGCGCCGCGGTCAGGCCGGCCAGCCCGGCCCCGACCACCAGCACATCCACCTCGGCCACCGTCGACCACCTCTCCCGTCCCGGCCGGGCCGGGATCCGTCAGTGGCCCAGACGCTACCGATCCAGCGCGAACCGCGTCGGTTCGGAGTACCGGCTCACCCCGTCCTCGTCCCGCAGGTAGAAGGACACCTCCAGCGACGGCTCGTCCAGGTCGTAGATCGCATGCCAGAACGTGCGGGCCATCGGCACCGGGGCGGTGAACCGGACGGCGGCGAACTGCTCGCGGATCCGGTCCCGGTCGACCAGTGCGGGCGAGCCGACCGCCGCGTCCAGCGTGCGGTAGCGGTGATAGGTCAGGGCGGCGGTGCCGTCGATCATCGGGTCGTCCGGCAGCCCGGTCGGATCGGGCCACCGGTGCAGCAGGTGGTTGGTGCAGACCATCCGCTCGCCCGGGGCCGGCTCGACGATGTGCTCGACGTTGTGCCCCGGCGAGTACTCCCAGACGAAGGACCGCCCGGTCCGGTCGGCGACCAGGAAATGGCACGGGACGAAGAAGTAGTACTGCTTCGCCAGCAGCAGCGCCTGCTTGGCCTCGTCGACGGTGGCGCAGGTGTCCAGCAGGTAGCGGACGACCTGCTGCTCGGACAGTCCCACTTGGGCGACGACACTCGGCTCCTGGTGGGGTGATTCGTTGTCGGCCAGCAGTGAGACGGCCAGTCCGGCGGAGTTGATCCCGTCCATCGCGCCCATGACGTCCATGATGCCGATCGTGATCGACGAGTACCCCTGGTCGGGAACGGCTTCCACGATCCAGGGGTCCGAGGCCAGCGGCCGTTCACCGGGATAGCCGGTCCTGCCGTGTATCTCGGACCACGTCAGCGTGGGGAAGTCGAAGTTGCGGGCGAGCAGGCCGTGCCCGTCCTTGGTCCCGCCACCCGGGTAGAACACCGTCGAGCAGCCGGCCGGCAGGTCGTGACTGCCCAGCCAGGCCAGATCCCAGGCATCGTCGTCCGGATCGACGCCGAAAGCGTCGGCGACGCCGAGCATCCGCTGGGCCAGCACCGGGTGGTTGGCGGCGAACCAGGCGCGCCGGGCCCGCTGGACCGTCTTGCCCGGCGCGGGATGGGGACCGGCGACCACGCCGTGCACCTGCCGCGCGGCGGCGGCCAGATCGCGCCCGATCCGCCGGTTCGGGCCGGTCAGCCGCAGGTGCCGGGCGGTGAGGAAGTCGCCCGGCGCGCCACCGGCGACGACGACGGGCTGGGTAGTCGTGGTGGTGGATGTGGTCGTGGTGGTGGTCATCGGTTCCTCCGGAGGGTCGCTCCATGGATGTACTACGTTCTCGTAGTACCATGTCACTATGGTGCGATCTCGTACAAAATCTGTCAAGGCCGATTCGCCCGACGCGGCCCGTCGCAAGCCAGATCCGGACGATCCGTCGGCCACCCCGGCGGACGAGAACGTGCTGTTCGCACTGTGGTCCACGGCGCGGGCGGTGACCGGCATGCTCGACGCGGCCCTCGCGCCGGCCGGGCTGTCCGCCGACGAGTTCGCGGTCTACTCGCTGTTGATGGCCCGGGAGCAGATCAGCCCGACCGAGCTGGCCCGCTGGATGTCGGCGCCGCCGACCACCGTGTCCAGTTACGTGCAGCGGTTTTCCAGGCGCGGCCACGTCGAGCGGGTCGCCCATCCGACCGACCGGCGCTCGTACTCGATCCGGCTCACCGACGCCGGGCGGGCCGCGCACCGGGCCGCGGCCGAGCGGTTCCTGCCCGCGCTGAACCTGGTCGATGCCGCACTGGGTGCCGCGGCACCGTCGGTGCTGCGATCGCTGCGGCGGCTGCGGGAGGCCGTGCCCGACGCGGTCCGGTGACGCGGCCCGTTCCGGCGGTCAGCGGTCGGCCGGCGCGTCCGTGGCGCTGCGGTGCCACATCGCCGCGGCGGTGCGGCCGGGCAGCTCCAGCTTGGCGTAGGTGTTCGTCAGGTGCTTGCGGACGGTGCGTTCGGTGACCCCGAGCAGACCGCCGATCATCGCGTTGGTCCGACCGGTCGCGACGAGGGCGAGGACGTCCCACTCCCGACCGGTCAGCCGCCGGTCGTCGACCGGCTCCGTCCGCTCGACCGCCTGCAGCTTGCGCACCGACCGGTCGAGGGACGCGCGGAACGCCAGCGCGGTCTGCAGCGGCTCCCGCATGAGATCCAGGTGGGCCAGCTCCTCGCCGGTGAAGTCGCGGGTGGTGCGGTGCAGTCCGACCATGCCGGCCATGCCGTCGTGCAGGCCGAGGCTGAAACCCGCCGGGTAGCGACCGTCCCGTTGCCCGTGGACGTACCACCACACATCGGTCGTCCAGAACGCCGGCAACCGGATGTGGTCGCTGAGCCGGAACGGGGTGGGATCGGCGAGCACGTCCGGCCGGATCGTCGGGTGCCGGCCCATGTGGCTGATCACGCCGGCGAACTCGGCCGAGCTGAAGGCCGGCACGCCGCCGACGGTGAGCGTGCCCAGGCTCGGGTCGGCCAGCGGCCATCGACCGATGCCGACGCCGACGTCCAGCATGCGGTGCAGCTCGTCGGCCAGCAGTTGGGTGCAGTCGCCGCCGCGCACCTCGATCCGGGCAGCCTCGATGCCCAGCCTGATGAAGTCACTGTCCCGCATCGAGGTGTCCTCCGACCGGGTGTGGGCGCTGCTCGGGACCCACCCAGGGTGGCGCATCCGCCACCTATCCGCCACCGGAGCCGGACCGGACAATGACAACGTCCGCACATGGCCCCCCGACCCATGTGCGGACAGCTCTGTCCCGGGGCTAGGTTCGTGGGCCGGTGGCGTCGTCGACCACCGATTGGACGACCCGGGCCTGCACCGCGTCGACCGCCCCACCCGAAGTTGATCATGCAGGACACGCCCTCAAGACAGCGTCTTGAGGGCGTGTCCTGCATGATCAACTGGAAATCGGCCGGGCCTCGGGTGCCGCAGCGACAGGTGGTCGACGGAGCGCGTCGGCGTAGCGGGCCGATTTGCACCATTTGGGCGCTATCGACGATGTGTAGTTGGTGTGAAGAATCAAAGACCTGCCTGAGACCGCTCTCATAGGAGGTCCACGATGACGAAACGGCGAGGCATCGGGCTGGTCGCGCTCACATCCGCGGCGGTGATCGGCCTGTCCGTTCTGGGAACAGGCACCGCGTTCGCTGGGGGCGACGGCCATGGCAGCCCGGACACTCCGACGACGATTGCCTCCGGGCTCAACAATCCCCGCCAATTGTCGTTCACCCCAGCCGGAGAACTGCTGATCGCCGAGGCCGGGGCGGGCACGGTGGGCACCGGCGATAGCAATCCGAAATGCACAACCGGGCCCGAGGATGGCACGGTGTGCTTCGGCGACACCGGAGCCGTCACCAAGGTTGATCGAAGAGGCAACCAATCCAGAATCCTGAGCGATCTACCGTCGATCGCCAATCAGGCTGACGGCACGCAGGCGACCGGCCCGAGCGACGTCTACAGCGATGGCCGCAACGTCTCATTGCTCATCGGGTTGGGTGGAAATCTGCAGACCCGAGCCGACCTTCCGAAACTCGGGAAGATGATGGGCACGCTGGTTCGCACGAGCGACAATGGAAGGCACTACAACACGATCGCGGATCTGGCCGCCTACGAGGCGAAGACGAACCCCATCCACGACGTCGACAGCAACCCAGTTGGCATGCTCTATACCTGCGGGAACTATGTGGTCGCCGACGCCGGCGGGAACACGATCGTCAAGGTCCCGAGCCGAGGCAAGGTGAGCACACTGGCCGTGCTGGGCGATCTGGATGCCGTGTCGCCGGGGCCGCCCGGGCCTCCTGCCGGCAACCCGATGGAAGCTCAGGCGGTCCCGACGTCGGTGGCCACCATGGGATTCGACGGCGCCTACTACATCAGCCAGTTGACCGGATTCCCGTTCCAGAAGGGTCTGGCCAACA
The DNA here is from genome assembly GCA_039812105.1 of Nakamurella sp. GTDB lineage: Bacteria > Actinomycetota > Actinomycetes > Mycobacteriales > Nakamurellaceae > Nakamurella. Next base: position 15,632 of record JBDHZW010000072.1, read on the forward strand.
TCTACCGACTCGATCCCCGCAAGCCGAACCCGGCACCGACCGAATATGCGCGGAATCTGACCAACGTCACCGATCTGGCTTTCAACGGGCGCGACCTGTATGCCGTGCAGATCTCGACCAACGGCCTTCGGACCGGCCCGACCGGATCGGTGGTCAAGGTGCATCCGGGTGACGCAAACCCGGACATCGTCCTGGACGGCCTGTTCGCCCCCTACGGCATCGCGATCCGCAACGGCTACGCCTACGTAACGACCGGGTCGGTCGCGCCAGGTGCCGGACAGGTGATCAAGTTCAAGCTGTAGCCGAATCCGGCCCACCGCCCCGCCCCGGCCCACCCCCACCCAAAGTTGATCATGCAGGACACGCCCTCAAGACAGCGTCTTGAGGGCGTGTCCTGCATGATCAACTGGAGACAAGGGGACCGGGGCTCACCCCACGACGGCGGGGCGCCGGAACAGGTTGCGGGCCCAGATGTATCCGACCACGGCGATCAGCACGCACCAGCCCGCGGCGAGAGCGAGCGTGTCCCAGGCCCACTGACCGGCCAGCAGGGAACGGATCCCGTCGATCATCGGCGTGAACGGCTGGTGCTCGGCGAACCAGGCCAGGCCGGCGGGCATGGAGGCGGCGGGCACGAAGCCACTGCTCAGGAAGGGCAGGAACATCAGGAACATCGGGGTGTTGCTGGCCGTCTCGACGCTGCCGGACACCAATCCGAGCGCGACGGTCAGCCAGGTCAGGGCGAACGCGATGAGGACCAGCAGCGCGAGCAGGGCCAACCACTGTGCCGGATCGGCCGTCGGCCGGAACCCGAGGGCCACGGCCAGCACCAGGATCGCCGCCATGCCCAGCACGGACTGCACCAGGCTGCCGAGCACGTGCCCACCCAGGATGCTGGAGGGTGAGATCGGCATGGTGCGGAACCGGGCGACGATGCCCTCGGTGCGGTCCATCGCCACCGAGATGGCGGTGCCCTGGGCGGCGGAGGTCGCCGACATCAACACGATCGCCGGCGTCACGTACGCGAGGTAGTCGCCCCGCCCGCCACCACCCGGCAGGCCGGCCCCCAGGGTGCCGCCGAACACGTACACGAACAGCAGCAGGAACAGCAGCGGCAGGCCGATCAGCATGATCGTCATGCTCGGGTAGCGGCGCATCCGGACCAGGCTGCGCCGGAACATGATGGCCGAATCACCGACCGTCTGTTGAAGTGTCGTCATGACAGTGCCTTTCGGGTGGATCCGGAGGTGAGGGCGAAGAAGACGTCGTCCAGGTCGGGCGCGGTGACCTGGATGTCGTCGACCGGGATGGCCCGGTCGTCCAACCGGTCGAGCAGGGCGCGGAGGGTGCCGACGGCCCCGGTCGGCGGCAGTTCGATCAGCAGTGCGGTGCCGTCGGAGTCGGACGAGCCGGCCGGGTCGGTCATCGCGCCGGACAGGGCCAGACGGGCGTCCGCCAGCCGGCCGGGGTCGGCGAACTGGAGCCGGATCCGGCCCCCCGGCACCTGTTGCTTGAGCCGGGCGGGCTCGTCGTGGGCGACGATCCGGCCACCGTCCAGCACCGCCACCCGGTCGGCGAGCCGGTCGGCCTCGTCCAGGTATTGGGTGGTGAGCAGGATGGTGACGCCGCCGTCGACCAGCGACCGCACGATCTCCCAGAGGTCGCGGCGGCTGCGCGGGTCCAACCCGGTGGTCGGCTCGTCGAGGAACAGCACCTGCGGCCGGGCGACCAGGGTCATGGCCAGATCCAGCTTGCGTTTCATGCCGCCGGAATAGGTCGCCACCGGCTTGCCGGCGGCCTCCCGCAGGCCGAACAGGTCGATGAGCTCGTCCACCCGGCGCGGTCCCTCGGTCCGGCCGAGCCGGCGGAGATCCGCCATCAGCCGCAGGTTCTCGGTCCCGCTGAGCAGGCCGTCGACGGCCGAGAACTGCCCGGTGACGCCGATGGCGGCACGGACCGCGGCACCGTCGGCGGCCACGTCGTGTGCGGCGACCCGGACGGTTCCGCCGTCCGCGGGCAGCAGCGTCGAGGCGATGTTCACGACGGTGGTCTTTCCGGCGCCGTTGGGCCCCAGCAGGGCGCAGACGGTGCCGGTCGGCACCGACAGGTCGATGCCGTGCAGCACCTCGGTACTGCCGAAGGCCTTGGTCAGACCGGTGATCTCAATGGAGTTTTCGGGCATGGCGAAGCCGCCCCTTCCGGGGGTGAGTGGTGTCAGGAGAGCGTCAGATGTCGAGGTCCTCGACGACCGGCTGATCGTCGGCGGCCACGACCATGTCCCAGAGTTCGGCCGGGACCTTCTCGAGGAGTTCGTCCCGGGTGTCCAGGATCTCGAGAATGGCGGTGGCCGGGGTGGTCCCGACCTGCTGGTCGCTGCTGAGGTACTTGCGCCAGCCGGTCGCGGTGCCGTCGGCGCCGGCCGTCCAGTGAACCTCGGCGGATTTCTCGATGTGCAGCACGTACTTGCCGGTCCGGCTCCGGTAGACGTGGAACTGCTCCGTCCGGTCCTTGGTCGATCGGGTCAAGGCGGCCAGCTCCACGCCGAGAAACCGCTGCCGTCGGCCCTTTCCGGGACCGACCTGGACGGTGATCTCCTCGAATCCCTCCAGGGCGGCGTCCTCGACCTCGACCATCCGGCGCAGCGCCCGGACGATCGCGGCGGACAGGTTGCCGCCGGCGATCTCCTGCGCCCGCTGGAACAGGGGCAGGTCACCGTCGGATACGTAGATCGTCTTGTTCGGCACCGTGGCATCGTAACCTCCACGGCAAGTATACGTATAGGGATACGTATAGCAAGGAGCAATTCGCAGTGCTACGCCGCGCGGACCGCCGAACCCACGACCAGCGGCACCAGCGTCGGGATCGCGGTGGGCATCCGCAGGTGCTCGACCGACTCGACGGTCAACGGCGAACCGGCCAGGATCGACTCGAAGTCCCGGTTCGCCCGGCACCCGTCGGCCAGTCGCCGCTGCACCGGGGTGAGCACGTCCTGAACGACACCCCGGACCGGGCCGCCGCGCACGTGTTCGTGGAACAGGAACCGGCCCCCGGGCCGGAGTACCCGGTGCACCTCGGTCAGTCCGCGGCCCGGGTCGTCGACCGAACAGAACAGCAGGGATGCGGTCACGGTGTCGAAACTCCCGTCCGGGAAGGGCAGGTCGTGCACGTCGCCGTCCACGATGACGGTCGGGACGGCCGGCCGCTCGACCAGCACGGCCAGCCGGTCGCGGAAGGCCGGGCTGGGTTCCAGCAGGACGAGTTCCGACAACCCGGCCGGATAGTGCGGCACCGCGAGCCCGCTGCCGGCGCCGATCTCGAGCACCCGTCCGGTCGCCCCGGCCAGCTGACGGCGGCGGATCGCGGCCTGGCCGTTCCGGTCGATTCGGGCCATCAGAGCGGGATACCACGCGGCGAACAGTCGCCCGCCGGGAGTGGCCGAGATAGTCTGCATGCCTCGATGTTCCGGGAGCGGCGTCGGTCCGCGCATGGCCGATTCCGGCCATCCCGGGATGGCCGATCCGGGCGATGCGGGCCGCGACCGCAGCGAGGTTCCCTGTGCTGCATGACGACCTCGGCGATGACCACATTGAGCCTGGATCTCCGCGAGAACGGTCCGGCCGGCGCCTCGAACGGCGGATTCGCCTGCGGCACGCTCGGCGGCCTGGTCGGCGGAACCGCCCGAGTTCGGCTTGCCGCGCCGATTCCGCTCGGTGTCCGCCTCGACGTCGAGATCGACGTCGACGGTTCCGAGGCCCGGATCGTGCGGGCCGGCCGGACGCTGGCCACCGCCCGGGCGATCGACCCGTTCGTTCTGGAGCCTCCGTTCCGACCCACCGTCGATCAGGCGATCGAGGCGCGACGGCGACACCCGTTCCGGGGTGTCCGGCACCTGCTGTCGGAATGCGTGGTGTGCGGACCCGAGCGGGTCGACGGCCTCCGCGTCACGCCGGGACCGCTGTTCGAGGACCCCGATGTGCTGGCCGCGCCGTTCCTGCCGACCGAACGGTTCGCCGTGGACGGGACGGTTCGGGCCGCTGCCGTCTGGGGCGCGCTCGATTGCCCCAGCTACCCCGCGGCCGAGGCACGCGCGGGACGGTTGGGCCTGCTCGGCACCCTGGAGGGGCATCTGGCGCGCCCGATCCGGGTCGGTGAGGAGTTGGTCGTCGTGGGGTGGACGATCGATTCCGGTCACCGGTCGACCCGCACCGCGTCGGCGATCGTCGATCGGGACGGGACCGTGGTCGCCTCGGGTCGGGCCGTCTGGGTCGCGCTGCCGTCGTAGCCTGGACCGGTCGTAGCCTGGACCGGGAGGTCGCCGTGCCGGGCATCGAGGACCAGATCGTCCGCACCACCAGGGTCGCGGGCGACACCGTCGCCTACTCCGTGATCGGTGACGGCCCCCCGGTGGTGGTCGGGGGCTGGTGGGGCAGCCACCTGCGACTGAATTGGCAGGACGGCCTGATCCGGGAGTTCTTCGGCCTGTTGGCCGCGCGCAACACGATCGTCCGCTACGACCGCCCGGGGACCGGCGCCTCGGGCCCGGACGGCTCGATGCCGCGGACGCTGGATGACGAGGTCGCCGTGATGGCCGCGGTCATCGACGATCTCGGGCTGGGCCGGCTCGCGCTGATCGGCGCCTCGTCCGGGGCGGCCACCGCGGCGGTGTACGCCTCGACCAGGCCGGGCCGGGTGGATCGGCTGGTCCTGTACGGCGGGTTCGCGCGCGGCGCGGACATCGCCCCGGAGCCGGCCCGGGCGGCGATGCTGGAGGTCATCGCCACCCATTGGGGAGTCGGTTCCCGTCTGCTCGCCGATGTTTTCGTGCCCGGCGCGGCCACCGAGGAGCGGGACGCGTTCGCCCGGTTGCAACGGCAGACCGCCACCCGGGAACAGGCGGCGCGGTCGCTGTCGGCCAGTTACTCGGTGGACGCCACCGAGCACCTGGCGCGGCTGCGGACGCCCACGACGGTGATCCACCGGCGGGACGACCGGGCGGTCCCGTTCGCGCTGGGCGCCGATCTGGCCCGGCGGATCAAGGGATCGACGTTCGTCGCGCTCGACGGCGTCGACCACTTCCCGTGGCGGGGCGACGCCGCCGGGGTGGTCGACGCGATGCTCCGCGGCCTGGGTCACCGCATCCCGCCGAGACGTCCGGTGCCGGGCCCGGAATCGATCACCGGGCGGGAGCGGGAGATCCTCGCCCTGGTGGCCGCCGGGCTGACCGACGCCCAGATCGCGGAACGGTTGACGGTCAGCCCGCATACCGTGCACCGGCACATCGCGAACGCGCGGGCCAAGCTCGGGGTGCGCTCCCGCAGCGCGGCGGCCGCGACCATGGCCCGGCGGACCACCTCGAACTGACCGGGTCAG
>JBDHZW010000073.1:0-20981 GCA_039812105.1 Nakamurella sp.
TCGCGAAACGTCTTGTCCTGCAAGGCGCCCAGCATCACGCTGGCCGCGCGGATGCCGCCGCCGGACAGGCCGATGCCGATCGACGGCGTGGTGCCGGTCCAGCGATCGGGTGCCGATCGTTCGTCGTCGTCCAGCCGGTAGCCGTGGGTCCAGCGGGCCCGGTGGCGGGGCGTCGACGCCGCCGGGGCCGGCGCCGGGGCGCTGCCGGTCGCGGGTCGGCCCTGCTCGAACAAGGTGGGATTGGGTGGCTGCCCACTTTCGTCGGGGCGGCTCCGGCGGTCCCGGCTCCTCCGCTCGACGGCCAGCCTGGCCGTGCCGTGCAGGCGGATCCCGACGAGCAACAGACCCGTCGCCGCGGTGAGCGCGGCCGGCACGGCCGAGCAGATCGTGATCACCCCGGCGGCTTGACCGACGGTCGGCCAGGGCCGGCTCGCCGCCAGCAGTCCGAGCAGCTCCGATGCGATGGCCACGACGGCGGCGGCCAGGCCGAAGGCGGCCAGCCGGCGGGCGGTCCGGTCGAAGACGGCCCGGAACGCCAGCAGCGATCCGAGGACCAGCGTGATACCCGCGGCGGCGATGAAGAACCAGTCGGAAAGCCCGACGTCGGTGGGTTTCCCGGCGATCAGGTCGACGTCCCGGCCCCCGTGTGCGCCCCCGGCCCAGGCCAGGACGCTGACCGCGGCGGCGACCGTGGTCAGCGCGAGGGCGGCGAATCCGTAACCCCAGTCCGTCAGCCGGACCGCTCGTCCGAGTCGCTCGGACCATCTCCGGCCAGCGGCCGGCTTCGGGCGGCGCGGACCGCGGAGCGTGGCGAAGAGGCGTCTTGAGCGCTTCAGCAGCATGCGTGCCGTCCGTTTCGTGATGGGTCGTCACGATTCGGACGGGGCGATGGTCGCGGCAGATACACGCCGCCGCGGCTTGGGCCTTGTTTCAGTCCGGTAGGCGCCCCCGGCTGAGCGCCAGCCCGGCGCCCAGTGCCAGGCCCCAGAGCAGGAACAACGGATCCCACAGAGCGGCGTGCCCGATCATCGCGGCCCGGTCGTAGCCGCCCGCCGGGACGAGCCCGCCGAGCAGCACCAGCCAGGCGATCACCGTGTTGGCGCCGCCGTACAGGATCAGGAACGCCGCGCCAACCCACTCGGCGATCCGCCAGCCGCGCCGGCCCCGGATCCGGCCCGCCTCGACCAGCAGCGGTACGGCCGCCCCGGCGAACTTGACCGCCGCGATCCCGGCGAGTGCGACACCGGCCGCCACCGGGGAATCGTCCGCCAACTCCACCGCCCAGGCGCCGACCGTGTCCAGCAGCCAATGCCCGCCGAGTGCCCAGTACAGGCTGAACAGGCCGTGCACGGTGCCGGCCGCGGCGGCCAGCCACAGCATCACCCACCCCGCCCGCGCCTCGTGCATGGGTCCAGCGAACCAGACGACCGCCGGCCAGGGGTCCCGACTGTGCAGTCACGACCGTGCTGGCCCGACGTGGGGGCCGGGGGCGTCCCGCCGAGCCGCTACGCTCAAGGCTCCGGCGCTCGTAGCTCAGCTGGATAGAGCAGAGGACTTCTAATCCTCCGGTCGCAGGTTCGAATCCTGCCGGGCGCGCTGCTGTTGACCCGCGGTGATGGTAACCTGGGTGACTGGATGCTTGATCAACTTCAGGTCGGTTGGCCGTCGGCGTGGTTGCCCGCGGAATGCCGATGAGCAGTGAGCATCGTTGGATGGCGTCGGACGTGACAATGGTCTTTGGTGACGACAGCGGCAACTCCGAGAGCGTCGCCCTCCGACGAGGCCCACGAGCGACGACCGACCTACGTCTGCGTTGGCGAACCTGGACACGGCTCCGGTTGTGGCGGATTTGGGGTGCCAACGCTGGCAGCGGCAAGAGCGGCGTCTTCGTAGCGGCACGGAATGTCGCCGGAGTGCAGAAGATCAGCCTGCACGAATCCGGCGACTGGCGCTGCCAAGGTTGGGACCGATGAGGTCGAGCAGTACAGGACGATTTGGAACCGGCCAGCCGAAAGTCACCGTTCCACATAAGGTGCGGGCGAGGGCGATGCCGTCACGACCTCTCCCTCGGCTGTTGTTGGGTTGCTGGCTCCGGCCATCGGCGGTTGGGCGAGTGCACCGGCGGTCGTTGTCCTTTACACTTGGCAATGCCTGCTGCAGTAGCGGCATGGAAGTGAGCCCGGTAGCCGTCCGGACGGTCGGTGAGCCGGGCTTCGCGCTATCCGGGGTTAGACGGAGCGCACGTTCTGGATGATCGGGTGAACTCGATCGCGCCAATGGCCGCCCTTGGCCCAGCACCAGGCGATCGCGTCGGGGATGGCCAGCAGGAGCTCGTGCTCGGCGCGGCGGTGTTCGTAGCGGAGCTCGCCCTGGCATCCAATGGCGTGGACCGCGGCGTAGAGGGTGCGTCGGTCGTGTTGGATCAGGCTGTCGTCCTGTTCCAGTACGAGCAGGTGGTGGCCTTGGGCGGCGGCGTCGGCAACGACCGCCCGACTGCGTCGACGATCAACGCCTGGGAGTCGTGCGACGGTTCCTGGTGCGCCTCGATCTGCGGCCAGGTCACCTGCCGCAGCCGCCCGTCGAACCTCGGGGAACAACTGCGCGATCCGCTGTTCCCGCACCTGCTCGCCGGCCGGCGGGCCACCGTGCTCCAGGCCCAGCGCGGCCAGCGGCGCCGTGTACCTGCGCACTGTCTTGCGATTGAGGTTGAGGCTGTCCGCGATCTGCGACTGCGATCGGCCCGCCTCCGAGTGCGTGCAACTCCGCCAGATCCACCACGTCCAAACTCCTCCTGCCCATCACCGCTCCCGTCCGGGCCTCCTGACGGCCGGCAGTGAGCGTGAAGCGCGAGCAGGACCCACCCGGCGACGACGCGCCGTCGTTCCCATGGGGAATTACGTGACGTATCGGGGTGGGGAATTACGTCACGGGAACCAGTTCCGACCTGGGGAATTTCATGTCTGCTGACAGGCGGGGCCCCTTGCCGGGACCCGGGCGTGGAATCTGGGGAGCCTCCCACGCTCGCGCGGAGAATCGAGAGCTGCGTGCAGGATCCGACGATCGCAGCCGCCGGGTGAGGATGCCGCTCCCATCGGCGTCGCCGGCGGCGCTGCATCACTTCGACCTGTGGACGTCGGGGGTCAATCGAGCAACGGGCTGCTGCCCGGCAGGGATGGACGCCGCTGCACAGCAGCGGGTGGCCGTCGGGAGGCGGTCACCGGTCGGCGTCCGTGCGGCCCGCCGGGCAGCGCCGGGGTCCAGATTCAGGCGTGGGCCGCTTCTACCGTCTGCTGGTTCCGGCCGCCGTTGCCACTGGCGATGGCCTGATCTTCTTTCCCGTGGCTGATGCTGATCTTGCGGGGCTTGGCCTTCTCGGCGACGGGGATGACCAGTCGTAGCACCCCGCCCCCGTAGCTGGCCTGGATGCGGTCCAAGTCCAAGTTGTCACCCAGCACCAGTTGCCGGCTGAACACCCCGCGGGGTCGTTCGGCGGCCAGGAATTCGGACTGTTCGTCGACCGCGGGTCGGGTCGCGGTCACGGTCAGCACGTTTCGTTCCACGTCCAGGTCCACCGAACCGGGATCGACGCCCGGCAGGTCGAATTCCACCACGAACTGGTCGCCCTCACGCCAGGCGTCCATCAGCATCGCCGATGGGCGGGCGTTCGTGCCGAGCAGGTGCTGGGTGAACCTGTCGAAATCACGGAACGGATCGGTGCGCATGAGCATCACTAACCACCTCCCACTGGTTCGTCTTGTGTGCTCATATCTACCCTGGTGGGTATAGATTTGTTGTAGCACCACCTCGGCCACATGGCAAGTGGCGGTCGTGGATCACGCCGAGGGTATCGCCCTCGGCATCGGGTGGGGGTCCCCGTGAGGCCCCGATGATCGCCCGTACACCGCATCGACCCGAGCGTGCGGGCGGCCGACAATGACGAGGGCGGCCACCGAATGGTGGCCGCCCCAGTGATTCTCGTTCTCCCACGCGTGACCCGTGCCGGCCGACGGCCCGGTGATCGCATCGTCTCGGACGGGTTGCGGTTGTCCCGGCCCCGACCCCGGGTTGTCCGCATCGACCACCGACCACCGGTTCGAACCCGGCCGGCCCGGACACGCTCGACTCAACTCATACAGACGCAACGTCTTTCATGCATCAACGATGGGCATCGACCTCCCTCCCGCACGGCCGCCGCGACTTCGGGCACGCCGCATGCGGAGGAGAACGCTGCCGCCGTACCCCGCAGCCGCCGACCTGCCGATCGGCCCGAACGGCGGACAGGGAACCCGCACGGCGATACCACCGACCGCGCGGCCGGATCCGATCCACCCGCAGACCCAGGCGCCGCTTCGCGAATATGTGGGACTCCGCTGGCTCGCTCACGATCCCGGCGAACTCCAGGTCGAGCAACTCCTCGTCGTCGCAGACCACCGCCCAGAATATGGCGTCGGCTGCCTCGGAACTGAGCGCCGTCCCCGCGCTCACCCGGCCGGTCATCGCGAATCACCACCTCGCACGTCATCGCGCCAAGCGCAGATCTGTGTCTGTTGATGTAGATTCTTTATAGCACCGACGTCAAGACGAGGCAAGGGTGAGGTCAATGGCAGTCGACCCGGGTCGATCGGCCCCGGTGACTCCTGCCAGTGACGGCACCACGGGCGTGTACGGCATCACCGTCGCCGCAGAGCTGGCCGGCCTGAGCGTGCAGGCGCTACGCCTGTACGAACGCAGGGGACTGCTGCAGCCCGCCCGCACCGCCGGCGGCACGCGACGCTACAGCGACACCGACGTCGTCCGGCTCCGTCGCATCGCGCAACTCATCGAGGACGGCATCAACCTGACCGGAATCGCTCGCGTGCTGGGCCTCGAGGACGACAACGCCGCTATCCGTAGCCACAACGACAACCTGCGTTCGGACAACCGGAACCTGCGCGCCCACAACACCCGACTCACCGCCGACAACGCCGCCCTCCGCGGCAATGCGCAACCGGCGCCGGAGCGCGACGGCACCCGGCCCTGATCAGGGCCGTTCGGGAGCCCTACGGCGCAGTCATCGGGGACCACGGACGCCGCGGCGACGGTAGAGGCCGGCGACCAGCGCGACACCCACGACCGCAACCACCAGCTGCACCAGCAACTCGAGCCAGTCGACTCCGCTGGTCTGCGTGGGCATGCCGACTGCGCGAGCAATCCACGTGCCGAGGAGGGCGGCCGCGATTCCGACCAGGATCGTCAACCAGATCGGTATGTTCTGCCGTCCGGGCAGCAGGAGCCGCCCCAGCGCGCCGATGATGGCGCCGATGATGATGGCGGAGATGATGCCGGTGATCGTCATGTTGCGCCTCCAGTGTTGTCCTGTCGTGGATAGAGTCGCCGTCTTCGCCGGGAAGCAAAGCCTTTCGTTCCCGCGGGGTCGAAATGACAACCGCAACGGCGCCGGGTGGGCCGGGCAATCCTCGTCCGCGGCGGCCGTCCGACCGCCCGGTCAAGAGCGCGCCCTCACGGCGAGCCCGCGCCGGGCAGGTCCTCGAGTTACTCGGGGAGCCCGCACAGGGCGGCGATCTGCGGCGGCGTCAGGTGCTCCGCAGTGAGCCTGGGCATCCCTACGGCCACCGCCTCTCTCGCCGCGTCCTTTTCCGCTCGCTCGACGGCGTGCGCTGCGTCGGCCAGGTCGTTGGCGGCGGCGACGGCCGCCGGCGCCCGGCGCCGGCGCGCGCCGTTGATCGCCTGCCGGGCGGATCGCACGGTCGCAACCGCGGCCCGGATCTGCTCCTGGCCGGTCATCGGGCGAATGCTCCTCCGCTACTGGGGCTCTCGGCGGCGGGGGCGAGAGGCACGTGGGAAATGACCGGGTTCGATCCAGGTTGATCTATCCGGCCTGCCTCGGCTTCGGTCCGGGGGTGGGAGCGGTGATGCCGCAGCGACGGGTTCGGCCAGGAACAGGTCGCCCCGGACGGTGATCGACCATACCCGGACGTCCTTGCCGTCCGGGCCGGAATCCTTCTGGTGGAAACGGACGGAGTCGGGCGCTGGTGCGCCCGAACCGACCACTCGCCGGGTCCGGCCGTCCTTCAGCAGGGTCAAGGCGGCGTCGTAGGTGAAGTCGGTGAGCGACGTGGGTGGGTGACCGTCGATGTCGATCACTGTGTAGGTGGTGCCGGAGATGGCCGGTTCGTCGGCCTCGTAGGTCACGATGAACTCCTCGTCGTTGAGTTGCATGCGGGTGGTCGGCTGCCGAGTCGCCACGTGGGGATAGGTCACGTCGCGGCGAGCGGGTCTGTGTCGCCGACATTCCAGCGTCCTTGTCACCGCCAGACGTGACGAGCAAACGCGGATCAACGAAACGACACTCGGTGATGTGGACGGGCGAACGGGGTGATGAAGGAACGAACCCCCGACACGACCGGACGACCGGTCGAGGACGAACGGGTGACCGTCGTCGTCGCGTCCCGGAATCGTCGCGATGACCTGGCGCTGACGCTTCGTCGTCACCGGGCTCCGGTCATCCTCGTGGACAACGGATCCCGGGACGGCACCATCGAATTCGTGTCGGCCGAGTTTCCGGACGTGCGGATGATCCGGATGGGTCGCAACGCCGGTGCGTTCGGTCGGACGATCTGCGCCCAAGCGGCCGGAACCGAGTTCGTCGCGTTCGCCGACGACGACTCCTGGTGGGCCGCGGGCGCGCTGCGGATGGCCGCCGACCTGCTGTCCGGCAATCCGGCCGTCGCCGCGGTGGTCGGGCACATCCTGGTCGGACCGGAGGCGCGTCCGGATCCCTTCTGCGTGGTGCTCGAGCAGTCGCCACTCCCGGCGGCGTCGACGGGCCACCCTTCCGGCCGGGTGGGCGGGTCCACCTGGACGTGGGCCGGACGGCAGGGGACGCGTGAGTTGGCCAGTACTCCAGGAGGGGACTACGGGGTGCGGGTTTCGACGGGACCTGCCGACCGGCAAGCCATTCCGGCCGCCGCCGGGACGGGACGCTCGACCCGCTGTCCCGTGTCGAGGTGCTGCCGATCCCCCCGACGGGCCATCTACCTGACGCCGGTGGCAGCCGCGGTCGAGGCGACGGACGGTTTGACGTCGGCTTGGCCGGGGTACTTGGCCCAGGTCAAACGTCGTGCCGTCCGCACGCCGCGCACGAGCACGGCCCGGTCAGCCCAGCACCGGTGCCGGACCTATCCGTCGACAGGGCCATGGATCGGCGATCGAGTTGGCCTTCGTGGGCGTGCATGACGTGTCACATGCCAGTCATCAACGCATTTCTCGACATCCGGTGGAGGGGTGATCACCGTGCCGCACTCCCAGGCCGATCCGTCGGCGCGCAGGACGACACTCGCGGATGGCCGGATGGTGGTCACCCGGCGCGTGCATGCCCCGGCCGACGACGTGTGGGAGGTGCTGGCGGACGGGTGGCGCTATGCGACGTGGGCGGTCGGCACCTCCCGGATGCGGACCGTCGACCGGACTTGGCCCCAGGTCGGCAGCCGGCTGCGCCATTCAGCCGGCCTGTGGGCGGGCCTGATCGATGAGACCACCGAGATCCTGGCCTGCGATCCGGGGCGCCGGCTGGTGCTCACGGCCCATGTGTGGCCGTCGGGTGCCGCTCGCATGTGGATCATGGTGAACGCGACCGGCACGCACGGAAGCATCGTCAGGCTCGCCCAGGACGTCACCGATGGACCCGGCCGCATGGTCCCCCGTCGAGCGCGACAATCGGTCATGGCATCCCGCAACGAGGAGGCGCTTCGCCGGCTGGCCTTGATCGCCGAGGCACGCCACACGCTCGAACTGCGTCGTGCCCTGCTGGCCGCCAACACTGACGACCACGGATGCGATTGGCGCTGGACCAGTTGACAGGGCACCCATCTCGACATCGTGAAGCGCTTGGACCTCCCGACGGCGATCCAGGAACCGGTCAAGCGGCCGCGGCGACCGACGGCGCCGGCCGCGGGTCGCTGCGCCTCGAGGCAGGATCGCACCAGGTCGCCGCCGGCGATGAGGCATGGCTGAGATTGCGCGATGGCCGGTGGGTGATGACCCGGCCGGTCCGCCCGGATGACGGCGACGCGCTCGTCGCGGCCTACCGGCAACTGTCGACGACGTCCAAACGGCTGCGGTTCGGGTCAGCGCCACGCACGCTCGGCGCCAAGGCCCTTCGGCATCTGATCGACTCCGTCGACGGGGTCGATCATGTCGCATTCGCCGCCTTCGACGACGCCGGCCGGCTCGTCGGCATCGCCCGTATTCTGCGATACCCGGATGATCCGACCACCCTCGACGTGGGCATGGTAGTCGCCGACGACTACCAAGGTGCGGGATTGGGCCATGTTCTGAGCCATCTCCTGGCCGCGCACCGGCCGCGACCGGCGAAGCGGATCATGACATCCGTCGCTTCCGACAACGAGAGGGTGATGAGACTCTTCCGTGCCTTCGGCGCAGTCACCACCTGGACACCGGGCGGAGTAGTGGTCGAACTGCCGGATTGATCCTGCGCCGAGCAGAGCAGGCGGCGTGGATTTCTCCGACCGGAATCTGCTCCGGGCGCACCCTGCTCGGCCCCTGGCGCACCTTGCCCGCTGCCCGGCGGCACCGGCGGGCCGATGCCGGTGGGTGGTTTGGGGACCACCACGCCGGCAGTGAGGTTTGGCCGACCATGCAGCGGGCAATACAACGGGATGAAGCGATGGCCGGCCGTCCTGGCCGCACTGTCCCTCGGCGCCGGGGTGGCGGTGCGAGATCTGTTGCAGCGGGACCACGCGATCCTGAGAAACTTTCCCCTGGTGGGCCATGCCCGCTATGCCATCGAAGCTGTCGGACCGGAATTGCGGCAGTACGTCGTCGCCGGGAACAATGAGGAGCGCCCGTTCACGCGCGATCAGCGGCGGTGGGTGTACGCGTCGGCGAAGAAGCAGAACAACTACTTCGGGTTCGGCACGGACAACGATATCGAGTACACCGCCGGATATGCGGTCATCAAGCACCGTACGTTCGGTCGAGCGGTGCCGCCGTCCGGCCCGACCGCCGGGCAGGAGGTACAGCTGCCGTGCGCCAAGGAACTCGGAGCGGCCCGGGGCCGCCGGCAGGCGTTCCGCCCACGGTCGGTGGTCAACATCTCGGCGATGAGCTTCGGGTCGCTGTCGGGCCGGGCGGTCGAGGCGCTCAACCGGGGCGCCGATCTCGCCGGTTGCCTGCAGAACACGGGCGAGGGGGGCCTGTCCGACCACCACCGGCACGGTGGCGAGCTGGTTTTCCAGATCGGCACCGCCTACTTCGGATGTCGTGACGATCAGGGACGATTCGACATCGACCGGCTCAAGGACGTCGTGCAAGGCGCGCCGATTCGGGCCATCGAGATCAAGTTGAGCCAGGGAGCGAAGCCGGGTCTGGGTGGTCTGCTGCCGGCGGCGAAGGTGTCCGACGAGATCGCCGAGGTCCGTGGGATCCGCCCCGGTCACGACTGCGTCAGTCCTTCTCGGCACGCCGAGTTTTCCGATGCCGACAGCCTGCTCGACTGGATCGAGATGCTTGCCGCCGAGACCGGCGTGCCGGTCGGTATCAAGTCGGCGGTCGGCGACCTCGAGTTCTGGACCGAGCTGACGGACCTGATGGCGCAGGACAGCAACCGCGCCGTCGATTTCGTCACCATCGACGGAGGCGAGGGCGGAACGGGTGCCGCGCCACTGATATTCACCGACACGGTATCGTTACCCTTCCAGGTCGGCTTTGCCCGGGTGTACAAGATGTTCGCCGAACGGAATCTGCACGAACGGGTCGCCTTCGTGGGCTCCGGCAAGCTCGGCCTTCCGGACAATGCCATCGTTGCCTTCGCCCTCGGTTGCGACATGATCAACGTCGGGCGGGAAGCCATGCTGGCCGTCGGGTGCGTTCAGGCGCAGAAGTGTCACACGGACACCTGCCCGACCGGGGTCGCCAGCCAGAACGCCTGGCTGGCCAGAGGTTTGGATCCGCACCTCAAGTCCGTCCGGGCGGCGAATTACATCCGGACGCTCAGACGGGACCTGGTCAGGGTTGCCGAGGCATGTGGTGTCGAGCATCCCGGCCTCATCGCCACGGACTCCGTCGAGATCCTGGACGGACGGACCGCGGCCACGCCGCTGGACCAGGTGTACGGTTACTCGTCCGGCTGGGGCCTGCCGTCCCGGGCGGACCGCCAGTCGATCATCGAGCTGATGACCCTGGGCGGGGTACAGGGTGGTGCCGCACCGCCCTCCGAAACGGCGAGCGGCTGACATCTCAGGCCAGGACGGCGTCCACTGCCTTCTTCAGGGCGCTCGGCTGCTCCGGGCGCGTCGGCGCCGACCCCCTCATTTCGAGCATTCGCGCCCCCAGTTCCTGCAGCGGCTTGCGTCGAAGTCCGGCGCGCACCTTGGGAAACCAGTCCTGCTCCTCCTCGTCCATGTGGTGGGTGACGTTCTCGATCAGCACGGTCACCTTGGCGTCGAATCGCTCGGCGCCGGGATCCATGGCGGCTAGTTCCGCGACGAGCAGGTCGGCCACGTGATGCTCCTCGTACGACTCCAGGACGTCGTCCTCGAGTTCCGGAAGGAGCCGCCGGACCTCCGGGTACATCACCTCGTTCTCCAGGTAGGTGTGCACTGTCAGGAGTTCGATGATCTTGTCGACGATCTTTCCCTTGGCCGCGGTCGCGGCGTCCCCGGCTTCGGAAAAGCGCTTGAACTCCCGCCGGATCTGCTGGTGATCGTTGCGCAGCAGGACGATGGCATCGGTCGACATGGCTCGTTCCCTCCTGGACCTGTTCTTGAGTGCACCGTGACCTAAGGACTTCCCGGAACGGCTCACCGAGAAACGTCGCGCTCGGCGGCTCGACGTCGATTCGACCGGAAACTCGACCGAGATCCGTCGACGGCTGACAGCGACCCGAGCGACGGGTCGGCCATTGGCCAGGGCGATCGATCGCATTCTGACGCCATCGGCCGCGGCGTCCAGGTCTTCACCTGATCCCGCCGCCCGTTCCCGCCGCCGGACTCCGAGGCCGGCTACAGGTCGAGCACGACGTCACTGATCGGTCGGGCGCAACAGATCAGCGCGTCGCCCGGCACCGCCGGTTCCAGCGGGTCCGGCCGGTACGCGACCTCGCCGGCCAGCAACGGTGTGCTGCAGGTATGGCAGACCCCGGTCCGGCACGACCAGCGGGTCGGTACGTCGCACGCCTCGGCCAACTCCAGCAGGGTGCCCAGCCGCGGGTCGAACGGCACGGCCAGGTCGCTGCGGGAGAACGTCACGGCGGGACCCGGACCGGGCGGTCCGGGCGGTGGGTGCGGAGGTCCCCGGTGGGGATCGACGATTCCGGGGTTGACGGAACTGCGGGCCCCGAACGGTTCGGTGTGGATCCGGCGGGCGTCCAGGCCGCCGGCGACCAGGGCGGCGGTCATGTCCCGCATGAACCCCTCCGGGCCGCACAGGAACACCTGGGCGTCGACGGGAACGCCGGCGGCGGTGAAGGTGTCGGTGTCGAAGTGGCCGAACCCGATGGCCCCGGGTGGTGCCGGCCGGGCGGGCTCGGCGTCCGGTCGGGGTCCGCTGTAGCGCACGAGCAGGTGCGCGCCGGGCAGCGTCGCGATCAGGTCGGCCGCCTCGGCCGCGAAGGCATGGTCCGCCGGTCCCCGAGCCGCGTGCAGCCACCACACCGGCCGCCGGGTGTGGCCGGCGACGAGTTCGTGCAGCATGGCCAGGACCGGGGTGGCGCCGACCCCGGCGGACACGAAAACGACCGGACCGTCGCCGGAGTCGAGGGTGAAATCGCCCCGCGGGGCGGCGACGTCCAGCAGGTCGCCGACCCGGGCCCGCTCGTGCAGCCAGGCGCTGGCCAGGCCGTGCTCCTCCCGCTTGACGCTGATCCGGTAGCTTCCCGCGCCGGGTGCGCCGGACAGCGAGTAGCTGCGGACGACCGGCCGCCCCGGCAGCGGCACCCGGACGGTCAGGTACTGGCCGGCCCGGCCGGCGGGCAGGGCGATCCCGTCCGGGTCGACCAGCCGCAACGAGCGGACGGTCCGGCTCTCCCGGGTGATCTCGGCGATCCGCAGGCCCCGGAAACCGGGCCAGAGCGGCGCGGTTCCGACGGTGGGCCCGGCGGTGGGCAGGCCCGCGTCGGCGGCCGCCAGCAGGTCGCGAAACGATTCCTGCCAGCCCGGGCTGAGCGCGGGCACGAGCAAGGCCTCCCGCATCCGGTCCGGATCGGGATCCGGCAGGTACAGCAGCGCGTCGACGTCGGCGACGCTGATCCGGTGCGGGTCCTCGGCGACCTTGACGATCGGATCGCCGGCGGCGACGACCCCCTCGGTGATCACCCGGAGGTAGAAGCCGGGGCGGTGGTGCTGGACCAGGAGGCCGGGCAGGTCGGGCCGGCCCAGCCGCAGCCCGACCCGGAAGCAGGTGACCCGCGGCTGGGTGACCTCGAATTCGGCGGTGCCGATGCGGAACCGGTCGCCGATGCAGACCTGGTCGTCGGCCGGCCCGGACACGGTGAAGTTCTCCCCGAAGTGGCCGGGGCGCAGGTCGTCCCGCCCCAGCACCCGTTCCCAGTAGCGGTAGGAGTCGATCTGATAGACCAGCACCGCCCGCATCTCGCCGCCGTGGCCGGCGGTGTCACCCTGGCCGTCGCCGTCGATGTTCAACCGCCGCACGGTGTGCGGACCGGGCACCGGCGACTTCCATACGCCGGTGTGCACGGTCCGGCCGCGCCACTGCACGTCGCGGGGCAGGCCGACGTTCACCGACAGCAGCGCACCCACCACGGGGGAATCGAGCATGGTGCCCCATTGTGCTCCCGGGCCCGGCTGCGGGCAGCTCGACCGCCGGGGGAGTCAGGGCGCCAGCAGGGCGGCAATGAGCGTGTCGCCGACCCAGCGCTCGAACTCGTCCATCGAATAGCCGCGGGTCTGCACGAGCGTGCGGTAGCTGTCCGGGCCGGCGATGACCAGCATCGTGTCGATCGCGGCGTCCCGGTCCAGGCCGGGGCGCAGATCGGCGTCGTCGATGCCGTCCAACAGCCCGGCCATCGTGCGCCGGCGCAGCTGCTCCAGCTCGGCGTGGTCCTGCACGACTCCCGGGTCGACCGCGGCCCCGTCCCGCAGCAGCTGCCAGGGCAGCGCCATCCGCTCCGCCAGGTCCCGGAAGATCGCGGCCACCCGGCGCATCCGGTCCCGCGGATCGCCCGGCGACCGGTCGGGTAGCAGCCGCTGCAGTTGGGGCACCCAGCTGCCGTCGGTGACCGCCGTCGACGACCCGGTCATCGTGTACTCCACGTACGCGCGCAGCAGCCGACGTTTGCTGCCCCAGGCGGTGTACAGGGTGCGCAGCGACACTCCGGCCCGCGCGGCGATCTCGTTGACGGTGGTGCCGGCGTAACCGCGCTCGGCGAAGACCTCGGCGGCGCCGAGCACCAGTCGTTGCCGGGATCGCTCGCGGATGGCGTCGCCCGCCTGCTGCTGGCGCGACGCGCCCGGGCGAGGGGTGGCCGCCGGGCGGGCACTGGGCATCCCGTCAGCCTAGCGGTACAGTTCCGCTATGACTCATAGCGGCACTATCAATCATGTTCGCCGCCGTCCGGACCGGCGCCGGGACCGGGCGTTGACGAGTCTTCGCCGGCTGGTCCGCCCGCCGATCACCATCACCGGCCCGCCGGCCGGTGCGGTTGTCGACTGGGACGTGCCGGTACCCATGCGGGACGGGGTCCGCCTGCGGGTCAACGTGTTCCGGCCGGCCGACGGCGATCGGCATCCGGTCATCCTGTGCGCGCACCCGTACGGAAAGGACGACCTGCCGCTGCACCACCCCACCCGTCGCGGCTACCGGCCGACGCTGCAGTACCGGCTCATGCGCAGCGCCCCGCTCACCCACTCCGCCTGGACGTCCTGGGAGAGCCCCGATCCCGCGCACTGGACGGCCCGCGGCTACGTCGTGATCAACGCCGACCTGCGCGGGTGGGGCACCTCCGAGGGCGAACCGGGCCTGCTGTCGGCGCAGGAGGGTCTGGACGTCCACGACCTGGTGGAGTGGGCGGCCCGGCAGCCGTGGTCGACCGGGCGGGTCGGCATGAGCGGCGTGTCCTACCTGGCCATCAGCCAATGGGCCGGCGCGGCCACCCGGCCGCCGCACCTGACGGCGATCTGCCCGTGGGAGGGCTTCACCGATTTCTACCGCGACTTCGCCCGCCCGGGAGGCATTCTCGAGACCGGCTTCCTGACCGTCTGGGGGACGATGACCAAGCGGCGCAGCCGCGGGCGGGTCGACGTGGTGGGCCAGGCGCACCGGCGGGCCCTGGCCGATCAGTGGTACGCCGCCCGCGACCGGGACATCGGGGCCATCGACGTCCCCGCGCTGATCTGCGGCAGCTTCTCCGACCACAACCTGCACAGCCGCGGGTCGTTCGAGGGTTTCCGCCGGATCGGGTCGAGCCGCGCGTGGCTCTACACGCACCGGGGACCGAAGTGGGCCGTGTACTACTCGGCCGAGGCGCTGGACGCCCAGGCCCGGTTCTTCGATCACTTCCTCAAGGGTGCGGACACCGGCATCGTCGCACAGCCGCCGGTGCGGGTGGAGATCCGGGAGGACCGCGGCACGGTCGTTCGGGTGGCGCACGTGGCGAGCTGGCCGCCGCCGGACACCCGGTGGCGCACCCTGCGCTGCCGGGCCGGGGACACCCGGACGACCGGTGCTCTCGTCGAGTCGACCGGCCCACCGGCGGACGCCGGGCCGGCCGGCGAGACGGTCGACCTCGGTCGCCGCGGGCGCGTCAGTTTTGCCTACCGGTTCGACGCCGACACCGACGTCGTGGGCCCGATGGTGCTGGACCTGACGCTGTCGGTGGCCGGTGCCGACGACTTCCCGGTGCTGGCCGGCGTCCGCAAGTTCCGGGACGGACGCGAGGTCACCTTCGAGGGTTCCTACGGGTTCCAGGGCGACCTGGTCACCCACGGGATGCTGCTGGCCGCGCACCGGGCCGTCGACGCCGGACGGTCGTTGCCGTACCAGCCGTGGCATCCGCACACCGACCGCCGGCCGCTCGCCGACGGCGAGAAGGTCGGCCTGCGAATCGGTCTGCTGCCCTCGGCCACCCGGTTCCGGGCCGGCGAGGAGCTGCGGCTGGACGTGCAGGGCCGCTGGTTCCACGGCCGCAATCCGATTCTCGGGCAGTTTCCGGCCGGCTACCGGACGCGCGCGCGGGGCACCGCCACCCTGCACCTGGGCGCCGGCGACGGCTGCACGTTGACGATCCCGGTGCTGCCTCGGTAACCGGTCAGCCGGCCGCGGTGGCCAGCTGCGGCACGATGCCCTGGACCGCGATCGGGATGGACAGCGGGCTGGCCGCGCTGAACGCCTGGGCGACCTGGTCGTCGGCGGCCAGGAAGACCGTCCGGCCGTCCTTGACGACCGCCAGCGACGAGATCAGCGGGTCGGCCTCCAGCTCGGCGAGGGTGAAGCCGATCGGGAACAGCACCGCGACGTCCGCGTCGAAGGCGCTGATCTGCTCGTTCGACACCGGCACGTAGAAACCCTGGGCGGGCAGCGCGGTCACCGCCGGGTTCGGCTCGAAGCCCAGGTCGGCCAGCAGGTCCCAGCGGAAGTCGCCGGCGATGTAGGCGCCGTAGGCCTCGCCGAACTTCGTCCCCGCCACCGCGGTCCTGCCCTGGAAGCCGGGGTTCGCCGCAGCGGCGGCGGTGATCGTGTCCTGCACCTGGGAGACCAATTCCTTGCCCTCGGCGGAGCGGCCGAGCGCGTCGGCGACCAGCTGGGTCTGGTCGTCCCAGCCGGTGCCGAAGGCGGCGGTACCGGCCGGCGGGGACACGGTCGGCGCGATCGAGGACAGCCGCTCGTACTGGGCCTGGTCGCCGCCGGAGCGGGTGTTCAGGATCAGGTCGGGTTCCAGCACCTGGATCGCCTCGTAGTCCAGCGAGTCGCCGGAGTTGGCCAGGACCGTCGGCGTGACGTCGCCGAACAGTTCGGTCGCCCAGGGGCCGACGCCCTTGTTCGGCTCGCCGAAGCCCTGCCAGTCGTACACGGCGACGGGCTTGACCCCCAGGGCCAGCGCGATCTCGGCGTCGGACCAGCCGAGCGCGACCACGGTGAGGTCGCCGTCCGCCGGCGCCGGGATCTCCACCTGGCCGAACATGGTGTCGACCGTGGTCGGCAGGCCGGAGCCGCCGGACGGCGCGGCCGACCCGGATCCGCCGCCTGCGCTCGTCGTGGAGCCGGCATCGCTGCCGCTGCTGCAGGCCCCGAGGACCAGGGCGGCGGCGGCCAGGGCGGCCGCGGCGATCATCGTGCGGGACGTTCTCATGGGTTCCTTCCGGGAGGGGTGGGATCGGGCCGTCGAGTCAGGCGAGGACGGGGGCGTGCGGGACGATCAGCGGGGTGCCGGTCTCCGGGTCGGGGATCACCCGCGCGGCCACCCCGAACACCTGCCGGACCAGATCGGCGGTCACCACGTCGGCGGGGCCGCCCTGGGCGACGATCCGCCCGTCCCGCAGCACGATCAGGTGGCTGGCGTAGCGGGCCGCCTGGTTCAGGTCGTGCAGCACGGCGACCAGGGTGCGACCCTCCCGGTGCAGGCTGGTGCACAGGTCGAGCACGTCGATCTGATGCGAGATGTCCAGGTAGGTGGTCGGCTCGTCGAGCAGCAGGATCGGCGTGTCCTGGGCCAGCGCCATGGCGATCCAGACCCGTTGCCGCTGACCGCCGGACAGTTCGTCGACCACCCGGGCGGTCAGCTCGGTCAGCCCGGTGCGGCGCAGCGCGTCCTGCACGGCGCGCTCGTCGTGCTCGCTCCACCGCTTCAGCGCGCTCTGGTGCGGGTGCCGACCGCGGCTGACCAGGTCGATGACGGTGATGCCCTCGGGCGCGATCGACACCTGCGGCAGCAGGCCGATCTGCCGGGCCAGCTGCTTGGACCGCAGCTGCGCGATGTCCGCGCCGTCCAGCAGCACGGTGCCGGCGGTCGGCCGGATCAGCCGGACCAGTGAGCGCAGCAGGGTGGACTTGCCGCAGCCGTTCGGGCCGATGATCACGGTGAAGCTGCCGTCGGGGATCCGCACGTCCAGGTCGGCGATGATCCGCCGGTCGCCGTAGCCGGCGGACAGGGCCCGCGCCTGCAGCCGGGCCGGGGGCAGGGGGTCGACGCGAGCGGTCATCGGCGGGCTCCCTTTCCGGACGTGGCCAGCAGGAAGACGAGGTAGCCGCCGCCCAGGCAGAGGGTGACGACGCCGACCGGCAGCTGGGTGGGGGCGATGACGGTGCGCGCGATCAGGTCGCCGACCACCAGCAGCAGCGCCCCGAACACGGCCGCCGGGATGATCCGCAGGCCCGGGGTGCCGGTCAACCGCATCGCCAGTTGGGGGGCGGCCAGCGCGACGAAGGCGATGGGGCCGGCCGCCGCCGTGACCAGGGCGACCAGCAGCACGCCGGTCAGCAGCAGCACCACCCGGACCCGTTCGGCGCTGACCCCGACGCCGCGGCCGGCGTCGTCGCCCATCTCCAGCATGCGCATGTCGGCGGCCGACCACAGCACGACCGGCACCCCGACCAGCAGTCCGGCGGCGACCGGTAGCACGTGCGCCCAGGCGATGTCGGCCAGCGAACCGGCGCCCCAGCTCGCCGCGGAGATGGCCTGTTCCAGCCGCATCGTGGTGAGCAACCAGGTGTTGAACGCGGACAGGAACAGGCTCAGTCCGACGCCGATGACGACGATCCGGGTGGCCGCGACGCCTTGCCGCAAGGCGAGCAGGTAGACCGCGACGCCGGTGAGCAGGCCGCCGGCCAACGCGCCGGCCGAGGTGCCCCAGGCGCTGCCGGTGGCGAACAGGGCGACCAGCAGCGCGCCGGTGTACGCACCGGAGCTGAACCCGATGATGTCCGGGCTGCCCAGCGGGTTCCGGGTGATCGACTGGAACACCGCGCCGCCGATGGCCAGGGCGGCGCCGGCCAGCAGCGCGAAGACCACCCGCGGCAGCCGCCACTCCAGCACGATCCGGCTGGTGCCCGAACCCGCGGTCCCCCGGAACGCGGAGATCACCTCGGCCAGGCCGATGCCGGCGCTGCCGACGGTCAGTGCATACACCCCGACGGCCAATGCGACCAGCAGGAACAGCACCGTCAGCACGGCTGCCCGGACCTCGAGGCGGGTGCTGAACGGCCCGACGCGCAGCGGGCGGATGCCGTGCGGCCAGCGCACCGGCGGCGGGTCGGTACGGACGCGGGTGGTGCTCACAGGCCGCGCGCCCCCTTCCGCCGGGTCAGCGCGATCAGCACCGGGGCACCCAGGAAGGCGGTGACGACGCCGACCGGCAGCTCGGAGGACACCACGACCCGGCCCAGGATGTCCGCGGACAGCAGCAGGATCGGCGCCGCCAGCAGGCTCAGCGGCATGATCCAGCGCTGGTCAGGCCCGACGATGCTGCGCAGCGCGTGCGGCACCATCAACCCGACGAACGCGATCGGACCGGCCGCCGCGGTCGCCGCCCCGCACAGCAGGGTGACCGCGACGACGCCGGCCGCCTTCGTCACGGCCGGACGCGAACCCAACGCGACCGCCATGTCGTCGCCGAGGGACAGCGCGTTCAATGCCCGCGGCATGACCAGCGCGATGACGACGCCGGCCACGATGAACGGCAGCACCGTCCACAGCGTGTCGAACTGGCGGCCCTGCAGCGATCCGGCGCTCCAGAACCGCACCTTGTCGAACACCTCGGGCCGGGCCAGGGTGACCGCGAAGCTGACCCCGGACAGCACCGCGCCCAGGGCGACCCCGGTCAGCACCAGCTTCGTCGGGGTGCCTCCGGCCGGTCCGGTGTTGCCGACGCCGTACACGACCAGGGCGGCCAGCAAGGCCCCGACCAGCGCGCACAGCACCAGAGTCAGATCGACGGCGGATCCGAGGAAGGCGGCGGCGAACACCACCGCGCAGTAGGCGCCGGCGTTGACGCCGAGGATGCCCGGGTCGGCCAGCGGGTTGCGGGTGAGCGGCTGGATGATCGCCCCGGCCACCCCGAGTGCGATCCCGACGACGATGGCCAGCAGGGTGCGCGGGATCCGGAAGTCGCGGACCAGCAGGTCGGTGGTGCTGCCGGAGTCGTGCCACAGGGCCGCCCAGGCGTCGGCCACCGGGATGTCGCCGGAGCCGATGAACACGCTGGCGACGACCAGCACGGCCAGCAGCACGCTGCCGACGATCACGGCGGCGGCCCTGCGCCCGGCGCCGACCTGTTCGGCGGCGGGCACGGTCGTCGTCGTCACCCGCCGTCCGGCCGGCGGCCGGGTCTCACCACCCGCACGGTGTGCATTAGGGAAGGCTAACAACAGATAGGGCACCCTGAGTACACGGTCGGGCTCGGACCGGACCGGCGGGTCGGCTCAGGCCGCGGGTCCGACCAGGGCGCGTTCGCAGCAGCCGCGGCGGATCAGCGACACCGGCACCACGGTCTGCCGGGTCAGTCGTTTGTCGGGTTCGTCGATGCGGCGGAACAGGCGATTGGCGGCCAGGTTGCCCAGCTCGGTCGGGTCCTGGTCGACGACGGTGACCGGCGGGGTCAGCGAGTCGGCCATCGGGAAGTCGCCGAAGCCGACCACCGTGACGTCCGGTCGGCCGACCGCGTGCAGCTGGCGGATGAGGGCCATGGTGCAGGTGGGGTTGGCCGAGAAGATCGCGGTCGGCGGGTTCGGCAGGTTCAGCAGCCGGGGCGCCACCGGGTTCGTCGACGCGCCCCAGGCGATGAGGAACGGGTCGAGGCCGACCCCGCCGTCGAACAGGGTCAGCTCATAGGTGGTGCGCCGGCGGGCGGTGGTCGGCACGTGCGGGTCATCGCCGGCGAACGCGATCCGGCGGTGTCCGTGTTCGAGCAGGTGGCTGATCGCCAGCCGGGTCCCCGCGTTGTCGTCGTGCACGACATACGCGGCGGTGAGCTTGCGGGGCCGCCGGTCCACGAACACCATCGAGGTCCGTTCCCGCCACGGCCGCAGGTACGACTGATCGTCGGCGACCGGGGCGACCAGCAGCCCGACCACGTTCCGGGCCAGCAGCGACTCGATCGCCGCCTGCTCGCCCGCCGGATCCTCACCCAGGCAGGTCAGGTAGACCGCGGTGCCCCGGTCGCGGGCGATCCGTTCGACCGCCTGGACGACGTGCCCGAAGAAGTCGTTGAGGATCGGCACGGCCACGCCGATCGCGGTGTCCTGCCCGGAGCGGAAGCTGCGCGCCATCACGTTGGGCACGTACTGCAGGTCCTCGACCGCCTTGAGCACCCGGGCCCGGACGTCGTCCGAGACGTAGCGGTCGTTGTTCATGACCCGGGACACCGTCTTCGCGCTGACGCCGGCCACCCGGGCCACGTCGCGCATCGTGCTCACGTCGCCCCCTCGGGGGACGCCTCGCGGGCTCGGCCGTCCCCGCCGCGGGGGCGCCGACGGTGCCCATGGTTCGCTCGGCAAGCCTCGCTCACGTCGTCGTCTTCCCTCCCCTCCGGTCTGCAGGGTCGTCAACGCGGACGAACGTCCGGGCCGTCTTCGTCCGGTTCAGTATGTCACCGATGACAGGCGTCGTTCTGTCATCGGTGACAGAAAATTGGAGAATCTTGTCTGTCACCGGTGACATACGTGGGGGTCATGCCCTAGAGTCATTCTCGCTGAGACCTGCGTCACCGCGTCGGACCCGCTCGACAGGGCGAATCCCCGCGGTAGTCCTCCTCTTTCGGCAACCCGGGCGGCGCGCTTCCCCGCCCGGGTCGCTCCCGTACGTCCGCGGCCCGTCGCCGGGCCGCGCCTACCCCAGGAAAGGGGATCCGTTGTGAGTACCGAAGCGGTACCGGCCAGCAAGACGTCGAGTTCCCGGGTCGCGGTGCAGAAGTTCGGCACGTTCCTGTCCGGGATGATCATGCCGAACATCGCCGCGTTCATCGCGTGGGGTTTCATCACCGCGCTGTTCATCGAGAAGGGCCCGTTCCCGA
>JBDHZW010000074.1:0-20942 GCA_039812105.1 Nakamurella sp.
GAGTGCGCCGACAAGAACATGATCGACAAGGACGAGTACCCGCAGACCGCGGAGATCGAGCGTCGCTGCGTGTCGATCATCGCCGATCTGTGGCACGCGCCGACCCCGGAGGACGCGACCGGGTGCTCCACCACCGGGTCCAGCGAGGCCTGCATGCTCGCCGGGATGGCCCTGAAGCGGCGCTGGGAGGCCAAGGTCCGGGCCGAGGGCGGCGACCTGAACGTGCGCAAGCCGAACCTGGTGATGGGCATCAACGTCCAGGTCTGCTGGGACAAGTTCTGCCGCTACTGGGATGTCGAGCCCCGGCTGGTCCCGATGGAGGGCGATCGGGTCTATCTGGACGCGCCGTCCGCGGTGGCCGCGGTCGACGAGAACACCATCGGCGTCGTCGCCATCCTGGGGTCCACCTTCGACGGGCGCTACGAGCCGGTCGCCGAGATCGCGGCCGCCCTGGACAAGCTCGCCGCCGACGGCGGTCCGGACATCCCGCTGCACGTCGACGGCGCGTCCGGCGGCATGATCGCTCCCTTCCTGGACGTCGACCTGGAGTGGGACTTCCGGCTCCCGCGGGTGGTCTCGATCAACACCTCCGGGCACAAGTACGGGCTGGTCTACCCGGGCGTCGGCTGGATCATCTGGCGGGACAAGGAGCACCTGCCCGAGGAGCTGGTGTTCAACGTCAACTACCTGGGTGGCAACATGCCCACCTTCGCGCTGAACTTCTCCCGGCCCGGTTCCGAGGTGATCGCCCAGTACTACAACTTCTTCCGGTTGGGCCGGTCCGGCTACACCGCGGTGCAGCAGTCGTCCCGGAACGTGGCCATGGCGCTGTCCGAGAAGATCGGCGCACGGCCGGAATTCCGGTTGATCACCAAGGGCGACGAGCTTCCGGTGTTCGCATTCACCACCTCCGAGAAGGTCACGGGCTGGGACGTGTTCGCGCTGTCCCGCCGCATGCGGGAGCGGGGCTGGCAGGTGCCCGCCTACACGTTCCCGGCCAACCGGGAGGACCTGGCGGTGCTGCGGGTCGTCGTCCGCAACGGTTTCTCGATGGACCTGGCGGAGCTGTTCTTCGGGGAACTGGCCGCGGCGGTCGACTCCCTCAACGACGAAGCGAGCGAGACGGTGCTGAGCGGACCGTCCGGCTTCCGGCACTGACCCACCGAACGGCCGGCCCGCGTCACACCCGGCGCGGGCGGCCGTCGACGTCGGCCATCCGCCGCAGCAGCGGCGTCAGCCGGTAGTCGACCAGCTGCCGCATGACCAGGCCGGTGGTGGTCCGTTCGACGCCGGGGATGGCCAGGATCTGCCCGGCGATCCGGTAGAGGTCGTCCGCGTCCCGGGCCACCACGTGGATGAGCAGATCGATCGACCCCGAGATCCCGTGCACGGCCAGTACTTCCGGCACCGCGGCCAGGGCGCGGGCAACCTGGTCCAGCGCGCGCTGGGTGACCAGGGCGGTGATGAACGCGGTCAGCGGGTAGCCGAGGGCGGCGGGCTCGACCCGGCGTTCGAACGAGCCGAGGGCGCCACCGGCCTCCAGCCGGGCCAGCCGGGTCTGGGCGGTGTTGCGGGCGATGCCGGTCGCGTCGGCCACCGCGACCGCGCTGGCCCGGGGGTGCGCGGCCAGCTCGAGCAGGATTCGTGCGTCGACCGCGTCGACCCGGCTGTCGACCCGGCCGTCGGCTGGGTTCCGATCGGCTCCGGGCTTGGTCACGATGCCCACCTCCTGGCCGGACTGCCGGTTGTTCGTTGGGCGGAATGCTCAAGTTCGGCCGGGGCTGTTGTGCGACCGGCCGCCCTTTTGCTTGGCTGACCGACATATCTACCAGGCCGGTTCGTCCGGCCGGCCAGCCGGAGGCGACCATGACGACCAGCGCACACGGGATGACCGAGACGGCCGACCCGGACGTCCTCGACGAGATCCAGGGCCGGCTGCTGTGGCTCTCGTCGGCGATGATCCATCACGCCAACCGGGTGCGGCCCAACCCGGGCGGGCTCAAGGTGGGCGGTCACCAGGCGTCGTCGGCGTCGTTGGTGTCGATCATGACGACGCTGTGGTTCCGGCACCTGCGACCGGAGGACCGGGTCTCGGTCAAGCCGCACGCGTCGCCGGTATTGCACGCGATCAACTACCTACTCGGCCGGCTGGACGCCGCCTACCTGCCCCGGCTGCGTGAGTTCGGCGGCCTGCAGAGCTACCCGAGCCGCACCAAGGACCCGGACCCGGTGGACTACTCGACCGGCTCGGTCGGCATCGGCGCCACCGCCCCGATCTGGGGAGCGCTGTCCCGCCGGTACATCGAGGCCGGCTTCGGCGGCGCCGGTGCCGGCCGCCAGTACTCGCTGCTCGGTGACGCCGAGCTCGACGAGGGCGCCGTCTGGGAGGCCGTGCTCGACCCCCAGGTTGCCGAACTCGGCGAGGTCGTGTGGGTGGTCGACCTGAACCGGCAGTCGCTGGACCGGGTCGTCCCCAACATCGCCGCCGACAAGCTGATCGGCATGTTCACCGCCGCGGGCTGGCAGGTGATCGTGGTGAAGTACGGGCGGCTGCTGGACGAACTGTTCGCCCGGCCGGGCGGCCCGGCCCTGCGGGCCCGGATCGACGAGATGCCGAACCCGGAATACCAGCGGCTGCTGCGGCTCGGGCCGGACGAACTCCGTCGGCGGCTGCCGGGCGACGGCAGGCACGCCGCGCCGATCGCCGAGCTGATCGCGGAGATCGACGACCGGACCCTGGTCGACGCGGTGGCCAACCTGGGCGGCCACGACCTGACCGCGCTGGACGCCGCCTTCGACGACATCGACGACAGCCGCCCGACCGTGATCTTCGCGTACACGATCAAGGGTTTCGGCTTGGCATCCAAGGGCCATCCGCAGAATCACTCGGCGCTGCTGACCGACGAGCAGATGCGCCAGCTGGCGGATCGCCTGGGCACCGACCTGGCCGATCCGTGGCGCCGCTTCGACCCGGGCAGCGCCGCCGCCGAGCTGTGCGCCCGGACGGCCGCCCGGCTGGACCGTGCGCCGATCCCGACGACCGCCCCGCCGGCCATCCCCCGGGACATCGGCCGCACCCCGGCGGGCACGTCCACGACGCAGGCCGCGCTGGGCCGGGTGCTGCTGGACCTGACCCGGGACGCGCCGGAGGCGGCCCGCCGGGTCGTCACCGTCACCCCGGACGTGACGTCGTCGACCAACCTCGGGGGCTGGGTGAACAAGGTCGGCGCCTGGTCGGCGCGGGAACGCACCGACTGGTTCGCCGACGACAGCGAGACGATCCTGCACTGGCGGGAGTCGCCGACCGGTCAGCACATCGAGCTGGGCATCGCCGAGGTCAACCTGGTCGGCATGATCTCCGAGCTCGGCGCGACCTGGAGCCGGTGGGGGCAGCCGCTGCTGCCGATCGGCGTCCTGTACGACCCGTTCGTCGAGCGGGCGCTGGAACCGTGGTCGTACGGCATCTACGCGGGCGGGCAGTCGATCCTGGTCGGCACCCCGTCGGGGGTGTCGCTGGCCCCGGAGGGCGGTGCCCACCAGTCGATCAAGACGCCGTCGATCGGCATCGAGCAGCCGGGCTGCGTGAGTTACGAGCCGGCGTTCGCGATCGACACCGAGTGGACGCTGCTGGCCGCGCTCGCCCGGTTGGGCCGGCCGGACGGCAGCTCCGCCTACCTGCGGCTGTCCACCCGCCCGGTGCGGCAGAGCCTGGCCGCGGTGCCGGCCGACCCGGCCGCCCGGGAGCGCCGGCGCCGGCAGGTGGTGGCCGGCGCCTACCTCCTGCACCGGGCCGAGAAGCCGCAGGTGACGCTGGCCGCGATGGGCACCGTGGTGCCGGAGGCGTTGGCCGCCGCGGAGCGGCTGGCCCAGGTCGGCATCGGCGCGGACGTGGTCTGCCTGACCAGCCCCGACCTGCTGTACCGGGCGCTCCGGGCCCGGCAGGGACACGAGGACGCCGAGTCCTGGATCCTGGACCAGGTCTTCCCGGCCGCCCGGGCCTGCCCGCTGGTCACCGTCCTGGACGGGCACCCGCACACCCTGTCGTTTCTGGCCACCGTCAACCGCGTGCCCGGCACCGCCCTCGGCGTCACCCGGTTCGGCCAGGCCGGCTCGCTGGAGGACGTCTTCAGGTACCACGGCCTGGACACCGACAGCATCGTCCGCGCCGCCCTCGACCTCGTCAGCTGACCCCCCTCCTTCCCCGCGCGGATCAACTTCGCCGGCGCGGATGAAGTCGCACCGAATGTGACTGGTGTGACGCGGGTGAACGACTTCATCCGCGCGGGTGGGCCCGGGGGCGGGGGAGCGGGGAGGAGCCGCGGCGGGGCGGGGGCGCAGCCGCGGGGGAGCAGTCGCGGGAGCGGAGCGGGGGTGGGCAGCCAGTGGCGCAGGGCCGGTTCAAGTGAGCCGGTGGCGCGCCACTGGGCTCGGAGTGCGAACTGCTTGCCGATCCGGCCCGGCAGGACGGGCGAACCGCCCGGCTAGGCTGCCCGCTCGTGGTGTACGGACAGGAATCGGTCATCGCGATCGCGGTGGCGCTGCCGATCTGGTTGCTGACGGCCTACCTGATCGGTCAGCTCGCGCGTTGGTTGCTGCGTGGTCGGGTGCGGCTGTCCCCCAGCACGACGACGGTCATCGCGGTGCTCGGGATCTCCGGCGGCATGCTGATCGGCGGGCTGTACCGGGGGGCGGTCGCGCAGCCCTGGGATCCGATCGTCATCCTGACGGCGATCGGCCTGACCATGCTGCTGCTCGCGGTGTTCGCCGCGATCGCCGCCCGCCTGCAACCGCCGCGGCCGACCGAGCCGGTCGAGGAGCTGATCCGCCGCGGCGAGTCCGACCGGCTCGAGTTCAAGTCCAGCGCCCGCTGGAACCTGCACACCAAGCAGCGGGACGAGCGCATCGAGCTGGTGATCGCCAAGGCGGTGTCCGGCTTCCTCAACTCGGACGGCGGCACGCTGCTGATCGGCGTCAACGACGCGGGCGAACCGGTCGGCCTGGCCAACGACTTCACCGTCGTCAAGTCGCCGGATCCCGACCGGTTCGAGCTGTGGCTGCGCGACTTCCTGGCCACCACGCTCGGCCAGACCGCCGCGGCCCAGACGATCGTCGACTTCACGCCGGTCACCGTCGACGACGCCCAGACCTTCATCTGCCGGATCACCTGCCCGGCCTCACCCCGCCCGGTGTACCTGCGGCCCGGCAAGGGCGGCGCGCAGCCCGAGTTGTGGGTGCGGATCGGCAACTCGACCCGGCAGCTCAAGGTGGACGAGGCGATCGACTACGTCATGCACCGCTGGCCGCTGGGCATCGGCCGCACGATGTCGGCGCAATTGCGGGCGGCCGTCCGGGGCTCCAATCCCTCGAGCTGAGGTCCCGCCCGGGGCGGATCGACGGGCGGTGAATCAGCCCAGGGTCTCCGGGTTGGCCGCCGGCGCCGGAAGCACCACCCGGGTGGCCCGGGCCGCGGCCGGCACGGCGCCCGTATCGACCGCAGGACCGTCGTCCACGGCGACGACGGCGTCCCGCACCGACCCCGGAGGATTCGACGCCCGGCGGACCGGCAATGCCACCAGCGCGACGAGCATCCACAGCAGCTGGACGCTGCCGGCGAAGGCCAGCAGCACGCCGCCGCGTTCGTACTCCCAGTCGCGCACGTCCATCAGCGACGCCGTCGGGATGCACCAGACGGCCAGTCCGGCGGTCAAGAGCACCGAGTAGCCGATCGTCTGGACGATGCGGCCCATCAGCACCCGGTCGGACGAGGCGTAGCCGCTGTCGTCGGAGGCGAGCTCGCCGATCGTGGCCTTGAGGCGAACGGCGACGATCAGCATCGCCGGGAAGATCCAGATGATGTGGTGCACCCAGCTGACCGGGCTGACCAGCACGCCGACCAGACCGGCCAGGGTCATCGCGGCCAGCTCGTCACCGGCCAGGGCCGCCTTGCGAGCCCGCCAGAACCCGATCGCCACGACCGCGGCGGCGAGCAGCAGCCAGGGCAACCGGCCCGGCGCCAGCGGCGCGTCGAGCCGGGCGATCAGCCCGTTGACCGACTGGTTGACCGTGGTGTCCAGGAAGCCGACCCGGCTCGTCTCCCACATCAACGAGGTGAAGTACTTCCAGGTCTCGGCCGGGGCGATGACCAGGCTGACCAGATTGGCGGCGATGACGGCGCCGATCGCGGTGATGGCGGCCCGCCACCGCCCGACCACCAGCAGATAGATGATGAAGATGCCGGGGGTGAGCTTGATGGCGGTCGCCAGCCCGATCCCGACACCGGTCCACCGGCTGCCCCGGCGGCCGAGGACCAGCAGGTCGACGGCCACCAGCAGGGCGAGGTAGATGTTGATCTGGCCGAACGACAGCGTCTGCCGGAACGGCTCCAGGGTGAACGCGAACGCGGTGGCCACCCCGGCCGCGGCCAGCATCAGCGGCTTGGGCAACCGGACCCGCTCGCGCAGGCACAGGTAGACGAAGGCGGCACCGGCGGCGACGATCGCCAGCAGGGAGATCACCTTGACGGCCGGGTAGCTGAGCAGTCCCATCGGCGTCATCAGCAGGGCGGCGACCGGCGGGTAGGTGAAGCCGAGGGAGATGTTGACCGGGTCGTACTGCGAGTACGAGTAGAGGTCGTGGCCGTGCAGCCAGTAGTTGATGGCGTCGTAGTACAGCCGCAGATCGAACTGGGCGTGATCCTGACCGATCACCTCGTTGAAGGCCCAGGCCGCGAACACGGCCAGCAGAACGGGCAGGACCACCGTCACGACGCGGGTGGCGCGCGGCAGGGAATCCCACCAGCGCACGACGCGCATCGACGTCATGGTTGTTCGATCGGCTTGTGTCACGTCATGGATTATCGCAAGAACTGTGATTTGTTCGGAACACCTTTGACCATTCTGGAACATCGAAAAGATCACGGGCGGCGGACGCAACCCCGTCGGTTCGTCCCGATTCCGGGCGGAGAAGCCGCAGGTGAGGGGCCTTGTCCGGCGGTCACCGACGACGAAAAGCGGGTGCGTGGGCGACGGCTGGCGCCAGCGGACGAGATTGGTAAAGAAATGGTCAAACAATGGCGCGGCGAGGGTGAAGAGTAAATTCCAGACAAAATGTGAGGCGCGACACACATTCCAATTCGATCACTCTCCGCGCGCCGGCCCCCGGGACCCACCGGCGCGGACTCGCGAGGGGGCTGGGTACGGTCGGGCCACATCGAGCCGGGAGGATCCGCATGTCCCAGACGCCAGGCCCAGCGAGCGAGGCGCCCCAGCCGATCGAGGTCCGCAAGATCCCGCTGCACGGTGTCGCGGACGCCACCGAGCTGACCGCGCTCTTTGACGCCGGCGTCATCGAGGCCGACCGGGTGATCGCGGTGATCGGCAAGACCGAGGGCAACGGCGGCGTCAACGACTACACCCGGATCATCGCCGACCGAGCGTTCCGGGAGGCGATCGTCGCCGGCGGCAGCCGCGGGCCGGACCAGGTCCGGCAGATCCCGATCGTCTGGTCCGGCGGCACCGACGGGGTGCTCTCCCCGCACGCCACGGTGTTCGCCACCGTGCCCGCCGGCGCCGCGCCGGCGACGGACGAGCCGCGGCTGACCGTCGGCTTCGCGATGAGCGAGCGGCTGCTGCCCGAGGACATCGGTCGGACCCCGATGATCACCAAGGTGGCCGCCGCGGTCCGCGAAGCCATGACGCGGGCCGGCATCACCGATCCGGCCGACGTGCACTACGTGCAGACCAAGACCCCGCTGCTGACCATCCACACGATCCGGGACGCCAAGCAGCGCGGGCAGACCGTGTGGACCGAGCACACCCACGAGTCCATGGACCTGTCCAACGGTTGCACCGCGCTGGGCATCGCCGTCGCGCTCGGCGAGATCGACATGCCACGCGACGAGGACGTCATGCACGACCGGTCGCTGTACTCGTCGGTCGCCTCGTGCTCGTCCGGGGTGGAACTCGACCAGGCCCAGGTGGTGGTCGTCGGCAACGCCCGTGGGATCGGCGGCCGCTACCGCATCGGCCACTCGGTGATGCGGGACGCGCTGGACGCCGACGGCATCTGGGCGGCCATCCGGGAAGCCGGCCTCGATCTGCCGGACCGGCCGCATCCCGACGACCTGGACGGGCGGCTGGTCAACGTGTTCCTCAAGTGCGAGGCGTCCCAGGACGGACAGGTCCGCGGCCGGCGCAACGCCATGCTGGACGATTCCGACGTGCACTGGCACCGGCAGATCAAGGCGTGCGTGGGTGGGGTCACCGCGGCCGTCACCGGCGACCCGGCCGCGTTCGTGTCCGTGTCGGCCGCCCATCAGGGCCCGGACGGCGGCGGGCCGGTTGCCGCCATCGTCGACCTCGGCTGACCGACCCCCCGCACGAACCTGGCGGACGCACCCCCCGCGCGAACCCCGCGGACCCACCCACCCCGCGCGAACCCCGCGCACCTACCCCCCGCGCGGATCAACAACCACCGCGCGGATGAACCCACACCGAATGTGACTGGTGGG
The DNA here is from genome assembly GCA_039812105.1 of Nakamurella sp. GTDB lineage: Bacteria > Actinomycetota > Actinomycetes > Mycobacteriales > Nakamurellaceae > Nakamurella. The sequence goes on from JBDHZW010000074.1 coordinate 8,510, forward strand.
ACGGGTGAGTGCGACTTCAGCCGCGCGGGCGTAGTTGATCCGCGCGAAAAAGGGGAGGCGAGCGGGTCAGCGGCGGACGAACTCGAGGTCGCGGATGACGTGCCCGGCGGCCAGGCCGCGCCGCTCGAACCGGGTGGGGGGGCGGAACGCGGGTCGGGGGGCCCAGCCGCAGTGGGCGTTGCGCAGGGCACGGGTGGCCGTGCAGGTGGCCAGCATCTGTTCGGCGTAGGGCTCCCAGTCGGTGGCCAGCCGGAAGATGCCGCCCTTGCGCAACCGGGACGCGACCAGCTCGGTGAACTCGGTGGTGACCAGCCGGCGCTTGTGGTGCCGGGTCTTGGGCCACGGATCGGGGAAGAACAGCCACACCTCGGCCAGCGATCCGGGCCGGATCAGCTCGGTCAGCACGGTCACCCCGTCGGCCCGCACCAGGCGCACGTTCCCGGCGCCCACCCGGTTCAGGTGATGCAGCGTCTGCGCCACCCCGGGCTTGTAGACCTCGACCGGGAGCAGGTTGATCTCCGGCCGGGCCGCCGCCATCTGCGCGGTCGACTCACCCATGCCCGACCCGATCTCCAGCACCACGTCGGCGTCCCGGCCGAACAGGGCCGGCAGGTCGATCGGTCCGTCGAAGTCCGCCGGGTCCCGGTACCAGGCGGCGGCGTGCGCGTCGAACGCCCGGCGCTGCACCGGATTGAGCCGGCCGCCCCGCGGGTGGAAGCTGACCACCCGCCGGAAATGGGCCGGCAGGCCGTCGTCCGGCGTCCCGGTCACGATCCTGGTGTCCTGCACAGCAGGCAGCGTAGGACCCGCGCCCGGCGCACCGGACATCAGCCGGAACCCGAGCCCGGCCCGGTGCCGGACCCGGACCGCTGCTCGCGCTGCTTCATCTCCGCCTCGTACACGTGCGGCCGGCCGTCGGACAGCCGCTCCCGCACCAGCTCGTCGACCGCCCGGAACACCCGGTAGTAGTGCTCGTCGTAGGCCTCGACCAGTTGGAACGTCCACATGCCCGGCACCGTGTCGCGGCCGACCAGCACCTGGTCGATCTCGTCGGCCAGCTCGCAGTGACCGGCGGCCCGCAGCGCCGCGAGCGCATCCTGCAGCGCCAGGTCGGCCTCGCCGGACATCCGGTGGAAGCCGTACAGCAGACCCCGGGCGTTCTCCACCACCTCGAACGCCGCGGACAGCTTGCCCACCGCATCGACGGTGCCGTCCGACGACCCGGCCGCCCGAGGATGCTCGACCGTCCGGGCCGGGTGCCGGGCGCTGCCGAATCGATCGATCAGCTCACCCACGTCGGACCGGCCTCACCGCGGCACCCGCGACTCACGCGTCGCGCTTCTGCAACAGCACCAGCGCGATCAGCCACAGCAGCAGGCCGGTCCCGGCGAACACCAGTAGGCCCTGCAGCGCGTCCGGCCCGCCGCCCGGCTGGAACAGGTTGGCGATGCCGGTGGTCGGCGCGACGATCTTGTCCGACGCGGCGAACGGCAGCCACGGCCCCACCTTCTCGCCGACCGTCGGGATCAGCGTGAACAGGCTCTCCAGGATCAGCGGCCAGAGCAGCAGGATGGCGATCGCGCCGGCCGACTGGCGCACGATCGTGCCGACGGACACCGCGATGACCGCGGCGATCGCGAAGATCGCGCCGTAGCCGACGACCTGCCGCCACTCGTCCCAGGTGGACAGCTCCAGCGGCACCGGCGGCTCCTTGGCCAACGCCTTGGCCAGGAAGTAGGAGCCGATCGCCGCGACCAGGCCGACGACGGCGCCCAGCAGGGCCAGCAGCACAGTCTTGGCCAGCAACACCGACGCCCGCCTGGGCACGCCGAGGAAGGTGTTCCGGATGGTGCCGAACCGGTATTCGGTGGTCACCGCCAGGGCCGCGAGCACCATGTAGATGCTCATGCCCAGGCCGACCCCGCGCAGGAAGATGTACGGCAGGGCCGCCTCGCCGTTCTGCACCAATCCGAACAGCGTGGCGAACCCCAGCGCGGCCACCGCGATCGCGGCCAGGCACCAGTACGGCGAGCGGGTCGAGAACAGCTTGATGCGTTCGACGTTGAGCAGCGTCATCGCGGGCCTCCGTCCGGCGCCGCCGAGCCGGCGGGTGCGCCGGGCGACCAGGCCCCCGGCGGCACCGACGGATCGGGTCCGGGACCGGGACCGACCGGCACCGGGCCCCCCGGCCCGCTGCCCGGCGGGCCGGTCATGGTGGCGGCCGGCCGGGCCCGGGACCCGCCGTACTCGACCGCATCGCCGGTGAGCTGGATGAACGCCTCCTCCAACGAGCCGACCTGCGGGGTGAGTTCGTGCAGCGTGATCCCGGCGGCGCCGGCGACGTCACCGACCTGCTCGATCGGTGCGTCCAGCACCTCCAGCGCCCCGTCCTGATCGGTCACCTGCAGGCCGGCACCGGTCAGCGCCGCCCGCAGGTCGGTCAGCCGCGGCGAGCGCACCCGGACCGAGGACCGGGTCGCCCGGGCGATGAAATCCTTGGTGGTCGCGTCGGCGATCAGCCGACCCCGTCCGATGACGATCAGGTGGTCGGCCGTCAGGGCCATCTCCGAGAGCAGGTGGGACGAGACGAAGACCGTCCGCCCCTGGCCGGCCAGGTTCTTCATGAATGTCCGGATCCAGAAGATGCCCTCCGGGTCCAGGCCGTTGACCGGCTCGTCGAACAGCAGCACCTTGGGGTCGCCGAGCAGCGCGCCGGCCAGTCCGAGCCGCTGCTTCATGCCCAGCGAGAACTTGCCAACCGCCTTGCCGGCCACGCTGGTCAGGCCGACCAGTTCGAGCACCTCGTCGACCCGGCGGGTCGGGATCCGGTTGGACGCGGCCATGAACCGCAGGTGGGCGCGGGCCGACCGGTTGGGGTGCACCCAGTTGGCGTCCAGCAGGGCGCCCACCTGGGTCAGCGGCCGCTGCAGGGCGGCGTACGGCTTGCCGTCGATGAGCGCGCGCCCGCCGTTCGGATTGTCCAGGCCAAGGATCATCCGCATGGTGGTCGACTTGCCGGCGCCGTTCGGGCCGAGGAACCCGGTGACCATGCCCGGTTGCACGGTGAACGACAGGTCGTCGACGGCCACGGTCGAGCCGTAGTGCTTGGTCAGTCCCTGTGCCTCGATCATGTTTGCTGTGCCTCGATCATGTCTTCCTCCCCACGCCAGCATGGCATGACCGTCCGACGGCCCCGCCCGGGCGAATGGACGGTGCGGGAAATTCATGGGGAACGGATGTATTTCCGCTCGCGAAGGTGTATCGGATAGGTCATGCGCATACCGCCCCGGTGCACCGGGGCGGGCAGGGTTCGCGGACCCGGAAGGTATTGCATGACCGACACGACGGACATGAACGAGATCGTTCGGGCGGCGGCGGCGGGCAGCCAGCAGGCCTGGGATCGACTGGTGGGGCGGTACATGCCCCTGGTCATCTCGGTGGTCCGCAGCTTCCACCTGGCCGGCAAGGACGTCGAGGACATCAGCCAGACCGTCTGGCTGCGTCTGGTCGAGCACATCGACACCATCCGGGAGCCCCGGGCCCTGCCGGGCTGGATCGCGACGACCGCACGTCACGAGGCAATCAGGGTGCAGCGCAGCAAGGCACAGGCGACCCCGGTCGACCCGGGGGCGGGAGGACAGTTGGACAGGGACACGGCGTCGATCGGGCAGTCGTTCGGTGGGTCGATGAGTATGGACGATCGGCTGCTGGCCGCCGAACGGCACCGGGCGTTGCTGGACGGGCTGACCGAATTGCCGGCGCACCACCGGGAACTGCTGGAACTGATGGTCATCGATCCGCCGCTGTCGTACCAGGAGATCAGCAGCCGGTTGAACATTCCAGTGGGCAGCATCGGCCCCACCCGGGCCCGGGCGCTGGCCCGGCTGCGGACCAGCGGTCCGATCCAGTCGCTGATGGGTTCGGAGTATTCGGGCGTGACGGGAGGTGGACATCGATGACGCAGCCGGGCAGTGACGGATGGATGCAGGACGACGAGGCGTTGCTGGCGGAACTGCGGGTCGCGGTGTCCGACCGGGACGAGCTGGCCGCCGATCTCGACGGGCCGACGATCGACCGGATGTACGCGGCGGCCCGGGCCGCCTTCACCTGGCGGACGATCGACGCGGAGCTGGAACTCCTGTCGGTCAGCGAGGAGTCGGCCGTCGAGTCGCTGCTCGTCCGCGGCTCGGAGGAGCCGATCGCCCGGACCCTCGAGTTCGCCGGCCGGACGATGAGCATCGAGTTGGAGATCGGTCCGGACCTGATCGTCGGGCAGATCTACCCGATCCAGACCGGCCGGTTGACCCTGCTGACGCCGCACGGCCGGCCCACCGAGCTGACCTCGGACGAGGTCGGGTGCTTCACCTTCCCGCGACCGGCCGACGGTCCGTTCCGGCTGCGCTGCACCACCGACGACGCGGGCGTCATCACCGACTGGATCTGCATGACCTGACCGACGCCGGCGCGGCGGGGGAGTTGCGAGGGGTGTCCCACCGCCGTGTCCGCGCGGTCGCGTCGGCCCTGCTGTCCGTAGGCTGAGCCGAATGGCCGACCAGTTCCCACCATCGCCGCCGCCGCCGCGGCACGGCGTGGATCCAGCGTTCACCGATCTCCCACTGCTCGGGCTGGCCGACGCGGCGCTGGGCGCCGCGACCGCCGCCGGCGCCGCCTTCGCCGACTTCCGCTTCGAGCGGCTGCTCACCTCCACCCTGAGCGTGCGGGACACCGGGGTGCAGAGCGCGACCGACGCGGTGACGACCGGGTTCGCGGTCCGGGTGATCGTCGACGGGGTGTGGGGTTTCGCCGCGTCGGTGGTGCCGACCCCGCAGGAGGCGGCGGCCACCGCCCGTCGCGCGGTGCAGGTGGCGCGGGCGCTGGCCGGCGTGGCCGGTGAACGCGTGGAACGGGCCGACGAGCCGGTGCACACCGACCGGCAGTGGGTCAGCGAGTATCACATCGATCCGTTCGCGGTCGCCTCGTCGGACAAGATCGCCTTGCTGCTCGACCGGTCGGAGCGGCTGCTCGCCTCGGACGGCGTCGCGCACACCCAGGTCGGGCTCTTCCAGGTGAAGGAGAACAAGTTCTACTGCGACACCGCCGGCACCAGCACCACCCAGCAGCGGGTGCGGCTGGAACCGACGCTGACCGCGACGGCCATCGACAGCTCGACCGGGGCCTTCGAGACGATGTCCTCGCTGACCCCGCCGGTCGGCCGCGGCTACGAGTACCTCACCGACGGCACCTTCGACTTCGACGGCGAGATCGCCACCATGGGCGAGCTGCTGATGGAGAAGATGAAGGCGCCGTCCGTCGAGCCCGGGCGGTACGACCTGGTCATCGACCCGACCAACCTGTGGCTGACCATCCACGAGTCGATCGGCCACGCGACCGAGTACGACCGCGCGATCGGCTACGAGGCCGCCTACGCCGGAACGTCTTTCGCCACGCCGGACCGGCTCGGTTCGCTGGTCTACGGGTCGCCCGGGATGCACGTCACCGGCGACCGGACGGTGCCGCACGGGCTGGCCACCATCGGGTTCGACGACGACGGGGTGGCCGGGCAGTCCTGGGACCTGATCCGCGGCGGCCTCCTGGTCGGCTACCAGCTCGACCGGACGTTCGCGCGCCGGCTGGGGCTGCCCCGCTCGAACGGCTGTGCCTACGCCGATTCTCCCGGGCACATCCCCATCCAGCGGATGGCCAACGTGAGCCTGCAACCGGATCCGGCGGGCGGTTCGACGCAGGACCTGATCTCCGGCGTCGAGGACGGCATCTACGTGGTCGGCGACAAGTCGTGGTCGATCGACATGCAGCGCTACAACTTCCAGTTCACCGGTCAGCGGTTCTACCGGATCCGCGGCGGCGCTCTGGCCGGGCAGCTGCGGGACGTCGCCTACCAGGCGACCACTACCGACTTCTGGGGAGCGATGGACGGGATCGGCGGCCCGCAGACCTACCGGCTGGGCGGGGCGTTCAACTGCGGCAAGGGGCAGCCCGGGCAGGTGGCCTCGGTGTCGCACGGCTGCCCGTCGGCGCGGTTCCGCGGCATCAACATCCTCAACGCCAGCCAGGAGGCCACGTCATGAACCCGGACGTGACCACCGGGTCGCTGCTGTCGCCCCAACAGATCGTCGACACCGCGCTGGCGGCCAGTTCCGCCGACGGCTGCATCGTGGTGGTCAACAGCTCCTCGTCGGCCAACATCCGGTGGGCCAACAACACCGTCACCACCAACGGGGTCACCCGGGACCTGTCCTGGTTCGTGGTGGCGGTCGTCGGGGGCGCGGCGGCCACCGTCGCCGGCTCGGCCTCCGACGCGGCGTCGGCCCGGTCGGTGCAGGCGGTGGTGTCGGCCGCGCACGCCGCCGCCGTGGCCGCCGCCCGGCAGGGCCCGGCCCGCGACGTCCAGCCGCTGATCGAACCGGAGGCCGGCTCGAACGACGACTTCGAGACCGGCCCGGCCGAATCCTCGTTCGCGGTGTTCGACGCCCTGGTGTCCGACCTGGGCGAGGCGTTCGCCGCCGCCCGCTCCCAGGACCGGCTGCTGTACGGCTTCGTCGACCACGACGTCACCACCACCTATCTGGGTTCGTCGACCGGCCTGCGCCGGCGCTGGGTGCAGCCCACCGGAACCCTGGAGGTGAATGCCAAGTCGGCCGACCGGCGGCGCTCGGCCTGGGCGGGGCTGTCCACCCCCGACTTCGTCGGCACCGATCTGACCGCCGTCGTCGCCTCCTTGGATCGACGGCTGGACTGGGCGACCCGGTCGATCGACCTGGCGCCGGGCCGGTACCGGACCGTGCTGCCGCCGACCGCCGTCGCCGACCTGATGCTGTACCTGGCCTGGAGCGCGGGTGCGCGCGAGGCGCACGAGGGCCGGTCGGCGTTCGCCGCGCCGGGCGGCGGCACCCGGGTGGGGGAGAAGCTCACCGACCTGGGACTGACCCTGTTCAGCGACCCCGCGCGGCCGGGCCTGGCCGCGGCGCCGTTCGTGGTCACCGCCCAATCCAGCGACGACGTCTCGGTCTTCGACAACGGGGCGCCGATCGGCCGGCACGACTTCGTCCGCGACGGGATGATCGGCGACCTGTTGCAGACCCGCGGGTCGGCGGCCGAGTACGGGGAGCGGTTCACCCCGTCGACCGACAACCTGGTGCTCACCGGCGGCGCCGCCGACCGCGACATCGACGCGCTGGTCGCCGATGTCGACCGGGGCCTGCTGCTGACGTCGCAGTGGTACATCCGCGAGGTCGACCCGATGACGATGCTGCTCACCGGCCTCACCCGGGACGGCGTCTTCCTGGTCGAGCGGGGCGAGGTGGTCGGCGCGGTGAACAATTTCCGGTTCAACATGTCCCCGCTGGACATCCTGCGTCAGGCCGCCGACGTCGGCGCGACAGTGCCGACACTGTCCCGGGAGTGGAGCGACTGGTTCACCCGGACCGCGATGCCGCCGGTCACCGTCGACGGCTTCAACATGTCGTCGGTGTCGCCGGCGACCTGAGCCCAGCGTCAGCAAACGCTTCCGCAGGGAGGGTGCGCTGATGCAAGGCCCCCGTCTTGCCGGCCGCAGGATGGTGCGCTGATCCAAGTCCCATTTCTCGCCTGATTCGATCGTTTCAAATGGGACTTCGATCAGCGCAGGTGGCGTGGGTCGAGCCCAGTGTTCGGATGATCACCCGGTCGATGCAGTGCCAGGTCCATTCCACCGTCGGAGGCGATCGAGGGAGGAGTTTCGGCTCGTCCGGACGACCGGGAACAACCGAAAGTCCTCCCTCGATCCGGTGGGGCGGCGGTCCGGGCTCAGCGCCGGCCGGTGGTCTTCTGGGCGGCCGGCGACTGCGATGCCGCGGCGGTCGGGGACAGATCGGCCAGCGTCAGCAGGTGTTTCGGCGCGTGCGGGAACGGCCGGCTGGAGGTGATCGTCAGGTCCCGCCCGACGTGCAGCAGCTCGCCGGAATCCATCAGCCGCCAACCGGTCTCGCCGTCCATCGGCTCGCTGGCCACGATCACCGCCGGCTGCTGGGCCAGCTCGGGACTGTGCGCCCGGATCCGTGGCGACGCCACCGCCAGGGCCGACGGACTCGCCGAGCGGTCGAGCACGTACAGCTCGTGGTTGGCCGGGTACCGCAGCGCCCACAGCTCGTCCACGGTGCCGATGATCAGGTTCACCGAGAACACCCCCAGGTTGTCGGCGATCCAACCGACGGCGGCGGCGATGCCGTCGGCGACCGACCCGCCGTTGCGTCGGGCCTCCGCGGTGATCAGCGCGAACATTCGCTCGCTGTCGGTGTCGCCGAGCACCAGCCCGGCCGCGCCCAGCTCGAAGAGCCGCTCGTTCAACGGGTCAAGACCCTCCAGCGTGCCGTTGTGCGCGAGGATCCGGCCGTCCATGGCGAAGGGGTGCGTATTGGCCACGGTGTGCGCGCCCACGCTGGCGTAGCGCACGTGGGCGACGAAGGTGCGGCTGCGCGCGGTGCGCGCCTCCCGGGTGAACTCGTCGTCCTCGTAACCGGCGATCGGCTGTTTGTCCAGGTGCGGTTCCCCCGCCTCGTCGAACACCCCGATCCCGGCGCCGTCCGGGTTGCGATGGCTCTGCTCACGCAGGCTGTCCGGGGCGTCCAGCAGCCAGAAGGAGGCGGTGACCGGATCCGCGCCGGCATGTAATCCGAAGAGTCGGCACATGCCGGCAGCCTTTCAGATGCCGCGATGGGCCGCACGTCCCACCCGATCATGTCCGTATGTCAGAGCAAATTACTCACGGTCATGTCCCGTCATGAACAATCAGAATTCCCCGAACTCCAACATTTTCTGTGACATGACGGTCGGCAATCCGCCGATCACGCCGAGTTCTCCCTCGCGGCCGGCACGACATGATCATGGACAGCCCCATCTGCGCAGCTAGTGGCAGCATCTCCCAACTATCAGCGACTCTGCACAAGATCGAACAGGCGGTGGGCGAGCCCACAGCCGATATTCCCGTACTTTCTCGATTCTGTGGCGCGACCGACACCGAATTCGCCGGTCTGCCGCAACAGAACGTCACTACTCTCGCGGAAATCGACGGCACAAGGGGGTGCCGCCGTCATTTGCCTGACCGCCCCGGCCGGTCGTCCGGGTTCCGAACTCCCCAGGAGATGATGCTTGTGACCGCGGTGATCCGTCCGACCGACGAAGCCAGTGGTGCCGCCGACATTCCGTCCGTATCGATCGCGGGCGGCGCGGCATCCGCGGTGTCGACCGGCATCGAGATCGTGGGCGCACCCGCCGGCACCCTGCCCGCCCTGCTCTCCTGGGTGCTCGAGGTCGCCGAGCTGACCCGGCCCGAGCGGGTGGTCTTCACCGACGGCTCCGACGAGGAGTGGACCCGGCTGACCGATCACATGCTGGCCACCGGCACGGTGACCAAGCTGTCGGCCAAGGAGAACTCCTACTACGCCGCGTCCGACCCGACCGACGTCGCCCGGGTCGAGGACCGCACGTTCATCTGCTCGGTCGATCCGGCCGACGCGGGGGCCACCAACAACTGGATGGACCCGACCGCGATGAAGTCGATCATGACGGCGCTGTACGACGGGTGCATGACCGGCCGGACCATGTACGTCGTGCCGTTCTGCATGGGGCCCTACGACGCTCCCCATCCCAAGCTGGGCGTCGAGATCACCGACTCGGAGTACGTCGTCGCGTCGATGAAGATCATGACGAGAATGGGCACCCGGGCCCTGGAGCTGATCAACGAGGGCAACCCCTGGGTCAAGGCCCTGCATTCGGTCGGCGCGCCGCTGGCCCCCGGGCAGCAGGACGTGCCGTGGCCCTGCAACGAGACGAAGTACATCACCCAGTTCCCCGAGGAGCGGACGATCTGGTCGTTCGGCTCGGGGTATGGCGGCAACGCGCTGCTGGGCAAGAAGTGCTACTCGCTGCGCATCGCCTCGGTGATGGCGCGGGACGAGGGCTGGCTCGCCGAGCACATGCTGATCCTGAAGATCACCTCGCCCGAGGGCGAGGTCCGCTACATCGCCGCCGCCTTCCCGAGCGCCTGCGGCAAGACCAACCTGGCGATGCTGGAGCCGACCATCCCGGGCTGGAAGGTGGAGACCCTCGGTGACGACATCGCCTGGATGACATTCGGCGAGGACGGCCGGCTGTACGCGGTCAACCCCGAGTACGGGCTGTTCGGCGTGGCCCCCGGCACCGGCTGGAAGACCAACCCGAACGCGATGCGCACCATCGCCCAGGGCAACTCGCTGTTCACCAACGTCGCCCTCACCGACGACGGCGACATCTGGTGGGAGGGCATGACCGACGAGCCGCCGGCCCACCTGACCGACTGGAAGGGCCGCGACTGGACCCCGGACAGCTCCGAGCCCTCCAGCCACCCGAACTCGCGGTTCTGCACCCCGATCACCCAGTGCCCGATCATCGCCGACGAATACTTCGAGCCGGTCGGCGTGCCCATCTCGGCGATCCTGTTCGGCGGGCGGCGCAAGACGACGATCCCGCTGGTCACCCAGTCCCGCGACTGGCAGCACGGCGTGTTCATGGGCGCGACCCTGTCGTCGGAGACGACGGCGGCCGCCACCGGCGCGGTCGGCGTGGTGCGCCGCGACCCGATGGCGATGCTGCCGTTCATCGGCTACAACGCCGGCGACTACTTCGCCCACTGGATCGACGTGGGCAAGGGCGCCGACGCCGACAAGCTGCCCAAGATCTTCTACGTGAACTGGTTCCGCCGGGACGCCGACGGCGGCTTCCTGTGGCCGGGCTTCGGGGAGAACTCGCGGGTGCTCAAGTGGGTGATCGAGCGCCTGGACGGGTCCGCGGCCGCGGTCGAGACCGCGATCGGCCACGTGCCCGGCGAGGGCTCGCTGGACATCGGCGGCCTGGACGTCACCGAGGAGCAGCTGGCCGACGCCCTGCACGTGGATCCGCAGGAGTGGGCGGCGGAGATTCCGCTGATCGAGGAGTGGTTCGCCAAGATCGGCGACTCCGTCCCGACCTCGCTGCGGGACGAGCTTGACGCCTTGAAACTTCGCCTGGGCCTGAACTGAGCCGAGCGTTGGACGACCCCACCCGTCCGGTGGGGTCGTCCCGGCCGGCCCGACCTGCTGCCGTCGATCCGAGCGGCCCCGGCGGCCACGCCGGCCGGAGGGCCATCCAACCTAGTGATTCTTGGCCGGTCGAACCGTGCGATTCGGACTCCGACCGGCGGTTGACCCGCGTTTCGTGATTTCCTGGGAGTCGACAGATCGGTGTTGCCCCGGGGACGACCCCGGATCGGGGGATCGTGCGCAGATGGCAGGCGGGGCACTAGGGGATAGCTGGTTGTGGTGACACAGTCGCGGAACGGTGAGCGGCGCGGGGGGTCGTGGTGGCGCGCGCCGATTTCCAGGCGTGACCTCGACGAGGACAACCAGTCTGTCGTCATCAACGACGCGATGGGCCCGTTCTGCGGGCTCGGCGCGATCATGTTCGGCATCGTGTCGTTCGTCCAGTTCAAGTTCGACTCGACGCCCGGGTCCTGGTGGTCGTCCGGCCTGGCCGCGCTGACCGGCGTGTTCCTGGCCGTTTCGTTCCTGCTGCTGCACAGCGGGCGGGGTGAGGCGCTGCGCCGGAACCCGCTGCGGTTCGGCGCGGTGATCACCGCGCTGGTCGCGGCCAACCCGATGATCTACATCCTCGGGACCGGCGTGACCTACCCGGCCATCGGCATGCTGCTGGTGATCGTCGCGCTGGGCGCCCTCGTCCACAACCGGTTCTGGGCCACCACCACCATCGCCTTCGTCGACGCCTACTGGATCGTCTGCGCGCTCGCGTTCGGCGTCACCGGCGTCCCGTTCGCCACCTTCGTCTCGCAGATGGTCAAGGCCAACGCGCTGGCCATCGTGCTGAACATCGCCCGCCGGCGGACGGTCCGGCGATTCGAGACCGCACAACGCGAGGTGCATCGGCTGGCCACCACCGACGAGCTGACCGGCCTGGCCAACCAGCGCGGCCTCTACGAGGAGCTGCGCGAACTGCCCGCCCGGCTGCGCAAGCGGGGGCTGGACCTGACGGTGGTCTACGTCGACCTGGACGACCTCAAGTCGGTCAACGACCGCCACGGCCACGCCGCCGGAGACGCCTTGATCCGTTCGGTCGCGGACGTGCTGCGATCCGCCTTCCGCGAGCACGACACGATCGCCCGGGTGGGCGGCGACGAGTTCGCGGTGCTCATCACCAGTGCCAGCGCGCAGGATGCCGAGGCACTGGTCGAGCGGGCCCACCAGCGGCTCGCCGACAAGGGGATCTCGGCCAGCATCGGCAGCGCCAGCGCGTCGTCGGCGTCCCCCGACTTCGACACGAACACCCTGCTCGACCGCGCCGACGCGGCGATGTACGAGGCCAAGTCGATCCGCAAGAACGGCCTGATCTGACGGGCCGTTCGACCTAG
>JBDHZW010000075.1:0-20942 GCA_039812105.1 Nakamurella sp.
GGCCGCGGTGCTGGCCGAGCTGTGGCGCCGCGGCCGGCGGCACGTGCTGCTCGAGGGCGGGCCCCGGCTGGCCGCGGCGTTCCTGGATGCCGGGCTGGTCGACGAGATCGTCGCGTACGTGGCGCCCACGCTGCTCGGCGCCGGGCCGTCGGCGCTGGCCGGTGGGCGGGTCGCGACGCTGGCCGACGCGCACCCGGCCGAGCTGGTCGACGTGACCCGGCTCGGCCCGGATGTCCGTATGCGGTACCGGATCCCGCACGCCGTACCTCGAAGTTGATCATGGGGTGGTGGCCCCTCAGGCGGACTCTGAAGGGCCACCACCCCATGATCAACAGCCGGGAGGAGGTCAGGCGGCGGCGGCGTCGTCGTGGCTCGCGTCCGGTGCGGCCGTCAACGCCATCCGCTGGGCGTTGGCCCGAAGCTGGGCCCGCTGGTCCCGGGCCGGCACACCGTTGATGTCCTCGGTCGAGTAGCCGTAGATTCCGGTCGCCCAGGCGGCCGCCTGCATGTTCCGTTCGAGCGCGACACGATCGACGTTGCCGAGGTTGTCGCAGGCCTGGTGGTAGCAGGGGTCGAATGGGTCGCCGGCCGTGCCGCCCCACAGATCCGCCTGGTTCTCGCTCTTGATGTCCTCGGCACCGGTGAACAGCCCGCCGGCGGGGATGCCGACCGCGATGAACGGGCCGTAGTCGGACCGGCCGTCGAACGGTGTGCCCTCCGTCTGGACGGGGGTGCGCTGGTCGAAGTAGTCGACGAACAGCTGCTCGATCTGGGCCGACCCGTAGGGCCCCCCGTCGGATCCCTCGTAGACGAAGTAGCCGGCGTTCGGCGAGGCGATCATGTCGAAGTTGAGATACAGGGCGATGTCCAGTTGACGCTGGAACGGCAACCGTTCGACGTACTTGCTCGATCCGACCAGCCCGATCTCCTCGGCGCCCCACCACGCGAACCGGATGGCATTGTTCGTCTTCGGCGCGCTGCCGAGCGTCTCCGCGATCTCCAGCAGCGCGGCCGAGCCGGAGCCGTTGTCGTTGATGCCGGGCCCTTCGGGAACGCTGTCCAGGTGGGCGCCGAGCATGACGACGTTTTTCGTGCGTCCGGTGGTGGTCTGGGCGATGACGTTCTGCGAGGTGCGCGGAGTGGTGGTGCTGTTCATGTCGACCTTGATGGTCTGACCGGCCAGGTCCAGCAGCGCCTCGCCGTCGGCGTCGCTGATGCCGCCGACCGGAATGGTGACATCGACGCCGCTCAGGGTGCCGTTGAGCGAGCCGGGCTCGTTGTTGTAGATCACGGCGAGCAGCGCACCGGCTTTGGCGGCGTTGATGGCCTTCTGCGAGAACGGGCAGGCTCCGCGCTTGATCAGCGCGATCGTGCCGCTGTAGTTGGCGCCGACGAAGTCTGTTTCCGCGCAACCGGTACCGGCGTCACTGGGCGGGACAACGGCCAGCGGGGCGGTGATCCCGCCGACGGGGGCGCTGATGCTGTCCATCATCTGATCGATCGTGATGTCGGCCAGGCCGGGCGCCGTGATGGTGTCGGTGTTGACCACTTCGACGTCGTAGGCGAACGTCTGGACCTGCACCGTGAAGCCGAGTTTCCGCATGGTCTTGGCCACGTACTGCACGCTCTGCCGGAAGCCGGAGTCGTCGGCGGTCTGATCCGCCGACGCGCGATTGCCGCCGTTGCCGTCGGAATCGGCGATCCGTTGCAGGGCGATCAGATGCCGGTTGGCGTCGTTGACGGAGACGCCCCGCACCAACTGCTCGGCCAGTCGCGTCTCCTTGCCGACCGCGGCCCCGGCCGGCGGCGCCAGCAGGCCCGCGACGAGAAGCAGGGTACTGAGCAGGATCACGCCGGTTCGCCTCGCGGCACGCATGGACGCCACCTTCCGGGCAGGGGAGAGCGACGCCGGGTGATCCGGCGTTCACTCGTTGTGATGTGACTGAGACAACACTGTGGACGGCTTGCCGTCAAGACCCCTTCGATCGGGCGAAAGCTGTTGGGTACCAACCCTAACGATCCGTTTAGGACCCTTTGTCAACGGCTGCGTTGGGTGTCCCGATACGGTGAGATCGCGCCTGTTTGTGATGTTTCCGACCGACGCCCCGGGGGTCCGGGGTCGTCATCGCCGGCAACGCCAGGGTCCCGGAGCAGTGCTCGTTCGGCCATCACCACGATCAACCCGGTCACCTTGTCCACCGGCAGCCCCCGGTCGGTGTACAGCGCGTCGAACGTCTCGAAACTGGTGAGGGCGAAAAGCATCTCGGTGGCCTCGGCCACCGACACGCCCGGGCGTAGGTAGCCGGCCTCGCCGAGCAGGCCGGCCAGCCAGGTGACGCCCTCGGCCCGGGCCCGCTCGTTGAGCTGGGCGGCGGCGCCGATGGAGGCGGGGTCGAGCTGCCGCATCGAGAACAGCACCCGGAAGACCGGACGGTCGGCCGCAAACATCCGATTTGCCGCGGCGATGGCGCCCCGCAGTTTGTCGCGGGGGTCCGGCGCCTCGTTCGCCGCTCGCAGTGCCGCGACGCCGGTGCGGTCGCCCAGATCCTCGGCGAACGCCTCGAACAGGCCGGCCCGAGAGCCGAAGGCGACGTAGATGGTGGAGCGGGCGACCCGGGCCAAGGCGGCGATCCGGTCCAGGCTGATCGGTTCGGTCGGGGTCTGACGCAGGTGGGTGGCGACCGCGTCGAGGATCCGGCGCCGGGTCTGCTGCGCGTTCTCGGCGCGTAGCTGTTGCTCGTACCGGCGGGTCATCCGGTCAGCCTGCCATATTTCGATTGACGCCATGACCGCCCAAAGACAGACTGTATTACAGAAGACAGTGCGTCTGACGAAAGGACGAGGCTCGATGCAACACAGATTGCTGGGGACGCCCGCCGGGCAGGTCTGGCCGGTGGTCGTGGTGGGCGCCGGCCCGGCGGGGCTGGTTGCCGCGACAAGTCTGGCCCGCAGCGGCATCCGCGTGCTGCTGGTCGCAAAGGCCGCCCCGTCGACGCACCCCAAGGCCACCGTGGCCAGCCTGCGCAGCATGGAGCTGTTCCGGTCGTGGGGCCTGGCCGACCGCATCATTCAGGGCGGCAACGACGTGGACTGGCGGATGCTGTTGACCAGCACTCTGGCCGCCGCCTCGAGCGGTCAGCTGGTCGAGGTGGGGCTCCCCTCCGTCACAGAGAGCGCAGCGTTGAGCCCGACCCGGCCGTGGGCGGTTCCGCAGGATCACCTGGAGGCCGTGCTGCTGGCCGAGCTGTGTCGCCGGCCGTCCGCGCGGGTCGAACTCGGCGGCGTCGTCACGGACGTCCGGCCCCGGCCCGACGGTGTCCGGATCGTGGTGCGCGACAACGATTCCGGTCGGGTTCGCGGGCTCGCGGCCAGGTACCTGGTGGCCGCCGACGGGGCGTACAGCGCCGTCCGCACGGCCCTGGGGATCGCCGCCCCGGCCAGCCCGGCGCAGGAGGCGACGGCGACCGCAGTGGTCCACGCACCGCTGTGGGACCTGCTCGGCGAGCACCGGTTCGGCATCTACGGCACGCAGACGCCGATCCGGGGGACGTTCCTGCCCGCCGGCCCGAACGACCGTTGGGTGGTCGGATTCCACGAGCCGACGGGACTGCCGGTGCGGGATCCGGACCGGATGGCCGAGCTGATCAGGGCCGCCGCCGGGGTGCCCGATCTGCCCGTCCGGATCGGGCCGATCAAGGACTTCGGCTTCGTGGCGGCGCTCGCGGAGCGATTCCGATCGGGACCCGTCTTCCTGGTCGGTGACGCCGCGCACCGGGTGACCCCGCGCGGCGGTACCGGGATGAACATGGCCATCGCCGGGGCGGCCAACCTGGCCTGGAAGCTGGCCTGGGTGCTGCGCGGCTGGGCTCCGGCCTCGTTGCTGGACACCTACGAATCCGAGCGGCGACCGGTCGCCCGGCACAACATCGCCCGCTCGCTGGACCCGCTGGGCAGCCGCCGGAGCGTGGCGGACGAGGTTCGGGTCGACCTGGCCGGCCGCATCCCGCACCACTGGCTGCCGACCGAGCCGGGCGAGATCTCCACGCTGGATCTGATCGGTGACGGGCTGACCCGGCTGGTCTCGCGGGACGACCTTGCGGCCCGCGCACGCCCGACCGCCGGTCCGCCGGTTCGGTCGCGCCGGGTCGACCCGGTGACCGCGGCCGCGCTCGGCGCGGACCGGCCGGGCGGTCTGCTGGTTCGTCCGGACGGCCTCCCGGTGGATCACCCCGTCGCGCGCCTGCTTCCGGTCGGGGCCGTCGCCTGATCGCATCCGGCACCGGCGGCCGCCGCGCTGATTCGAGTGAACGGTAGGCGTGCAATTTGCCCTGGGGGTGGGAGTCTCCGGTTCGGTGGATCGCGGCCGGCCGGGTCGTATTCTCGATCGGGTGCGGCGGGCGATGACGACGGTGGCGGCGGTGGCCGTCGCGGGGCTCGCGTTGGCCGGGTGCACGTCGGCCGGGACATCGACGCCGGACTCCACTGCGACCCACGATCATGCCGCGGCCGAGTCACCATCGGCGGCCCCGGCCGCGCGGGTGCGCCAGCTCGACCCGGCCGCCTTCGAGGCGGCCGAACCGGGGCGGCTGGTGATCAACGTGCACATCCCCGACGAGGGTTCGCTGCCCGGCACGAACCTGGCCCTGCCGTACAACCAGATCGACGCCCGAACCGCGGACCTGCCGGCCGACCGGTCCACGCCGCTGGCGATCTACTGCATGAGCGGGAACATGAGCGCCATCGCCGGCCGGGAGCTGACGGCCCTCGGCTACACCGACGTCGTCGAGTTGGACGGCGGCATGCAGGCCTGGCAGGCGTCCGGCCGAACGCTGCTGCCGGCCGCGGGCTGACCCGCGCTCACCGCGGGGATGCCGCCCTGGGCGGCCCGTACCGCCGAAAGTTCCTCCGATCGGCGGCGGCCGGGGTGGCGTCGAGGGTTTGCCGGGCCACATCTTCTATCGTCGCGAGTATTCGGGTCGGTCCGGCGGCGGACGGTGGGCCCCGTGGGGATCGAACCCACAACCCGCGGATTAAAAGTCCGCTGCTCTGCCAATTGAGCTAGAGGCCCGCGCGATCAGTGTCCGGGTGCCCCGGTCGCGAGGCGAGCTTACCGGCTGGGTTGGATGTCCTCGGACATCCGAGCGAGGGGAAACGGACGAATGGCGCGCGAGGACGACGACCCCGAGGTCCAGGACACGACGTTGTTGCGGGGGAGCGACACCCATGCCTGGTCGGCGCTGGACCGGCCGGGCACCGATCCGTCCGATCCGCGACCGCAGGGGCCGGACACCGGCGGATTCGCCGACATCCCGTACACGAGCGGTGCCCCGCTGTCCGACCCGGCCGCCGGGCAGCCGGACGACCCGCAGCCGATGCGCGAACTCGGACCGGCGGACGGCTCCGGGCCGTACGCGGCCGCGCTGCCCGGCCCCCACCAGCTCGCCGTCCCCGGCGCGCCCGAGCAGAATCCGCCGCTGCCGCCCGGCCCCGTCCTGGAGGCGACCGGTCTGGGCCTGCTCGGCAAGTCCGGCTGGGTGTTCCAGAACATCGACCTGAGCCTGCGGCCGACGTCGGTGGCGGCCATCGTGGGCCCGTCCGGCACCGGCCGGTCCAGCCTGCTGCTGGCCCTGTCCGGACGTCTCGCGCCGACCGCCGGCACCCTGACGGTGGCCGGGCACTCGTACCGGGACAGGCCGTCGTCGGTCCGGCAACTGACGGCGATCGCCCGGGTCGGGTCGATGGGCCAACCGGAACCCGCCCTGACCGTGCGCGAGTACGTCGCCGAACGTTGCCTGCTGGAGGACGTCGGGCTGCCCGAGGGACGCACCCGGTTCGCCGCCGCCTGCGACGCGCTCCAGCTGTCGCTGAACCCGTCCACCCAGGTGGGGACGCTGTTCGGGGACCAGGCCACGTTGTTCGCGGTCGCCGCCGCCTGCGTGCGGGTCAGCGCGGTCATCATGCTCGACGACGTCGATCGCGGCGTCTCGGGTGCCACCCAGCAGCTGATCCTGGACGCGCTGCTGCGGTTGGCGATGACCGGGCCGACGATCGTCGTCACCACCACCGACCGGATCCCGGTGATGGAGGCGGACGTGGTGCTCGACCTGACGCCGAGCGAGGGATCGGCGGTCTGGCAGTTCGACCGGAACGCCCCGCTGCCCGCACCGCTGGCCGGGCCGGTGATCGGCGAACTCGGGCCGGCCGGCCCCGCCGCGCCCCCGGCCGCCGACGAACCGCCGCCCGACGACGCGCCGACCACCGTGCTGCCCGCGCAGACCGACCATTGGGATGCCGGCAGTGCGGATGACGAGCCGCCGAACCCGCCAGCCGACGAGCCGAGGCAGGACCGCTGATGATCAAGACCGTGAAGCTCGCCGGCTTCGAGTTCCGCCGGTTCAAGGGCCCGTGGCCGATCGTCGGGCTGCTGTTCGTGCTGCTGATCCCGACCATCTACGCCGGCCTGTACCTGTGGTCGAACTGGGATCCGTACGGTCACCGGGACCAGGTGCCGGTGGCGGTCGTCAACCTCGATCAGCCGGCCCAGGTGGAGAACACCACCATCGCCGCCGGGGATCGGCTGGTCAGCGAACTCAGCTCGGACCCGATCTTCGCCTGGCAGTTCGTCGACCAGGACCAGGCCGAGCAGGGATTGGCCGACGGCACCTACTACATGATCGTGGAGATCCCGCCCGACTTCTCCGCGAACCTGGTCAGCGGATCCGGGCCGACCCCGGAGCGGGCGAACGTCAACCTGCGGCTCAACGACGCGAACGGGTACCTGACCGAGCTGCTGGTCGCTTCCGCCCAGCCGCGGCTGGAAGCGGCGGTCAACCGGGCCGCGATCGGCGTCTACCTGGAGTCGGTGTTCGCCAACCTGGACACGGTGCGCGAAGGGGTGCAGGCCGCCGCGGGGTCGGCGACCACCCTGGCCACCGACTCGGGCACCGCCCTGACCACCGCCACCGACATGTCGACGGCCATCAGCACGGCCAAGCAGAACTCGGCCACCGTGGTCGGCGACCTGGCCACGGCCAAGTCGTCGTCGGCGGCGCTGGTCGCTTCGTCCGGCGACGCCAAGGCCAGTTCCGCCTCGCTGGTGACGGGCCTGGGCACGGTCAGCACCAACGCGTCGACGCTGGACTCGACGGCTTCCGGTGCGGCGTCGACCGCGAGTTCGCTGGCCGGCTCCGTCGGGCCCGCCGTCAGCGCGATCGATGCCGCCGCGCCGGCGTTGGGGCAGTCGGCGGCGAACGCCGAGGCGGCCACGCAGGACACATCGGACCTGGTCACGCAGTCGCTGAACCCGACGGTCACCGACCTCAATACGTTGGTGGCCAGTCTGTCGACGGCCGATCAGCAGCGATTCGCCGCGGCGATGAGCAGTCTTAACACCACAAGCGGCCAGCTCACCCAGTCGTCCTCCCAGGCTGCCGCTCAGGCGACAGCCACCAACTCGTCGGCGACCACCGTCACCAACGCCGCCGCCGGCTTGTCCGGCGCCGGGTCGGAGCTGACCAGTCTGGCCACCGACACCGCAACGGTCGCCAACGGGATGTCCAGCCTGCTCGACGGCGTCTCGACCGCGTCCAGCAACGCCTCGGGCGTGGACAGTGCGGTGAACGGGATGGCGTCGCAGGCGACGGACCTGGACAACCAGATCGGCGCCACCCAGCTCGCCGCGCAGACCGTGGACGACAGCCTGACCACGGCGGAGACCGGTTCGGCGACCCTGGTGACCACCCTGACCGGGGTCAACACCGGGGCGACCGACCTGGCCACCGGCCTGCAGGCCAGCGCCGACCGGATCCCGACGCTGGCCCCGGACGACCAGGCGAACACCGAGCAGGTGCTCTCGTCCCCGGCCGACCTGACCGTGCTGATCGACAATCCGGCGGTGGTGTACGGGCGGGGCATGGCGCCGGTTTCGTTCGCGACGGCCATCTGGGTGTTCGCGCTGGCCGCGTTCCTGCTGCTGCGGCCGATCGCCTCCGGGGCGCTGCTCGCCCGGGCGTCGTCGCTGCGGATCGCGGTCGCCGGGTGGATCCCGCCGCTGGTGGTCGGCATCGTCGGGTCCCTGCTGCTGTTCGTCGTCGCCTGGCTGGGACTGCATCTGGACCCGGTCAACGCGGGTGCCGCGGTCGGGGTGATCGCGCTGGGCACCGCCTGCTTCGTCGCCATCACCCATCTGCTGCGGACCTGGCTGGGCCTGGCCGGCACGGCCGTGGCGTTCGTGTTGCTGATGGTGCAGTTCACCGCGTCCGGCGGGCTGTATCCGATGCCGACCACGCCGGCCCCGTTCCAGTTGATCGAGAAGGGGCTGCCGATGACGTACCTGATCGACGCCCTGCGGATCACCTTCACCGGCGGCGTCTACCACCGGCTGTGGGTCGACATCGGTGTGCTCGCCGGCTTCACCGTCGTGGCCGTCGCCCTGACCGTGCTGGTCGTGCACCGCCGGCGCACGTTCCGACTGCGCGACCTGCATCCGATCCTGGCCTGACCCGCCGAGCCCCGGTCGGTCGTGATCCGGAAAGGTTGTCCCGGTGACGGACGACCAGGAGCAGTCCCCAACCGCGCCGACCGAGGCCGCGCCGACCGAGGCCGTGCCAACCGAGGCCGTGCCGACCGAAGCCGGCCCGATCGAAGCCGGGCCCACCGACGCGGAGCCGACCCCGGCGGCGCCGGCTCCGGTGCTGGTGGCGGAGGGTTTGGGAGCCAGGGGGCAGTCGGGCTGGCTGTTCCAGGGGGTCAGCCTCTCGATCCAGCCGGCGAGCCTGGCCGCGATCGTCGGACCGGCCGGCTCGGGCCGCTCCAGCCTGCTGCTGGCCCTGGCCGGTCGGATGCAGCCGGCGGCCGGCACGGTGTCCGTCCTCGGTCATTCCCTGGCCGATGACGCCGCGGCGGTCCGGGGGCTGACCAGTGTCGCCCGGGCGGCGGGGGTGATCGGACCCGAGCCGGCGCTGACCGTGGGCGAGTCCATCGGCGAGCGGTGCCTGGTCGACGACGTGCCGGAACCCGAGGGCCGGGAGCGGTTCGAGCGGGCCTGCCGGGCGCTGCAGTACTCGCCGGACCTCGCGGCCACCGTCGAATCGGTCGTCGGCGTGCAGGGGGCGCTGCTGGCGGCCGCCCTGGCGTACGTGCGGACCAGCGCGGTGATCATGCTCGACGACGTCGATCGGGACATCGCCGTCGCCGGCCGCGCCGACCTGATCCGGGCGTTGCGGCGGCTGACCGACACCGGTGTCGCGATGGTCGTCACCGCCGTCGACCGGACCGCCGTCACGCAGGCCGATCCGGTCGTCGAACTCGTGCTGCCGGCCGGTCGCGCCGACTGGTCGTTCGACCCCACCCAGCCGACCGCACCGACTGCCACCGCGGGGGATTCGAAATGATCAAGACGATCAAACTTGCCGGCTACGAACTGCGCCGGTTCAAGGGGCCGTTGCCGATCATCGCGCTGCTGTTCCTGCTGATGGTCCCCTCGCTGTACGGCGCGCTGTACCTGTGGTCCAACTGGGACCCCTACGGCAAGCTCGACCAGGTCCCGGTGGCGGTGGTGAACCAGGACGTGCCGGTCACCGGGCCGGACGGGCAGACCATCGACGCCGGTGACCGGCTCGTCGCCGAACTCCAGGACGACCCGATCTTCGACTGGCAGTTCGTGGACGCGACCACCGCCGCCAGTGGGCTGGCCGACGGCAGCTACTACCTGACCATCACCATCCCGTCCGACTTCTCGGCGAACCTGGTCAGCGGGTCCACTGACGACCCCCGGCGGGCGATCGTGATCATGAACCGGGACGACGTCAACGGCTACGTCATCGGGCTGATGACCTCCACCGTGCAGCAACGGCTGGAGGCGGCGATCAACCGGGCGGCGATCAGCGCCTACTTCGACGCGGTGTTCACCAACCTGGACACCCTCAAGCAGAACGTCACCGACGCCGCCAACGGGGCCACCCAGCTGGCCGCCGGGGCCGATTCGGCCCTCGCCGGGGCCACCCAGCTCTCCGGCGGGATCAACCAGCTCAAGGACGGGTCGACCAAGCTGGTCGGCGGACTGAACGACGCGAAGACGGGCTCATCCCAACTGGTCACCGGGCTGGGCACCGCCAAGGACGGATCGTCGCAGCTGGTCGGCGGGCTGACCCAGCTGCAGCAGGGTTCGTCCCAGCTGGTGCCGGGTGCCCAACAGGTGGCCGACGGCAACGCCAAGCTGGCCACCACCGTGGTGCCGGTGCTGGACAAGGTGAACGCCGCGATCCCGGACCTGCAGCAGGCGAACACGGACGCCAAGGCCAAGATCGACGCGGTCGCCACCGGCGTCACCGCTCAGCAGGCCGCGATCCAGCAGGCGGTGAACGCGATTCCGGACGGCACCCCCGGCAAGACCGAATTGCAGACGGCCGTCACCAACGCCGGCACCGCACTGAACGGCGCCGCGTCCGACGCGCAGCAGGCGGCCTCGAACATCAACTCCGCGTTCACCCAGCTCAACCAGAACGCCTCGACCGACCTCACCCAGGCCAGCTCCGACCTGACCAACCTGGCCAGCGGCTCGGCCCAGGTGGCGTCCGGCGCGGCCCAGCTGAACACCGGCATCGGCAGCGCGCTGACCGGGGCGACCGACCTGGACTCCGGCATCGGCCAGTTGCAGACCGGTGCGACCCAGCTGGACTCCGGCATCGCCGAGCTGCAGACCGGCGCGGGCCAGCTGGACGAGGGCATCGGATCGGCGCAGACCGGCGCCAATGACCTGGTCGGCGGCCTGACCCAGCTCGATCAGGGCGCGAACGACCTGGCCGGTCAGCTCACCGCGGGGGCGGCGAAGATCCCGACGTTCGCGGCCGACCAGCGGGACAACGCCGAGCAGGTGCTGTCCTCGCCCGCCGACGTCCAGGTGAACGTGGCCAATCCGGCCAACTTCTACGGCCGTGGCCTGGCCCCGTTCTTCTTCGCCATCGCGATCTGGGTGTTCGGCATCTCGGTGTTCCTGGTGATGCGGCCGATCTCGGCGCGGGCGCTGGCCGGTCGGGCGTCGTCGCCGCGGATCGCCATCGCCGGGTGGCTGCCGGTGGTCGGCATGGCCGTCGCCGGATCGTTGCTGCTCCTGCTGATCGCCCAGCTCGGGCTGGGTCTGGACCCGGTGAACGTAGCCGGCTCGATCGGCGTGGTGCTGCTGGCCGCCGCCTGCTTCACCGCGATCGCGCACCTGCTGCGGACCTGGCTGGGCGTCGTCGGGTCGGCGATCACCCTGGTGCTGCTGATGGTCCAGCTGACCAGCGCCGGCGGTCTGTACCCGGTGGAGACCCTGCCCGCGCCGTTCCGGGCGATCCACGCGTTCATCCCGATGACCTACCTGATCGACGCGCTGCGGATCACCTTCACCGGCGGCCCGGCCGACCACCTGTGGCGCGACGTCGGGGTGCTGGCCGGCTTCACCGTGGTCGCCGTCGGGCTGTGCGTGTGGGTGGTGCACCGGCGGCGGATGTTCCGGGCCCGCGACCTGCACCCGCTGCTCGGCTGAACCCGACCCGGTCCGCTGCCTGCGCCCACTGTGGCGCACACCACCTGAAGCGATTCAGAACTTTCGCTTGCCAAACGATCGGCGAAGGTAGATGCTTGCTACGTACAACTAGATGCGTACTCCAAGCATGCAATCAACGACTCCATCGGTGCCCGCCAGCCGCCGTCCGATCCCGAAAGACAACCCATGACCGACACCCTCATCGCGCCGGCACCGACGCCGGTATCGACGCCGGCATCGTCCGGCGACCTGCTGGCCGACTCGGCCGGCATCGCGTCGGCCGTCGTGGACCTGATGCGCCACCTGCACGGGATCAAGGCCCGGCTGGCCACCGGCCCGGAGGCGGACCATTCCCCGCTGTTCCTGCTGGTCAAGCTGGCCCACACCGGGCCGCTGCGGGCCAGCTCGCTGGCCGAGCGGGTCGGCGCCGACCCGTCGACCGTCTCCCGCCAGGTGGCGTCGCTGGTCAAGGCCGGCTTCGTCCGCCGCGAGGCCGACCCGAACGACGGCCGGGCCTGCCTGCTCGTCCCCACCGACCTGGGCCTGGCCAAGGTCGAGGAGTACAAGGACCGGCAGGCGGTGGCCATGGCGCCGATCGTCGGCGAGTGGTCCGGGCAGGAACGCGCCGACTTCCTGCGGCTGCTGCGCAAGTACGTCACCAGCATCGACACCCACCGCGACGACGTCATCGCGACGCTGATCGCCCACCATTCCCAGAAAGGCCAGTGATGGCAACCGCAACAGACGCCACGGCGGTCGAGCAGTCCGCCGCGCCGGTGCTCAGTCACCGGCAGATCCGCTTCATCCTGTTCGGGCTGATGGCCGGCATGCTGCTGGCCGCCCTCGACCAGACCATCGTCAGCACCTCGATCCGGGTCATCGCCGATGACCTGCACGGGCTGTCCGCCCAGGCCTGGGTGACGACCGCCTACCTGATCACCTCGACGGTGACCACCCCGCTCTACGGCAAGCTGTCCGACATCTACGGCCGCCGGCCGATGTTCATCATCGCGATCAGCATCTTCGTGGTCGGCTCGCTGATGTGTACGTTCGCCACCTCGATGTACGAGCTGGCCGCGTTCCGGGCGTTCCAGGGACTGGGCGCCGGCGGCCTGTTCTCCATGGCGCTGGCCATCCTGGCCGACATCGCGCCGCCCCGCGAGCGGGCCAAGTACCAGGGCTACTTCCTGGCCGTCTTCGGCACCGCCTCGGTGATCGGCCCGCTGGTCGGCGGCTTTTTCGCCGGCGCGGACACCATCCTGGGCATCGCCGGCTGGCGCTGGGTCTTCCTGGTGAACGTGCCGATCGGCATCATCGCGCTGATCATCGTCTCGGTCACCCTGCACATGCCGCACATCCGGCACGACCACCGCATCGACTGGTGGGGCGCCACCGCCCTGATGGTCGGTCTGGTGCCGATCCTGGTGGTGGCCGAGCAGGGCCGGGAGTGGGGTTGGACGTCCGGCTCGGTGCTGGGCCTGATCGCCCTGGGCATCGTCGGCGTCATCGCGTTCATCCTGATCGAGATCCGGATGAAGGACGAGGCGCTGATCCCGATGCGGCTGTTCCGCAACCGGGTGTTCTCCGTGGGCATGGTCGCCAACGTGCTGATCGGCCTGGGCATGTTCGGTGCGCTGTCCACCCTGCCGCTGTACCTGCAGCTGGTGAAGGGCGCGACGCCGACCGAGTCCGGCCTGCTGCTGATCCCGATGATGATCGGCATCATGGGCGGCTCGGTGCTCTCCGGCCAGCTGACCATGCGCACCGGGCATTACAAGATCTTCCCGGTGATCGGCACCGCGCTGCTGACCGCCTCGTTCTTCCTGATGCTGACGGTCGACGTGGACACCGGCTACCCGCTGCTGGACCTGTACTTCGTGATGATCGGTCTGGGTCTGGGCCTGTGCATGCAGACCCTGCTGATCGCCGTGCAGAACACTGTGCCGGCCAAGGACATGGGCGTGGCCACCTCGTCCGCGACGTTCTTCCGGCAGATGGGCGGCACCCTGGGCGTCGCGGTGTTCCTGTCGCTGCTGTTCAACTCGCTGCCCGACAAGATCGCCGCGGCGTTCCAGTCGGCGGCCGGCAACCCGTCGTTCATCAGCGCCATCCAGACCGCGGCACAGGATCCGAACAGCCCGAGCCACGGCGTGGCGATGGCGCTGGCCCAGGCGCAGACCAACCCGGCCGCGGCCTCGTCGATCAGCGACTCGCTGAACAGCGACTCGTCGTTCCTGAACACCCTGGACCCGGCGATCGCCCGGCCGTTCCAGGAGGGCTACGTCGCCTCGACGCAGCTGGTCTACATCATCGGCGGCATCATCATGGCGGTCGCGTTCCTGCTGGTGCTGAGCATGAAGGAGCTGCCGCTGCGCACGCAGTCCGCGCTGGAGGAGCGGCTGGCCGAGCAGGCCGCCGAGGGTAACCCGGACCCGGTCGCCGAGGCCGAGGCGCTGGCCCTGGACGCGGCGCTGGGCGGCGAGGTCGACGCGCAGGACGCCACCCCGTCGGCCGAGGTCGATCGACTCGCGACGGCGGGTCGTCGGAACGGCGGTCGATCGGGTGGTGGTCGGCCGGGTGGTGGTCGGCACAGCGCCGACAGCGCCGAGTTGGTGCCCGCCGCGGAGATCATCAGCCGGGCGACGGCCGGTGCCGGCACCGGACGGCATCAGGGCTGACCACCCCGAACGCACCGACGGAGCCCCGCCGAGTTCGACTCGGCGGGGCTCCGTCGCATCCCGGGCCGCCGGCTCAGCCGGCGGACCTGACCACCGCGATGTGCCCGCCCGATCGGGCGGGGGTCTCGGGTGGGGCGCCGAACCAGCGAACGGCGATCTCCCGCGGACCGACCCGGTCCACCACCTGCCAGCCCAGGCCGGCCAACACGTCCGCCAGCTCGCCGTTGTCGAAGAAGGTCAGCCAGGGTTCGCCGAGGTCCCGGACCGCGGCCGCCCGGCGGGCGTGCCAATCGCGGCCCCGTTCGGACAGCTGGTCGGCCGGGTTCGGGTAGTCGAAGATCGCCGTCGCGCCGGGGATGCGGGCCAGCGTCTGCAGGGTGTCCAGCACGGTCGGCCGGTTCAGATACGGCAGCACCCCCAGCCACAGGAACACCGGCCGGCCCGACCGGTCGATCCCGGCGGCATCCAGCGCCGACTCCAGGTCGGTGCGCTCGAAGTCGACGCAGGCGTAACGGACCCCGGCCGGGACGTCGATCCCGGTCTCGGACAGCCGCCGTCGTTTCCATTCCTGGGTGCTCGGGTGGTCGATCTCGACCACGTCGAGGCCGGGGAACCGGGGCCGGTAGGCGAAGGTGTCCAACCCGGCACCGAGCACCACCACCTGGCGGGTGCCGGCCGCCACCGCCACCGCGACCGCATCCTCGGCGACGCGGTGCCGGGCCGCGATGAACAGCCGCATCGGCCGTTGCGCGGGATCGCGACCGCGCTGCACGGCCCGTTCGGCGTCCTCGCCGAGAATGCGGATCGCCATCGGATCGGGGAAGATTCGGGCCCCGTCGAGCACCTGGTGGGCCGCCCGATGGGCGGCCGCCGACCAGGCGGTCGAACTCGGCGCGCCGTCGATCACCCGTCCATGGTGCGCTCCTTGGCCGGGGCGCACCGCACCCCCGGTCGGGCGGGGGCGGTCGGCGGGCCGTGCGGTGTCCGATTCGGGACCTTCGGGCCTCCCCGCAGGGACAGGTTCCGGCCCGTCCGGGATGAGGGGTCGTCCATGCTGGGTAGACGGTTTGTGTGAACTCCACTGTTGCCCGCGAGGCCGGGCCGGTTAGCTCATGGTGGGCGTAGGACCGCCGGACGGACCCTGGCCCCACCGAGCGCGGACGAGGGGGAGACGTGACGATCGAGCCCGATCCCGGGGGGTCCGACGGGCCGGCCGATGTCCGACCGTGGGGCCGGCCGTCATGAGCGCCGGAACCCAGCTCTCGACGACCGCGCCGATCGACCCCTTCCGCCCACTACGCAACGGGTGGTACATCGACGAACTGGTCTCGGTGGCCGCCGGCGACGCCGCCCTGGCCCGGACCGACATCAGGATCGTCCGCACCGCCCATTTCGAATTGTGGCGGCACGACTGGCGTCTGGTGGTCCGCCACCGCGTCCCGGCCGACGACGTCGACGACGCGCTCACCACCGTCATCAACGACGAGTTGTTCGGACCGGGCTGGGTGACCGGCAGCGAGATGTTCGAGCGGATCTTCACCGGGGTCGTGCTCACCTCGGCGCCCGACCCGGTCGACGCCTGGCTGCTGTTCTACCGCAACAGTTTGCGCCGCTACGACGCCGCTCTCGACCAGGCACCCGATGAACCCGGCCGGGACGCGTTGGCCGACTTCGCCTCGATCCACCGGCACGCCGACACGCTGGTCCCGGAGAACGCGTCGGTGCTGGAGATCGGCTGCTGCTTCGGGTTCCTGTCCCTGCGGCTGGCCCGCACCCCCGGCCGGTCGGTGATCGCGTCGGACCTGTCGGCCGGCACGGTCGGGCTGCTCGGCGAGGTCGCGGTCCGGCTGGGGGTGCGGCTGCGCACCCTGGTCGCCGA
The DNA here is from genome assembly GCA_039812105.1 of Nakamurella sp. Classification (GTDB taxonomy): domain Bacteria; phylum Actinomycetota; class Actinomycetes; order Mycobacteriales; family Nakamurellaceae; genus Nakamurella. Next base: position 16,085 of record JBDHZW010000075.1, read on the forward strand.
CGCGGCGCGGATCCCGTTGCCGGACGCCAGCGAGGACGTGGTGCTGCTCGTCCACCTGCTCGAGCACCTGGACGACCATCACGGCCGGCTGGCGCTGGACGAGGCGGTGCGGGTGGCCGCCCGGCGGGTGATCGTCGCGGTGCCGTACGAGGAGGAACCGACCCCCGCCTACGGCCACATCCGCACCATCGACGAGGCCGACCTGCGGGCCTGGGGCGCGAACACCTCCGGCTGGACCTGGACGGTGCACGAGCATCTCGGCGGCTGGCTGGTTCTCGACCGGGCGTAGCGGCGTTGGCCGACGCTGCGCTGCGGGCCGGCGCTGCGCTGCGGGCCGGCGCTGCGCTGATCAAACCCGCGTCAGCGCGGTCGTTTTGCCCGGTTGGGCACGGCTTTGATCAGCGCGGCAGCGGGTTCGAGCGGCGGGTTCGAGCGGCGGGTCCGGCGGGCGCGCGTCGGGGCGGGTTCAGATCAACCCCATCTTGCCGGCCAGGTGCACGGCCTCGGCCCGCCGCGAAACGCCCAGCTTGCGCAGGATGTTGCCGACGTGGAACTTGACGGTGGTGTCCGAGATGAACAGCTTCTTGCCGATCTCCACGTTGGACATGCCGCGGGACAGCAGTTCCAGCACCTCCTGCTCGCGGGAGGTCAGCTTGCGGTCCGCGTCGGTCGGGCCGGCGTGGATGCCGCGGACCATCGCGGCCGCGCTTCTGGCGTCGAAAGCACTTCCGCCGCGGCTGATGTCGCGGATCGCCCGGATCAGCGCCGAGGTGTCGACGTCCTTGACGACGTAGCCGCGGGCGCCGTTGTGAATGGCCGCCATGACCAGGTGGTCGTCGATGAACGTGGTCAGCACCAGCACGCCCAGCCCGGGGTGATCTGCCACCAGCTTCGCGCACAGGTCCAGGCCCTCGGTGTCCGAGCCGGACGAGAGCTTCAGATCCAGCACGACGACCTGCGGCCGGACCTGGGCGACGACCGACCGGGCCGAGTCGATCGACGACGCCTCGCCCACCACCCGCAGGTCCGGTTCGCGTTCCAGGATCGACCGCAGGCCGTGCCGGACGATGGCGTGGTCGTCGATCAGCACGATGTTGATCGGCGGTCGGACCGGCGTCGACGCATTGGCAAGGGTGTCGGTCACGATGTCGGCTCCAGATCGGTCGGGCGGATCTCCGGGACGTCCGGGGCGATCCGGACGGGCAGCGGCAGGCGCACCTCGATGCGCACGCCGCCGAGCCGGGCCCGGCGGAAGGCGAGGCTGCCGCCAACCTTCTCGGCCCGCGCGGCCATGTTGGCCAGGCCGCGGTGCCGGCCGTCCGTCAACGCGGTGCGCTCGATCCGCAGCAGCCGGCTCAGCGTCACCGGGTCGCCGTTGCCGTCGTCGGCGATGCTCAGCGTCAGCTGGTCCGGCCGGAACCGCAGCCGGATCACCGCGCGCCGGGCCTGGGCGTGGTTGGCGACGTTGAACAACGCCTCCCCGGCGATCCGGACCAGCTCGTGGTCGGCCCGCGGGTCGGTCGACCCGGGCTGGCCGTCCACCCGGACCTGCACCTGCAGCCGCGGCCGGTAGTGCCCGGCCAGCTCGGACAGCAGCTCGGGCAACGACGCCGGCGACTCGCCGCTGGCCGCGTGGTGCAGCGCGTAGATGGCCTCCCGCAGCTGCGAGATCGCCTCCTGAGTCAGCGATTTCGCCTGGTCCAGCTGCACGGCCAGGCCGGCCGCCGGCGCGCCCAGGGTGACCGCCTCGCCGCGGGCCATCTCCACCGCCATGCCCGCGCTGAGCACGAACTGGCTGACGCTGTCGTGCAATTCGCGGGCGATCCGGTGCCGCTCGGCGTCCAGCAGCTCGCGTTGCCGGGCGGCGACCAGCCGCTGCTCGGTGGCCCGCAGCTCGTTGGTGCGTTCGGTCAGGTTGCGGGCCCGTTCGGTGGCCTCGTCGTACAACCGCTGCGCCCGCTGATGCAGCTCCAGACCCTCCTGGTACTGCTCGGAGGTGTGCAGGGCGACCGCCGCCTGGTTGGCCAGCACCCGCAGCACCGAGATATCCCCGGGCTCAGGCGGTGTCGGCAGGTCGTGGATGGCGACCAGCGCGCCGACCAGCTGCCCCTCCAAGGTCATCTTCACCCGGATCAGCGCGCTGTCCGGCTTGGCCGGCTCGACCGAACCCGCCCGGACGGCGGCCAGTTCGGCGCGGACCGCGTCGAGCAGGTCGTCGTCGCCCATCGCGGTGCCGGTGCCGTCGACGGCGACGAATCGGGGCCGGGCGCGGACCAGCGCCCCGTCGCACAGGGCCAGCACCACCCACGGGGCCGAGAGGTGGTCGCCGGCGGCCCGGGCCACCTCCTCCAGCAGCGACCGGGGGCCCTCGACCGTGCGGACCAAGGCCCGGGAGATCGAGTCCAGCGCCCGCACGGTTCGCTGCATCCGCTCGTCGGTGCGGATGAATTCCCGGTAGTACGAACGCTTTCCGGACCGGACCCCGGTGAGCAGGGCCAGGTCCGGCGGTTCGGTGGGTCGCGGGTTGGTCATCGGCCGGCCCGATCTCACATCGCGGCCCGGAGCAGGTCCTCGATGTCGACGGCATCGGCGGACCGCGGGTTGGTGCTCAGGCAGGCGTCGTGCATGGTCGACCGGGCCAGCCGGGGGATGTCGTCGTCGCTGACCCCGAGGTCCCGCAGGCCCTTGGGCACGCCCACCTCGTCGCCCAGCTGACGCACGTAGACCGACAGCTGCTCGGCGACCTCGTCGGCGGGGGCGCCGGCCACCGGCAGCCCGACGGCCAGCGCCAGGTCGCGGAAGCGGTCGGGAATGATCTGCGCGTTGTAGCGGATCACGTGCGGCAGCAGGATCCCGTTGATCACCCCGTGCGGCAGGTCCAGCAGGCCGCCGACCTGGTGGCTCATCGCGTGGGTGGCGCCCAGGATCGCGTTGGTGAACGCCAACCCGGCCTCCAGGCTGGCCTGGGCCATCTGGGTGCGGGCGGACAGATCCTCCGGGCGCTGGATGGTGGCCGGCAGGTAGTGGCTGACCAGCCGCACCGCGGACAGGGCGTGGCCGTCCGCGAGCGGGTTGTGGGCCAGCGAGACGAACGACTCGATGCCGTGGGTGAGTGCGTCCAGGCCGGTCGCGGCGGCCAGCCACTCGGGCATGGTGGTCAGCAGCCGGGGGTCGGTGATGGAGATGTCCGGGACCAGCGCCCGGCCCATGATGGTGATCTTCACCGAGTCGGTGGTGTCGGTGACGATGCAGAACTGGGAGACGTCGGCGCCGGTGCCGGAGGTGGTCGGGATCATCAGCAGCGGCGGGATGGGCCGGGTGACCTGGTCGACGCCGGCGTAGTCGAGGATGCTGCCGCCGTTGCCGGACAGGATGGCGATGCCCTTGGCCGCGTCCATCGCCGACCCGCCGCCGATGCCGATCAGCACGTCGCACCCGGACTCCAGGTACTGGTGGTAGCCGTCGGTGATCTCGACGTCCTTCGGGTTGGGGGTGAGCCCGCGCCAGACCACCGGGTCGAGCCCGGCATCGCGCAGGTGCACCAGCAACTCGTGCACCCAGCCGGCGTCGTGCACGCCGTCGTCGGTGACGACGAACGGGCGGCGGGCGCCCAACCGGGCGGCCGCGAAGCCGGCCTCGGCCAGCGAGCCGAGGCCGAAGACGACCTCCGGCGCATGGAACTTGACGACCGGCCCGGTGGCCCGCGCCCGGGCGGCCCCGTGGTCGTGCCCGTGCGCTCGGACCACGTCGTCGTGCCCGATGGCGACCATGCTCACCTCTATCGCTCGACACCGCCGCGCGGACGGGGCCTGGACCGTCCGGCGCCGGGAACGCAACTCCCGCGGCTGTCCAAATCGTACGACGCAGCGATCCGGCGTCGATCCGGCCCGGCGGGCATCACTCGGCCGCCAGCAACCGGCGGACCTGCGCGACCAGCCGGTCGAGCATCTCGGTGAAACTGCGCCGGCCCTCGGCGGCGTCCGCGCCGGTGGGGTCGCCCAGCACCCCGTTGGGGCTGACCGCCCGGACCCCGCCGGTGGCCATCCGGGGCAGCAGCTCGGCCAGCGGCTCGGTCGCGCCCGGGGCCGCCCGCTCCGCGTGGACCAGCTCCGGGCACAGGTGCAGCAGCAGGCTGGTCTCCCGGTAGCCGGCGTGCGGGTCGGCCCGGGGGCCGCCGCTGGCCGCGTGAAACACGTGCAGCGAGCGCTTCTCGTACCGCATGAGCTCGACCGCCCGCCGCAGCGCCTGCGCGTTGCCGCCGTGGCCGTTGACGACCAGCACGTGCCGCCAGTCGCCGGCGGCGTGCCGGGTGAACTCGACCAGCACCGTGAACAGGGCCTCGGTGCCGATGGACAGGGTGCCGGGGAAGTGCGCGTGCTCGCCGCTGGCCCCGTACGGCAGGGCCGGGGCCAGGCCGACGTCGGGCAGCAACTCGTGTACCCGCGCGGCGAGCCGGGCCGGCACCAGGGTGTCGGTGCCCAGCGGCAGGTGCGGCCCGTGCTGCTCGGTCGAGCCCAGCGGCAGCAGCAGCAGCCGGCGGTCGGCGGCGTCGACGTCCGGCCAGGTCGCGTCGGCCAACGGGGGCAGCTCAGGCATCGGGCCGGCGGCGCTTCGGCAGGTCCCGCACGTTCGGCAGCACCGGTTCCGGGTTGCGCCGGTCGAGCACGCCCTGCCAGACGCCCAGGCTGTAGGCGGCATCGTCCAGCGCGTGCGCGGCCAGCGTCTCCACCGCCACCCGCGGTCCGGCCGGCCGGCCGGCCGCTCGCGCCACCCGCAGGTCCTTGGCCACCTGGTAGGCCAGCCCGGCCGCGGCGGCGACGGCCGGCCGCCGGCCGATCCGCGGGCGCAGCAGCCCGAC
>JBDHZW010000076.1:0-20930 GCA_039812105.1 Nakamurella sp.
GCCGCCGGCGGTGATCTCGGCGGCCGCGCCGGCCAGGGCGGCCTCGGTGCGCGCGAGCAGGACGACGTTCGCGCCGGCCCCGGCCAGCGCCGCGGCGATGGCCCGACCGATCCCCGAACTGCCGCCGGTGACGATCGCCGTCCGGCCGTCGAGGGAGAACAGGCCGGCCAGGTACCTGTCGACCGTCATGCGCGACACCCTACGGCCGGTGACGCTCGCAGCGGACCGGCGTTCGGTGCACCCCCCCCAGAACCGGGGGCGGTCGTGACGGACCGGTCAGCCGGCCTGCGGGTCGTACTGCATCGCGCCGACGACGTTGCCGCCGGGGTCGGCGAAGAAGATCAACGTACCGACCCCGGCGATGACGAACGGCTCGAGCACGATCGTGCCGCCCGCCTCCCGCACGGACCGTTCGGTGGCGCGCACGTCGTCGACGGCGAAGGTGCACTCCAGGCCGTTGATCGCGCGCCCGTCCAGCTCCCGGCGCTGGTGCAGGGCCCCCTGCACGCCGCCGGGACCCGTGTCGATCTGGTAGAAGCCGGGCGGCCCCCAGGCGCTGAAGGTCCAGCCGAAGACCGATTCGTAGAAGGCCCGGCTGGTCGGGACGTCGTCGGCGTTGATCGCGAAATGCGCGAGGTTGGCGGTCATGACGTCCAGTCTGTTCCGTGCGCGGGCGTCGCACCTTCTCTATCCTGACGAGAAATGTCGATTTCTCGCCAACCTCCTCCGGGGGCCGCCGACGAGCCGGCGGTTCGTGGCTACGCCGTGACGCATCCGCCCGGGGTCGCCGAGGTGCGCATCCAGGACGGCTGGGATCAGCTGCTGTACACCGCCTCCGGCGTGCTGACCGTCCGCGGCGACGACGCCGTCTGGACCGTTCCGCCCGACCGGGCGCTGTGGATACCGGCCGGCGAGCGGGTGATCATGACCTGCCACCGGGCGGTGGCCGTCCGCGCGCTGTACCTGCCGGCCGCCGGTGACGACGTCGCGGCCCGCCGCCGGATGCGGGCGCTGGCATTGCCCCGGTTCGGCCGGGAACTGCTGCTGCACATGGTGACCCGCTGCCCGTTGTGGTACCACCGGCCGGTCGACCGGGCGTTGCGCACCCTGTTGGTCGACCAGGTGACGCAGTGGGCGGACGCGCCGCTCGGCCTGCCCATCCCGCGCGATCCGCGAGGCCGCGCCTTCGTCGACGCCCTGACCGCCGGCGCCACCGACCCGATCCGGGTCGGCGCGTCGACGCGAACCCTGGAGCGGCTCTTCCTGGCCGAAACCGGGGTCAGCCTGGGCGCCTGGCGGCGGCGCGCGAGGATCCTGGCCTCGCTGGACACCCTGCTGGCCACCGGATCGGTGACCGACGCGGCGATGGCGGCCGGGTACGGCACGCCGTCGGCGTACATCACCGCCTTTCGCCGGGAAATGGACGCCACGCCCGGCACGTACGGCCGCGCCGCGGACTGACCCGCACCCACCGCCCATCGAGGGAGGACTTTCGGCGCCTCGACGCGGGTCGGAACCGCCGAAATCCCTCCCTCGATCCGGCCCCCGGCCTACCCGTACCGCCACCGCGTGCCGCCGTCGTCGCCCCGCACGATCGCCGTCGGCCCGTCCAGATCGAGTTCGACGTCGAGATGCCGCCGGCCGTCCGACACCCGGTAGACGTACCTCGTGTTGGTCAGCTCCACCGGCTGCGTCACGGCCCCGCCCAACCAGGGATTCGAGCGCCGCAGGCCGATGAGATCTGCGTGCATCCGCCAGGTCTCGTTGCGGGGAAGGTCTGCGGGCGAGTCCGGGTAGGCCGGCCGCACCGCGTCGTCCCCGCCCAACCGCTGCTCCTTCACCCCGGCGAACCCCCGCTCGTCACCGTAGTAGACGGACGGAATCCCGCCCACGGTCAGCAGAATCGTCAGGGCGAGCGGCGCCAGGTCGGCGCCGACGGTGCTGGCGATCCGGGTGACGTCGTGGTTGCCGATGAAGGTGTTCGGCCGAAAGTCGCGCAGGAAGGCCGTGTGTCGCTGCAGTGCCCAGTCCAACTCGAAGAAGTTGCGGTCCTTGAGCGACGACCAGATCGCCTTCCACAGTTCGTACTGGGTGACCGAGTCGACGGTCGACCGGGCGACGAAATCGGCGTAGTCGCCGTGGATGACCTCACCGAGGAACCAGACCCGCGGATGTCGGGCCCGGACGGCCGGCAGCACCCGGGCCCAGAAATCCGACGGCACCGAGTACGCGGCGTCCAGTCGCCAGCCGTCGGCGCCGCGGTCCAGCCAGTGCGTCATCACATCGATGGCGTAGCCGGCCGCGGCGTCGCCGGCATGATCGAAGCGGACCAGGGACTCGTGCCCCTCGAACACCCGCGGCCGGGGGGCGCCCGGATCCTCCCAGTCGATGTCGAACAGTCGGGCCGGCTCGCTCTCCGGTCCCGCCCGCAGTGCCTGTTCGACCAGTGGGTGCCCGCGCCCGACATGGCTGAACACGCCGTCCAGCAGGATCCGCAGCCCTCGGGACCGGCAGGCGTCGACCAGGTCGTCGAAGTCGCGGTCGGTGCCCAGCCGGGGGTCGACGCGGAACGGGTCGAGGGTGTCGTACCCGTGCGTCTGCGACGCGGAGATCGGCCCGAGCAGCAGGCCGGTGCAGCCGAGGTCGGCGACGTCGTCGAGCCAGCCGAGCAGCCGGCGCAGCCGGGTTCCCGCGGCGGGTGCGTCGCGGATCGGCGCCCCGCCGAAGCCCAGCGGGTAGACGTGCCACCAGATGTCCTGCTCGAACGGACGGTCCACGCCCCCGACCCTATGCGACACCATCCCGCTGAATCGTAACGTTTCCCGACACTCGGCCACGTCCTGCCGGGTTCTGCCGCTCCGTCCTGGTACATCTCGATCAGCACCTGTGGCCTGGGCAAATGGGAGTGTGACCGATGGTCGGCTATCGCTACGCCAACCGCTATCAGGCGACCGACGTGATCGGGCAGGACGAGATCTCGGTGGTCCGCCGGGGCCGCGACCTGCTGATGGACCGGGATGTGGCGATCAAGGTGCTGCGGGCCGACCTGACCCGCGAGGACGAGGTCCAGACGAACTTCCGCCAGGTGGCCCACCACGCGGCCGCCCTGAACCACCCGGCGTTCGTCGCCGTATACGACACCGGAGACACCCCGACCGACTCCGGCAGCGTGCCGTACGTCGTGATGGAGTACGTGGAGGGCGACACCCTGCGCAGCATGCTGGACCGGCAGGGAGCCCTGCCCTGGCGTCGGGCCCTGCGGATCGCCGCCGAGCTGTGCGCGGCGCTGGACCACGCGCACCGGCGCAACCTGGTGCCCTGCCACATCACCCCGGCCGGCGTGCTGATCGACCACCGCGCCGGGGCCGACCAGGTCAAAGTGATCGGCACCGGCCAACCCGCCGGGCCAACGGAACCCGCTGGCATGCAATATCTCTCACCGGAACAGATTCGCGGTGGACTGCCCGACAAGCGCGGCGACCAGTACACCATCGGCTGCGTCCTGTTCGAGATGCTCTGCGGTGCAGCGCCGTTCGTCGGGGTGACGACCGACGGCATCGCCGGCGCGCACCTTCGCCAGGCGCCCCGGGCACCCAGCGAACTCAAGCCGGGCATCCCCCGCGACGTGGACGCGATCGTGCTGAAGGCGCTGAGCAAGAGTCCGGACAACCGCTACGACACGGCCGAGCAGATGCGGGCGGACATCGAACGGGCGTTGAACGGCCGGCCGGTGCAGGCCCGACAGCAATTGGCCGCGGTGGAACCGCCGCCCCGGCGCCCGGTCGCGGCCAGGCCGCGGCCGGCGGCGGAACCGGTCGCGGCGGGCTCCCGACCGGCTCGTGGTCCGGCGGCACCGCTGCTGGCGCCGGGTCTGACGCTGCCCGTGCTGGACGAGGTCGAACTGATCGATCCGGCCCGCGAGGCGGCGCAGCGCAAGCGATGGACGTACGTCGGCCTCGGCGGGCTGGCGCTGGCGCTGGTCGTCGCGCTGTGGCTGACGTTGGTGGTGATCACCTCGCCGCCCCCGCCGGCCAAGGTCGCCGTGCCGAACGTCATCGGCAAGACCGTGTCCCAGGCGACCGCGCTGCTCAAGGACAAGAACCTGCAGTTGGGCGCGGTGACCACGGTGGACACCGACAAGGGGCCGACCGGGACGATCGTCAACCAGCGGCCGTCGGAGAAGACCGAGGTCGACGCCGGCACCGACGTGACCGTGGAGATCGAAGGCTGACGGTTCCGGCGGCTGATTGCTCGGGAGGGTGCTCACCCAGCGCCACCCGGGCGATCGCCGCGCCCGATCGACCTGGCGCTGCGATCTCCCCCGGGGTGCTGCCTCACCCCGCCACCGCGAGCCGTGGCGTCAGGCCGGCCGGCCGGTCCACGCCGGACCGGTTGACGGCGCGCGTCGCGGTCCTGCCGATCCGCGGCGGCGCGGTTACCGTCGTGCGATGCGGGTCGAATCGGTGATCGCGGTGCCGGCGTCGGACACGGTCGGTCCGACCCGGCTCAAGCTGCTGACCGCCCGCACCGGCAAACTGCCGGTGGTGGTGATCGTCGACGGTGCCGGTGGGCCCGAATACCACGTGCTGTCGATGACGCAGCTGCAGGCCGCCCTGACCAACCAGCTGTCCGCCACGCCGCTGCACGAGGCGCTCGACCTGGCCGAACACCCGCGCCGGATCCCGGTGAGCAGGGCCGAGGTCGCGACGGCCGAGATCGACACCCCGGTGGTGGACAACGGCCGGCTGATCGGCGTCGTGCTGGACGACAAGATCGAGACGCCCGAGCCGACCGAGCAGGACCTGGACCGTGGCGCCCCATCCACCCGCGGAACCTCGTCGAAGGCCGAGGCCGACGCCGGGCCCGGCCGCAAACGCGGGCTGTGGGGCCGGCTCACCGGATCGGGGCGATGAATGTCCGGCTGGTCGCGCGCGTCGCCGGATCTCGTCGGTGCTGCGGTGCTGGGTGCGGCCACCGCGTGGGGCAGCGCGGTGTCGGTGCGGCACGGACTCAAGGGTGAACCGCTCGGCCTGGGGGTCCCCGGGAGCGTTCGGATTCACCTCCTCGCCGGGTTGGGCGCCGGCCTGGCCGCACCCTGGCCGATGACGCCCCTCGCCCTGCGGTGGCCGCGCGTCGTCGGGCTCACCCTGCTGGCCGGCACCCTCGTCGAACCGGTGACCTGGGGACGGCGCGGCCGATCGCCCGGCGTGGTCGTCGCGGTCGTGGCGAACCTCGTGGCCGTCGCGGTGTTGTGCCGTCCCTCGCCGGACGACCGGCGCCGTCGCTGATCGATTCCGGGCCGGCCGACGTCACCGCACCTCGGGCCGGCCGCCGCGGTGAGTGGCGCATGACCGGCTCACTTGAACGGGCGGTGCGCCAGGCCGACCGGGTCGCGCCGATCGACCTCGACCGCCCGCCGGACCGGGCCGCCGCCCGGACGCCGAACGGTCAGTCGCCGCCCCGCCGGAACAGCTTGCTGCCCAACCAGGTCAGCGGGTCGTACTTGCGGTCCACCACCCGTTCCTTCATCGGGATGATGCCGTTGTCGGTGATCTTGATGTGCTCCGGGCAGACCTCGGTGCAGCACTTGGTGATGTTGCAGTAGCCGATGCCCTGGTGCTCCTGGGCGAACTCCTTGCGGTCGGTGCGGGCGTCCAGCGGGTGCATGTCCAGCTCCGCCGCCCGGATCAGGAACCGCGGCCCGGCGAACGCCTCCTTGTTGTCCTCGTGGTCGCGCACGACGTGGCAGACGTTCTGGCACAGGAAGCACTCGATGCACTTGCGGAATTCCTGGGACCGCTCGACGTCCACCTGCTGCATCCGGTACTCGCCGGGCGCCAGGTCCGGCGGCGGCGCGAACGCCGGGATCTGCCGGGCCTTGCGGTAGTTGAACGACACGTCGGTGACCAGGTCCCGGATCACCGGGAACGTCCGCATCGGCGTCACGGTGATCGTCTCGTCCGGCTGGAACGTCGACATCCGGGTCATGCACAGCAGTCTCGGCCGGCCGTTGATTTCCGCGCTGCACGATCCGCACTTGCCGGCCTTGCAGTTCCAGCGCACCGCCAGGTCGCCGGCCTGGGTCGCCTGGATCCGGTGGATGATGTCCAGGACGACCTCACCCTCGTTCACCTCGACGGTGTAGTCGGTCAGGTCGCCGCCCGACGAGTCCCCCCGCCAGACCCGGAAGTGCGCGTCACGCCCCATCGTCGGCCTCCTGCGTGTCGGCGGGCAGTTCGGCTGTGCCGAATTTCTCCGGGGTCAGTTCCTCGGCGGTCAGGTACTTCTCCAGCTCGGACCTATCGAACAGCCCGAGCAGATCCGGCCGGATCGGCGTGATCGGTTCTTCCACGACGTCGATGCCGGCGCCGGACGGGTCGAGCGAGCAGATCAACAGGCGCCGCCGCCACTCCGCGCTCATCTGGGGATAGTCGTCGCGGGTGTGCCCGCCGCGACTCTCCTGCCGGAGCAGCGCCGCCTTGGCGACACATTCGCTGACCTGCAACATGTTCACCAGGTCCAGCGCCAGGTGCCAGCCGGGATTGAACTGCCGGTGCCCCTCCACGCTGACCGCCGCCACCCGCGGCTTGAGCGCCTCCAGCACCTGGATGGCCTGCTCGATCTCGGCCTCCTTGCGGATGATGCCGACCAGGTCGTTCATCGTCTGCTGCAATTCGCGATGCAGGGTGTACGGGTTCTCGCCGTCCTCCCGCTCGAAGGGGGCGAGCGCGGCCTTCGCGGCCGCCTCCACCGCGCCGGGCGTGGCCTGCGGGTAGGCGCCGCCCAGCGATTCGATGTAGGACGCCGCGCCCAGGCCGGCCCGGCGGCCGAACACCAGCAGGTCGGACAGCGAGTTGCCGCCCAGCCGGTTCGAGCCGTGCATGCCGCCGGCCACCTCGCCGCAGGCGAACAGGCCCGGCACCCGGGCGGCGGCCGCGGTGTCCGGGTCGACCTGGATGCCGCCCATCACGTAATGGCAGGTGGGGCCGACCTCCATCGGCTCCTTGGTGATGTCCACGTCGGCCAGTTCGGAGAACTGGTGGTGCATCGACGGCAGCCGGCGCCTGATCTCCTCGGCCGGCAGCCGGGTCGACACGTCCAGGAACACCCCGCCGTGCGGCGAGCTCCGTCCGGCCTTCACCTCGGAGTTGATCGCCCGGGCGACCTCGTCCCGCGGCAGCAGATCGGGGGGTCGACGATTGTGTTCCGGGTCGGAGAACCAGCGGTCGGCCTCCTCCTCGGTCTCGGCGTACTTGGAGCGGAACACGTCCGGCACGTAGTCGAACATGAAGCGCTTGCCCTCGGAGTTGCGCAGCACGCCGCCGTCGCCGCGGACCGATTCGGTGACCAGGATGCCCTTCACCGACGGCGGCCAGACCATTCCGGTCGGATGGAACTGCACGAATTCCATGTTCACCAGCGTCGAGCCGGCCCGCAGGGCCAGCGCGTCGCCGTCACCGGTGTACTCCCAGGAGTTGCTGGTCACCTTGAACGACTTGCCGATGCCGCCGGTGGCCAGGATGACCGCCGGCGCGCGGAACACCACGAACGTGCCGGTCTCCCGGCGGTAGCCGAAGGCCCCGGCCATCGCGCCGTTCTCGTCGCGCAGCAACTCGGTGATGGTCACCTCGGCGAACACCCGCAGGCCGGCGTCCTCGTCGATCGGCGGTTCCTGGCCGGAGGCGTCGGCATCGCGGTCGATGTCCTGGCGCAGCGAGACGATCTTCTGCTGCAGGGTGCGGATCAGCTCCAGGCCGGTGCGGTCCCCGACATGGGCCAGCCGCGGGTACTCGTGCCCGCCGAAGTTGCGCTGGCTGATCCGGCCGTCCGGGGTGCGGTCGAACAGGGCGCCGTAGGTCTCCAGCTCCCAGACCCGTTCCGGCGCCTCCTTCGCGTGCAGTTCGGCCATCCGCGGGTGGTTCAGGAACTTGCCACCGCGCATGGTGTCCCGGAAGTGCACCTGCCAGTTGTCGTTCGAGTTCACGTTGCCCATGGACGCGGCGATGCCGCCCTCGGCCATCACCGTGTGCGCCTTGCCGAACAACGACTTGCAGACGATCGCCGTCCGCATGCCCGCCTCGCGGGCCGCGATGGCGGCGCGCAGCCCGGCGCCGCCGGCCCCGACGATGACCACGTCGTAACGGTGTTCCTCGAGGTCGGTCACGAAAAGGTGCCTCCTGGCGGCAGACAGGGATGGAAGTCGGGAACCGGCACGGTCGTCAGAAGAACCGCAGGTCGCTGATCGTGCCGCTGGCCAGCAGCACGATGTAGAAGTCGGTGACGGCCAACCAGATCAGCGAGGCCCAGGCCAGTTGCATGTGTTTGGCGTTGAGCTTGGAGATCTGCTGCCACGCCTTGTACCGGATCGGGTGCCGGGAGAAGTGCTTGAGCTTGCCGCCCATGATGTGCCGGCAGGAATGGCAGGACAGCGTGTACAGCCAGATCAGGCCGGCGTTGATCAGCAGGATCAGCGTGCCCAGACCCATGTGGCCCCACTGGCCCTCGGGGTTGCGGAAGCCGAGAATCGCGTCGTAGGTGAGGATGACGCCGAAGATCATCGCCACGTACCAGAAGTAGCGGTGCACGTTCTGCATGATCAGCGGGAACTGGGTCTCCCCGGTGTACCGCTTGTGCGGCTCGGCGACCGCGCAGGCCGGCGGCGACAGCCAGAACGATCGGTAGTAGGCCTTGCGGTAGTAGTAGCAGGTCAGCCGGAAGCCGAGCGGGAAGATCAAGATCAGCAACGCGGGGGACAGCGGCCACCAGGCGATGGGCTGACCGAAGTCGCTGGCCTCGGGGACGCACTTGGTGGTGATGCAGGGGGAGTAGAACGGCGACAGGTACGGGGCGGCGTAGTAGTTGACCGCCCAGAACGCGCGAACGGTGCCGTAGACGACGAACAGGCTCAGACCGAGGAACGTGATCAGCGGTGCCTGACGCCAGTTGTCCTTGCGCAACGTGCGCGCCGCGATCCGGGCCCGGCCCGGGGTGTTGACCCCGCTCAACGGCTGCTCCCGTGGTAGCCGCCCACCCCCTCTTGGTCGGCGTCATCACCCCACATCGACTGGTCGTAGGGTTCGTCGCTCACCGTGAACATGGTCGGAGCGCCCGCCGGGGCGCCCGCGGCGGCCGGGGTACGCAGCGTCTGCGCGTCGGCGGCGTCCAACTTGAGCCGCTCGAGGTCGTTGCACAGCCGGGCCACGATCGGGATCTTGCCGTGCGCGTGCGACAGGACGGCGACCGCGGCGGCCAGCTCGTCGATCGAGCGTTGCAGGGACGCAAGTGCGGAATCGGTCATCGAGTCTCCCGGTCGGCGAAGCGAGAGTGATGTTGGTGACACTAGTCGCCCGAGCTCGCGAGGGCGCCATCAACACCTAGGTCGGATCCGGCGAGCGGTATCCGCGGGACACGACCCACGGTGCTGGTGCCGCTCGTGGTAGGGCTGGCGGATGAAACTCGTCGAACGTCCCGTCGGTGCCCTGCTGCTCACTCCCGGCGCCGGTGCCGACCGGAACCAGCGCACCCTGGTGGCGATCGAGCGGGCGGTGGACCCGCTGCCGTGCGAGCGGGTCGACTTCCCGTACCGGCTGCGCGGGGCCCGGATGCCGGACAAGCCGGACGTGGCGGTCGCGCATCTGCGGGAGCAGGCGGCGGGGCTGGCCTTGCGGGCGGGGGTCGAGGCGGACCGGGTGGTCCTGGGCGGCCGGTCCTACGGCGGCCGGATGTGTTCGATGGCGGTGGCCCAGGGCCTGCCCGCCGCCGCCCTGGTCCTGCTCAGCTATCCGCTGCATCCGCCGGGCAAGCCCGACCGGCTGCGCACCGAGCACTTCCCCGACATCCGGGTGCCGGTGCTGTTCGTGTCCGGGCGCGCCGACCCCTTCGGTACGCCCGAGGAGTTCGACCGCGAACTCGCCGCGATCCCCGGTCCGGTCAGCACGGTGTGGCTGCCGGGCGGGCACGACCCGCGCCGCTACGACGAGGTGGCCGGCATCGTGGCCGACTGGTTGAGCGGGCTCGACTGACGCGTCAGCCGCCGCCGGCCAGGTTGGAGATCGCGACGAACCCGGCGGACGCGAGCACCGGCAGGATCAGGAACATCAGCACGCCCGTCACCGGCCGCTTGAAGCTGTCCGTGCCGATCATCGCGAGAGCGCCCAGCACCATCACGCACACCGCCATGATCAAGGTCGTGGTCCACACGGTGGTCTCCTCCCGTCTGCCCGACCCGCCTGGCGCGGTCACCGGCGTTCGACATTCTGCCCGATGAGCCCCCCGCCGGCCGACGCCGGTGGCCCGGATCGGCCCGAATGTGACCAGCGGCGCACGCCCGAGGGGGTCGTTTGTGGGCGACCGGATGTTCCGCGGGAGCGCGGCGACTGGCCCCATGAGTGCGACCCCGGCATGACGTGCGGAACATCCGCCGCCCCGACTGCGCTGGCGGCGGCCTCGCTGCGCTCAGCCGACTACTGTTCGGGCATGCCTGCCAGCTCAGGGGGCGCGCCCCAGGCCGGCGCCCGGCGGGCCGCGCCCACCCTGGAGGACGTGGCCGCGGCAGCGGGCGTGTCCCGGTCGACGGCGTCCCGGGCGATCAACGGCGAGGCCAAGGTGAGCCCGCAGGCCCGGGCGGCCGTCGAGGCGGCGGTCCGGGAGTTGGGGTTCACCCCCAACCAGGCCGCCCGCACGCTGGTCACCCAACGGACCAATGCGGTGGCGCTGGTCGTCCCGGAACCCGACGAGCGGATCGTGGCCGACCCGTTCTTCGGCGCCGCCATCCAGGGCCTGTCCCAGGCGCTGGCCGACACCGAGCTGCAGCTGGTGCTGCTGATGGCCAGGATGGGCGGCTCGCCGGAGCGCACCGTCCGCTACCTGCGACTCGGGCACGTGGACGGCGCCGTCATCGCCTCCCATCACGAATCGGACGACTTCGAGCGGGCGCTGGTCGACTCGCGGCTGCCCAGCGTGTCCATGGGCCGGCCCTGGCACCTGCCGGACCGGCTCACCTACGTCGACACCGACAACGGGCTGGGCGGGGAACTGGCCACCGACCACCTCATCCGGCGGGGCTGCCGCCGCATCGGCACCGTCGCCGGCCCGGCCGACATGACCGCCGCCGAGGATCGGTTGACCGGCTGGCGTGCCGCCCTAACCCGGGCCGGACTGCCGGATGACGCGGTCGAGTACGGCGACTTCACCACCGACGGCGGTGCCGCCGCGATGCAGCGCCTGCTGGCCGCCCACCCCGACCTGGACGGCGTGTTCGTCGCCTCCGATCTGATGGCGGCCGGCGCGCTGACCGTGCTCCGGGCGGCCGGCCGGGCCGTGCCGGGCGACATCGCGGTGGTCGGCTACGACGATTCGGCGGTGGCCGCGGTCACCGATCCGCCGCTGACCACCGTGGTGAACCCGGTCGCGGCCATGGCCCGGATGGCCGGCGCCCTGCTGCTGGAACAGCTCGCGAAACACGAGGCCACGCACCCCCCGGTCGTCTTCCCGCCGGAACTGGTGATCCGGGCCTCCGCCTGACCGGGCGCCGGCTCGCGCCGAAACCGGTCGGGCCGCGTCGCCGATGACCGGTGCGCACCGACCGATCCCGGCGCGACGCACGGGCCGGGTCGGCCGCGGGCCGGCGCGGAGCGCGCCCGCTGGCGACGGCCCGCCGGGTCGGGTTGGATGGTGCCCGGCTCCCCACGGCGGCCGGACCAAGGAGATCGAACGTGGCGTCACCCGCGCCCGCCCCGGCGCAGTCGAACGACCACCGGCAGCGGCGGCTGACGAGCGCACTCCGGTGGCTCGGTCAGGTCCGCACCACTCCGGTCACCGTGGGACTGGTAGCCGCGCTGTGGGTCGTCGGCGTGGCCACCGGCAGCGTGCTCCACGGACCCTCCGACGACCTCCGTGAACTGGTGGGCGTCGGCGTGCCCACCCTCGCCGACGGCGACTGGTGGACGCCCGTCACCTCCGGGTTCTTCGCCGACGATCTGGTCACCTATCTGGGCACGACGGTGCTGCTGCTGATCGCCGGCATCCTGGCCGAACGGCGCTGGGGCAGCCTGCGAATGGCCGGGATGGCCGCGTTGATCCAGGTGGTCGGCGTCATGGTGGGCATCGGCACCATCGCCCTGGCCGACGCCGCGGTCGACGGGCAATGGACCGATTACCTCGCGTCCGGCATCGCGGTGGGGGCAACCCCGCTCGTGGCCGGCCTGCTGACGGCGTTCAGCGCCGGGTCGACCGTCCTCTGGCGGCGCCGGATCCGGGTCGGTGTGATCATCCTGTGCCTGGTCGCGCTGCTGTACGGCGGCCAGCTGCAGGACGCGCTGCGGATGAGCACCGCGCTGGTCGGTCTGCTGGCCGGGGTGGCGTTCGTGCACCGGGGTGACCGCGGGATCCACCTGAACGCCAGCCGGCACGAGACCCGGGTGCTGGTCGCGTTGGTGGTGGCCGCGACCGCCCTCGGTCCGATCCTGATCGCGGTGACCGGCGAGATCGAGGGCCCGCTGTCGGCGCTGGCCGACCTGTACGTCGGGCCCAGTGCGTACGGCGACACGGGCACCGAGCGGGATCTGGCGCAGATCCTGCTGTCGGTGGTGCCCGCCCTGATCGTCCTGGTGCTGGCGGCCGGGCTGCGGCGGGGTCGCCGGTTCGCCTGGTGGGCCACCCTGCTGTTCCACACCCTGCTGCTGACACTCGGAGCCTTCTACGCGGTCGACTACTACGCGTGGGCCCTGGACAACGAGCTGATCGACGACAGTGCCAGCTGGGTCGCCTGGCTGGTCCCGCTCGTGCTGCTGCCGGTGCTGGTGATCGTCATGCTGATGGCCACCCGGCGCTCGTTCACGGTGCAGGCACCGCGCGGGGTGTACCGGCGGCTCGGCCTGGTCGTCGCCGCCCTGGTGCTGGGCCTGTGGGTGTTGTTCGTCGCCGTGGGCGCCGCCGTCTCCTCCGACTTCGACCCGCCGGTGAACGTCAGCGACCTGATCCTCGATTTCCCGGCCCGGCTGCTGCCCAACGGCTACCTGTCGATCATCGAGCCGACCTTCGAGCCCACCGAAGGGCTCGGCCGACTGTGCACCGACTGGATCCCGGTCGCGGTCTGGGCGGTGGTGCTGGTCGGGCTGCTGCGCAGCTTCGTCTCGGCCCGGGTGGAGTCGGCGGACGGCGACCGGATCTGGGCGCAGCGGATCCTGCAACGGGACGGCGGCACGTCGCTGTCGCACCTGACGACCTGGGACGGCAACAGCTACTGGTTCGCGCCGGACGGCTCGTCGTTCGTGGCCTACCGGGTGGAGGGCGGCGTGGCCATCACCACCGGCGATCCGATCGGCCCGCGGGCAAACCTGCGCCGGACGATCGACGCGTTCGTGGCGTTCTGCCACACCCACCACTGGACCGTCTGCCTGTACTCGGTGACCGATGCGGTCAAGGAGGTGACCGACGCCTACGGCTGGCCGAGCCTGCAGGTGGCCGAGGAGACGGTGCTGCCGCTGGGCTCGTTGGCCTTCGCCGGCAAGAAGTTCCAGGACATCCGGACGTCCATCAGCCGGGCCGGCAAGGCCGGCATTGCCGCCGAGTGGATCTCCTACCGCACGGCGCCGCTGTCCATCCGGGACCAGATCGAGTCGATCTCCGAGGAGTGGGTGTCCGACAAGGCGCTTCCCGAAATGGGTTTCACCCTCGGCGGGCTGGACGAGCTGGAGGATCCGACGGTCCGCTGCCTGATCGCGGTGGACGCCGATCGAACCGTGCACGGGGTCACCAGCTGGATGCCCTGCTATCGGGACGGTGTCCCGGTCGGCTGGACCCTGGACTTCATGCGCCGCCGGACCGGCGCCGATACCGCGGGTTTCAAGGGCGTCATGGAGTTCCTGATCGCCAGCGCCGCGCTGGACCTGCAGCGGGAGGGCGCCGAGTTCCTCAGCCTGTCCGGGGCGCCGCTGGCCCAGGCCAACCCCGGCCCCGACCAGGCGGGCGTGCAGCGACTGCTGCAGACGATCGGCGGCACGATGGAACCGGTGTACGGGTTCCGGTCGCTGCTGAAGTTCAAGGCCAAGTTCCAGCCCGAGTACCGGCCGATGTACCTGTGCTATCCCGAGGCCGGTGTGCTGCCTCGGATCGGGCTGGCCATTTCGCACGCCTACCTGCCGAACATGACGGTCCGGCAGATGGTGCGGATGATGGGCCAGCTCACCTGAGCCGGGACCCCGGTGGCGGCTGCGTTACGGTGGCGGACGCCCGCCGCGGATCGAGCCGCGGCGGTCACGACGGCTCCGCCCGGTTCGGGGGCGGGCCCCGAGCATTCGGGAGCGAATCGATGGCGACTCGTGTGGCAAGCACCCAGTGGAGCGGTGGACTGCAGGACGGCTCCGGTCAGGTGACCCTGGTCAGCTCCGGCACCGGCACCTTCGACGTCAACTTCCCGCGCCGCGCGGCGGACGATGCCGAGGGCGTCACCAGCCCGGAGGAGCTGATCGCCGCGGCTCACTCGTCCTGCTACTCGATGGCCCTGTCCAACGAGCTGACCCAGGCCGGCGGCACGGTGAACAGCCTGGTCACCCAGGCCGACGTTTCCCTCGGCCCGGATCCCGCCGGCGGCGTCCGGATCACCGGCGTCAAGCTCACCGTGCGCGGGCAGGTGAGCGGCCTGGACAACGACGCGTTCATCAAGGCCGCCGAGGCGGCCAAGGTCGGCTGCCCGGTCTCCAAGGCCCTCACTGGGACAACAATCACCCTGGACGCCGCTCTGGCCTGAGCAACCCGGGCCCTGACCTGGGGTGATCCGCGCCTGCACGCCCCGCCGGGGTTGCGGCGGGGCGTTTTGGCGTGCGCGCGGCCCGGCCCGGACGCCAATACGATCTGCGTATGGTGAGTAACGGACTGGAGTCATCCCGCCGCCTGATGGCCGAGGGCGGCGTGCACCCGCGGGCGATCGCGGTTTTCGCGCATTCCTACGCGATCCTGGCGTCCGGCGAGACCGGCCTCCTGGCGGAGAGCGACCTGGAGCCGGTGGCCGAGCTGCCCCGGCTGGCCGACCTGGACACCTCCGCCGACGCGGAGCGGGCGGCGATGGCCGCCACCGCGGTGGTCAAGCTCAACGGTGGCCTCGGTACGTCCATGGGCATGGACAAGGCCAAGTCGCTGCTGCAGGTGCGGCCGGGCAAGAGCTTCCTGGACATCATCGCCGAGCAGATCCTGGCCTTGCGGGCCGAGTACTCAGTCGGGCTGCCCGTCGTGTTCATGGACAGTTTCCGCACGTCGGAGGACACGCTGAAGGCGCTGGGCGGGCATCCCGGGCTGGCCACCGACGGCATCCCGCTGGATTTCCTGCAGAACCGGGAGCCCAAGCTGCGGTCGGACGACCTGACCCCGGTGAGCTGGCCGGCCGATCCGTCGCTGGAATGGTGCCCGCCGGGCCACGGCGACATCTACACCGCCCTGGACGCCAGCGGTCTGCTGCGCACGCTGCTGGACAACGGCTACCGGTACCTGTTCGTGTCCAACGCGGACAATCTCGGCGCCCGGCCGGATCCGCGGCTGGCCGCCTGGTTCGCGGCCTCGGGGGCACCGTTCGCGGCCGAGTTCTGCCGCCGGACCGCGGCCGACCGGAAGGGCGGTCACCTGGCCCGCCGCGCCGCGGACGGCCAGCTGGTGCTGCGAGAATCGGCGCAGACCCGGCCGGAGGACGAGGAGGCGTTCGGCGACATCGACCGGCACAAGTTCTTCAACACCAACAACCTGTGGCTGGATCTGGTGGCGCTGGACGCGGTGCTGCAGGCCAACGACGGGGTGCTCGGCCTGCCGATCATCCGCAACGTCAAGACGGTCGACCCGGGTGACCCGTCGTCGCCGGAGGTGATCCAGATCGAGACGGCAATGGGCGCGGCGATCGGCGTGTTCGAGGGCGCGGCGGCGATCGAGGTCGACCGGTCGCGGTTCCTGCCGGTGAAGGCGACCAGCGACCTGCTGGTGCTGCGTTCGGATGCCTATGAGCTGGTCGACGGGTCGCAGGTGCGGCTGGTGCCGTCCCGGACCGCCGCGCCGCTGGTGGACCTGGACAAGCCGTACAAGCTGGTCGGCGACTTCGACGCGCGCTTCCCGCACGGCGCCCCGTCGCTGGTCGACTGCGAGAAGCTGACCGTCAAGGGCGATTGGACCTTCGGTCGCGACGTCCGCGCCGTCGGGGTGGCCGCCGTGCCCGCCGACGGGTCGCCGGGCACCATCCCCGACGGCACCGTGCTGGGCGGCTGACCTCCCGCGCGGATCAACTGCGCCGGCGCGGCCGAACTCGCAGCGAATGTGACGGGTGGGACGGTTGTCGCCCACTTCATCCGCGCGCGCGGAGGCTTCCGGGCGGGGGCGGGCCGCTCCGGGCGGACGATCGAGTCGCGTCGGGCGACCGAATCTTCCCCCGGGTGGCGGCCCGGCGCGGTCGGGTGTCCGGCGATGAGTTCGCCGCGCCGGAACGGTCAGACCCGGGTCCACCGACATCGAACCCGGAGGAGCCGGCCATGACCCAGCTCGACCTGATGCCCGCGGCGACCACGCTCGGCGACCTGGTGCGCCAGGTGCCCGACGAGCGGTTGGGCGACCCGACGCCGTGCCCCGCCTACACCGTCGGCGACCTGGTCGACCACGTCGGCGGGCTGGCGGTGGCGTTCACCGCGGCGGCGGGCAAGGACATCGGCGAGTTGACCTCGCAGGCCCCGCAGCCGGACGGGGCTCGGCTCCCGGCGGACTGGCGCACGTCGATCCCTTCGGCCCTGGAGCGCCTGGCCATCGCCTGGCGGGACCCCGACGCCTGGACCGGGATGACCCAGGCGGGCGGCGTCGACCTGCCCGGGGAGGTCGGCGGCCTGGTCGCGCTCGACGAGATCGTGTTGCACGGCTGGGATCTGGCCGCGGCCATGGGCCGTCCCTTCGACGTCGACCCGGAGCTGATGAACGCGGTGCACGGGTTCGTCGCATCGTTCGACCCGGATCCGGACGCGGCGACCCGGTTGTTCGGCCCGATCGTCGACGTCCCGGCGCGCGCGTCGCTGCTGGACCGGACGCTGGGCCTGGCCGGGCGAGATCCGCAGTGGACCGCATCCGCGCCCGCACCCGCTGCCGCACCCGCGACTGCATCCGCGCCCGCCGCTCCGCGCGGATGAAGTCGTTGACTCCTGTCCCACCCGTCACATTCGGTGCGGTTTCTGCCGCGCGGGCGTAGTTGATCCGCGCGGGGAGGGTGGCGGGTGGCTACGAGTGGGAGGCGAGGGCGGTCAGCCGGGCGGCCTTGAGTTCGGTCTCGTCCCATTCGGCCTGGGGGTCGGAGGCGTGGGTGATGCCGGCTCCGGTGCCGAAGTGGATCCGGCGACGATCCCCGAAGAACGTGCGGATCGCCACGGCCAGCCGGGCCCGGCGGCGGTCGCCGTCGACGAACCCGAATGCCCCGCAGTACACGCCGCGGGGCACCGACTCCAGCTCGGCGATCACCTCCAGCGCGCGGATCTTCGGCGCACCGGTCACCGAGCCGGGCGGGAAGGTGGCGGCCAGGATCTCGGCCCAGCCGACGCCGTCGGCCAGCCGGGCCGTCACCGTCGACACCAGATGGGCCAGCCCCGGATGCTCCTGCCGGGCCAGCAGTTCGGTCACCACCACCGACCCGGGCCGGGCGACCCGCCCGAGATCGTTGCGGACCAGATCGGTGATCATGATGTTCTCCGGATAGTCCTTGTCGGCGAACGGTTCTCCCGGCCGGGTGGTGCCCTTGATCGGGGACGACGCGACCAGGTCGCCGTCCCGGGACAGGAACAGTTCCGGCGACGCGCTGACGATCCACGAATCGCCCAGGTGCAGCACCGCCTGCAACGGCGCCGGGTTCCCGGCGGCCAGCCGGTGGGCCAGCACCAGCGGATCGGCCGGCCCGCGATCGGCGGCGGGCAGGTCGGCGGTCAGCATCCGGCACAGGTTCACCTGGTAGACGTCGCCGGCCTCAATGTGCCGGCGGATCGCTTCCACCCCGGCGACGAACGACGACCGGTCCAGGCTGGACCGCCAGTCCAGGTCGTCCGGCCATGGCCCGGTCGGCGGCGGCAGTCCGGCCGGCCGCACCCGGTCGAACCGGTAACCGGTGACGGCCCCGGAGAACGTGCCGACCACCAGCCACCAGCCCCGATCCAGCACCGTCGGGTCCACCCGCAGATCGGCCACCTGCGCCAGATCGGTCGCCAGCAATCCGCCCGCGTGGGCGAAAGGCGGGGCGATCGTCATCGCGGCTCAGCGTAGAACCGCCGGCCGGCCGGGCCGAGCCGGCGGCCGAGCCGAGCTGCCGGGCGAGCCGAGCCGCCGAAAGGCGCCGAGCCGCCGGGAGGCGCCGCGGACGGGGTGCCGCTCGGGAACTCGGCGGCGGGAGATACTGCGGGGCGTGCCCGACGACTCGATCCGACCGCCCACCCGGCTGGGCACCCGCACCGCGTACCGCAACCCGTGGATGAGCGTCCGCGAGGACTCGCTGGTGCTGGCCGATGGGTCGACCGGAATCTACGGGATCGTCGACCGGGACGACTACGCGCTGGTGATCCCCGAGGAGAACGGCGGATTCCACCTGGTCGAGCAGTTCCGGCACGCCGTCGGCCGCCGGTCCTGGGAGTTCCCCATGGGCGGGTGGGCAGCCGGCAAGTCCGGTCCCGCCGAGGAACTCGCGCGCCAGGAGCTGCTCGAGGAGACCGGCTTCACCGCGGCCGGTTGGCGACAGCTGGCGCCCCGACTGCACGGATCGACCGGCTTCTGCTCGCAGGGCTTCTCCGTCTGGCACGCGACCGACCTGACCGCGGGCCGGCCCGACCGGGAGATCACCGAGGCCGACATGGAGCAGGCATTCGTCACCGAGGACGAATTCCGGCGGATGATCGCGGACGGTCGGATCTTCGACGCGCCGACCATCACCGCCTACGCCGTGCTGCGGCTGCTGGGTCGTCCGTCCTGACCTCGGCCCGCCCGGCCGTAGACTCCGCCCGGCGGGGATCGACGGTGGGGCGGCATTTCACGAGGAGGCTGCGGTGACGGACGAACCGGCCGCCGACCCGGCCCCCGCCGCCCCCGATACCAGCCGGATCTGGACGGTGCCGAACCTGCTGTCCTTCCTGCGGCTGCTCGGCGTCCCGCTGTTCCTCTACCTGCTGCTGGTGGTGCAGAGCGACGGCTGGGCGCTGGTGGTGCTGGCGGTCAGCGCGATCACCGACTGGGCGGACGGCAAGCTGGCCCGGTTGCTGAACCAGTACAGCCGGCTGGGCGAACTGCTCGACCCGGCCGCCGACCGGCTCTACATCCTGGCCGCGCTCGTCGGGTTCGTCCTCCGCGGCTTCATCCCGTGGTGGTTGGCCGTGGTGATCGTCGGCCGGGACGTGGTGCTGGCGGCGACCCTGCCCATCCTCAAGCGGTACGGGTACACCGCGTTGCCGGTGCACTACCTGGGCAAGGCGGCCACTTTCTGCCTGCTCTACGGGCTGCCGTTCCTGCTGCTCGGGCAGAGCACCGCCGGCACCGTGGTCGGACAGGTGTGCCTGCCGATCGCCTACGCGTTCATCGCCTGGGGCACCGTCATGTACCTGTGGGCCGGCGCGATCTACCTGGGCCAGGTGGTCTGGATCGTGCGGAACTGCCCGCCCGCGCCGAGGTACCGGACCGCATGACGTCCTCACCGCCATCGACACCGCCGTCGACACCGCCGTCGCGCAACCCCGTTGCCCCGCTGCTGGAGACGCTGGGCCGGGACCATCTGGACCCCGGTTATGCCGAGGCGGCCGCTCGGAAAAGGGCCGCCGCGGCCCCGGGTCCGGACGGCGCCGGCCCGCCCCGGCGCCCGCGATCCACCCGCCCGGTGGTCCTGGTCGTCGCCGGCTGCCTGGTCGCCGGGGCGATCCTGGGGGTCGCCGCCTGGCGGACCGAGAGCAACGAGCCGCGCGCCCAGAACACCCGGTCGGCCCTGCTGGAGGACATCGACCGGGCGCAGGACCGGCAGTCGCTGCTGGCCTCGTCGGCCACCGAACTCGCCGAACAGTTGCGGGCCAGCCAGTCCGCGGCCGGGGCCGCCGGGCCGGTCGCCCAGGTCACCGAGCTGGAGAACCAGGGCCAGCTGACCCCGGTGAGCGGTCCCGGCCTGCGGGTCGAGCTGAATCAGCCGACGTCCGACCAGGCTCAGGACCGCACCGTGATCCTGGATCGCGACCTGCAGCTGCTGGTCAACGACCTGTGGGCGGCCGGCGCCGAGGCGGTGGCCATCGGCGGGGTGCGACTGAACACCCGCAGCGCGATCCGGCAGGCCGGCGGCGCGATCCTGGTCGACAACCGCCCCGTCTTCTGGCCGCTGGCCGTCGAGGCGATCGGCGACCCGTCCGCCATGCAGGTGAAATTCATCAGCAGCCCGTCGTACGGCCGGTTCTCCGGGTTCGCGCAGTTGTACGGAATAGAGTTCGACGTGTCCGCGCAGCAGGACTTGAACCTGCCGGGGGGTATCGCGCCGGACCTGTTGCACGCGCAGCCGGTGAGCCCGTCCCCCACGCCCACCGGCTGAGCCGGTCCCCGAGGAGCTGACAACATGTACGCGGTCATCGCGCTGATCGTCGGGATCGTGGCCGGCCTGCTGGTCCACCCGACGGTGCCCGAGTGGCTCGCGCCGTACCTGCCGATCGCGGTGGTGGCCGCGTTGGACGCGGTGTTCGGCGGGCTGCGCGCCAAGTTGGACGACATCTTCGACGCCAAGGTGTTCGTCGTCTCGTTCGTCGCGAACGTGCTGGTCGCCGCGTTCATCGTGTTCCTCGGCGATCAGCTCGGGGTCGGCACCCAGCTGTCCACCGCGGTGGTGGTCGTGCTCGGCATCCGCATCTTCGGCAACGCCGCGGCCATCCGCCGGCACATCTTCAAGGCATGACCGACCCCACCGGCGACCCGGC
>JBDHZW010000077.1:0-20890 GCA_039812105.1 Nakamurella sp.
CCCGGCGGCGAGTGATCGCCGGCCGGCGGCCGGGTCGGGAGGCCCCGACGAGCGGCGTGGTTTCGACCGCCGGGCGACGTCGCCGGCCTCGACCGCCGGTTCGGCATCGACTGTCGGCTCGCCGCCGGCCGCCGGTTCGGCCCCGGCCGCCCCCGGCACAGCCGACCCCAGCCCGACGCCCGCCTCCGAGATCAGCGTGGTCGACATCCGGCGCAACTGGCCGGAAGTGCTGGCCAAGGTCCAGCAGCGCCGACGGACGACGCAGATCCTGCTGGAGGCTGCCACGGTCGTCGCCCTGGAGAACGGCGTGCTCCGGCTGGCGATGCCATCGCCCGCACTCGCCCGACGGGTGCTCGAACCAGCCAATGCCGACCTGCTGCGGGCCGGGCTCAAGCAGGTGCTCGGGGTCGAGTGGCGGATCCAGTGTGACTCCGGACCGTCGCCTGAGAACCGCCCGGCCGTTCGCCAGACCGGTGGCGACCGGCGGCCGGCCCCGGCCGCGGACCCGTGGGACGGCGGTCCCCCACCCGAGCCCCCCGCGGACGCCGAGGACGACATTCCCGACGATTACGGCGAGCCGGTCGATGCCGCGTCCGGGCCGACGGCCCCGCGCGATCCGGAGGAGGTGGCGCTGGAGTTGCTGTCCTCGCAGCTCGGGGCCCGCCCGCTCGACCCGCCGAGCTGACCGGCCCGCCGTCGGCCGGTCGGCCCGGTCGGATCGCGGTTGGACTGGCGACGGGGCCGAGTGCTGTGCTGGGTTCGCTCAACATGCCCGTCGCGCCGGGTTGGGGGCCTCTCCGCTGCTTCGCGCCGGGTTCGGGCGCGGCGCGCCGGTGATTGCCGACGCGCCTGAGCAGGAGTGGCGCGAACCGGTCCACGGTGCGCAGGAGTGGCGCGAACCGGGTTCGACGATTGCCGTGCGCGACCGCGGGAAACCTGTACTGCAGGAGATCAAGTAGTGCGGGAAATCAAGTTCTGCGAGAAATCAAGTACTGCGGAAAACATGTACCAAGGGGGTCATCGGGTGCCTCCTCATCGGGATTGACCCCCTGCGCCCGACCAGGAGTCCGACGATGAACGTGCGCCAGCCTGCCGGCATGGTGGTGATCGGCGCCTCCCTGGCCGGTCTGTTCGCGGCCGCGGCGGGGGCTGCGGCCGGGCACCGGGTCGTGCTGCTGGACCGGGACGAACTCGATGCGGACACCCTTGCCCACCCCGGTGTCCCGCACGGACGTCAACCCCACGTCTTCCTGCTCCGCGCCCTCGACGCGGCCGAGGACCTGCTGCCCGGCCTCGGCGCCGACCTGCGCGCCCGCGGCGCGGTGGAATTCGATGGTGCGCGGCTCGCCTGGCTGGGTGAGGACGGATGGGCGCCGGTCCGCTCGTCCGGCCGCGCCGGCCTGACCATGTCCCGCCAGTTATTCGAGCAGGCCGTGCGGCGCCGGGTGCTGGCCCTTCCCGAGGTGCGCCTGGAGTCCGGCCGATCGGTGACCGGCCTGCAGCGTTCCGACCCGCCGGTGGCGCCCTGGCGTGTGCTCACCCCGGCGGGCGAGTTTCCGGCCGACGTCGTCGTGGACGCCTCCGGCCGCGGGTCCCGATTGCCGGCGTGGCTGACGGCTCTCGGGGTGTTCGCCGACCCGGCCGACGTGCCGACGCAGCAGGTCGACGCCCGGATCGGCTACTCGGTCCGGGAGTACACGAATGTCCCTGATCTGGACGGTGTCTCGGGAATCGTCGTCAGCTCGACGCCGGAGACCGGGCGAGGCGGGCTGGCCCTGCCGCTGGAGGGCGGCCGCTGGCAGGTGCTCGCCTCCGGTAGCGGCGCGAATCGTCCCCCGCGCGACGTCGACGGGTACGAGGCCGCGCTGCGGGCACTGCGGGATCCGGCGCTGGCCGATCTGGCCGCCCGCTCCACTCCGGTCGGTGACGTGCTCATTTACCGGCGCACCGGCAACCGGCGGCGCCGCTACGAGACGTGCCGGACCTGGCCGGCCGGGCTGCTGGCCGTCGGCGACTCGCTGGTCAGCTTGAATCCGGTCTTCGGCCAGGGCATCGCGGTCGCGGCGATCCAGGCGCTGGTGCTGCGGGACGGGCTCTCCCACGGGCGTCTGACCGTCAAGGGCACCCGGTCCCTGCAGCGGCGGCTGGCCCGGAAGGCCGTGCTGCCCTGGGCGATCGCCGTGGGACAGGATCTGCGTTACCCGACGACGGACGGCGATCAGAACCGCGCCCAGAAGCTGACCAGCGACTGGGTGCGCGAGCTGCGCCGGCTGGCGTCCAGCGGCAACGACCGGGCCCACCTGACCGTGGTCGGCCTGTTCAACATGGTGGTGTCCCCGGCCGCCCTGCTGCACCCGGCCCTGGTGGCAGGGGTGATCGGCCACCGGTTGCGGGGCCGGACCTCGACCGTCGCCCGACCCGCCGCACTCGACGTGCTGTCGTTGGTCATCGACGAAACTCCCGCGGCCCCCTCGGCCGCCGTCGGCACCGTGCCTCCGGCGTCGAACTCGGGATCCGGCCCGGCCGTCAAACCCGCGGTGGTCGCCCCCCGGGCAGCGGGGTCGGCCGGAGCGGCCTGAACGGTTCCGGCGGACCGCTCGGCAGGTGGGTCGCCGGGGCCGGAACGAACGGCGTGGCCGGCGGTCCGGACGGCAGGTGACTGGGGGTGAGCGTGCCATCGGGCCGCGGGGCCGGGGGAGCCTGGGACGCGGGAGCCGGGCGAACGGTTGGCGCGGGAGCCGGGCGGGCGGGTGGCGCCGGCGGTGCCGCGGCGGCCGGCTCGTCGTCCACGCTGATGCCGAAGTCGGTGGCCAGACCGGACAACCCGCTGTCGTAACCCTGGCCGACGGCCCGGAACTTCCAGGCTCCGGCCCGCCGGTACAGCTCCCCGAAGACGAACGCGGTCTCCACCGACGCATCGGTGATGGCGAACTCCGCCACCGTCCCGCCGGCGAGGTCGGTCACCGTCAGCGACAGCCCGGGCACCTGGCCGAACGATCCACCGTCGGCGGAGGCCGCGAGCACCACCCGGTCGACGTCAGGTTCCAGCCGGGACAGGTCGACCGTCAGGGTGTCGGTGACGCCTCCGGCCCCGGTCCGCTTGCCGTCGTGCGACACGGCCCCCGACGGGTGACCCGGCTGGTTGTAGAAGACCAGGTCGTGATCGTCGCGAACCTTTCCCCGCTCGTCCAGCAGCAGGGCCGATGCGTCCACGTCCGGCACCCCCGGCCCGCCCGACCAGCGCAGCACGCACCGCACGGCAGGCGCGGACACCGGCAGGTTCGATCCCTTGACCATCGACGCCATGGGCACCATCCTGCCGAATCGCCGCGGCGGATCGGGCGGCCCGTCAGGTGGCGGCGGCGTCCTGCTCGCCCGGCCGGTAGGTGCCCAGGGTCCACTCGTATCCCTCGGGGTCGAGCAGCCGGCACCGGTAGCTGCCCCACTCGGAGCGGTGCGGGGCCCAGACGACGGGCGTGCCGGCGCGGACCGCGGCGGCGTGGGCGGCCTCCACCTGCTCGTCGGCGACCACCAGATAGACGCCGTGGCCGACGGTTTCGCCCCGGAGGGCATCGCGATCCCAGCCGCCGCCGGACTGCTCGTCCCGATGATCGCTGAACAGGGTGAACGACGCCCGGTCCCGGCGGAGTTCGGCGTGCGCCACGCCACCGCGGTCGTCCGGGTGGCGCAGGGTGTTGCGGAAGTCGAGCACCGATTCGAGCCAGTCGATGGCCGCGTCGGCGTCGCGGTAGCTGAGATAGGCGTGCAGGGTGATGTGTTCGGTCATGTCCCCAGGGTTCCCCGGGTAGCGGTCACCACCCGGCCGCGAACCGATCGGGTCAGTGCCCGCGCAGCACCCATTCGTCCAGGTGCGGCGCCTCGGCGCCGATCGTGGTGTCGTCCCCGTGCCCGGTGTGCACGACCGTGTCCGGCGGCAGCGACAGCAACCGGTGCTTGATCGAGTCGATGATCGTCGGGAAGTCGGAGAACGACCGGCCGGTGGCCCCCGGGCCGCCGTTGAACAGGGTGTCCCCGGTGAACACGACGCCCAGATCCGGGACGTGCAGGCACACCGACCCCGGCGAGTGCCCCGGGGTGTGCAGGACCTGCACGTCCACGCCGGCCACCGAGATCGTCTGCCCGTCGGACAGGTCGGCGTCCGGCCGGCGGTCCTGGTGGGTCATCCCCCACAGGGGCGCGTCGGCCGGGTGCAGCAGGATCGGCGCCCCGGTCCATTCGGCCAGCGTCGGCGCCTGACCGATGTGGTCGTTGTGCCCGTGCGTGCAGACGATCGCCACCACCCGGCGGCTGTTCAGCCGGGACAGGATGGCGTCGGCGTCGTGCGCCGGGTCGACGACGATCAGCTCGTCGTCGTCACCGATCAGCCAGACGTTGTTGTCGACGTCCCAGGTGCCGCCGTCGAGGCTGAACGTGCCCGAGGTGACGACCTTCTCGATCCGTGCCGTCATGCCGCGGCCCTCATACCGCGACCCCGAGGCCCGGGTAGAGCGGGTGCGCGTTGGCCAGCGCGGTCACCCGGGCCCGCAACGCGGCCTGCACCGCGGGGTCCAGCTCGCCGACCGGGGCGGTCAGGGCCTGTGCGATGACGTCGGCGACCTCGACGAAGTCGCCGGCGCCGAAGCCGCGGGTGGCCAGCGCCGGCGTGCCGATCCGCAGACCCGAGGTCACCATCGGCGGCCGCGGGTCGAACGGCACCGCGTTGCGGTTCACCGTGATGCCGATCGAGTGCAGCCGGTCCTCGGCGGCCTTGCCGTCCAGATCCGAGTCCCGCAGGTCGACCAGCACCAGGTGCACGTCGGTGCCGCCGGTCAGCACCTTCACGCCGGCGTCGGCCACGTCCGACTCGATCAGCCGCTCGGCCAGCAGCCGGGCGCCGAGCAGCGTGCGTTCGGCCCGTTCGGTGAACGACGGGTCGGCGGCCATCTTGAACGCCACCGCCTTGGCCGCGATGACGTGCTCCAGCGGGCCGCCCTGCTGGCCGGGGAAGACCGCCGAATTGACCTTCTTGGCGATCGCCGGGTCGTTGGACAGGATGACGCCGCCGCGCGGGCCGCCCAGGGTCTTGTGCGTGGTGGTGGTCGTGACGTGCGCGTGCGGCACCGGGTTCGGGTGCAGCCCGGCGGCCACCAGCCCGGCGAAGTGCGCCATGTCCACCATCAGGTAGGCGTCGACCTCGTCGGCGATCAGCCGGAACCGCTCGAAGTCCAGCTGCCGCGGGTAGGCGGACCAGCCGGCGATGATCAGCTTCGGCCGGTGCTCGCGGGCCAACCGGCTGACCTCGTCCATGTCGATGCGGTAGTCCTCCTTGGACACCTCGTACGCGGCCACGTCGTACAGCAGCCCGGAGAAGTTGATCCGCATGCCGTGGGTCAGGTGCCCGCCGTGGGCCAGGCTCAGGCCCAGGATGGTGTCGCCCGGCTTGATCAGCGCGGCCATCGCGGCCGCGTTCGCGGTCGCCCCGGAGTGTGGCTGGACGTTCGCGAAACCGGCCCCGAACAGCGCCTTCACCCGCTCGATGGCCAGCGTCTCGATCACGTCGACGTTCTCGCAGCCGCCGTAGTACCGGCGGCCGGGGTAGCCCTCGGCGTACTTGTTGGTCAGCACGCTGCCCTGCGCCTGCATCGACGCGATCGGCGCGAAGTTCTCCGAGGCGATCATCTCCAGCGTCTGCTGCTGGCGGGCGACCTCCTTGGCGACGTACTCGGCGACCTCGGGGTCGGCGATCTCCAAGGGCGCGTTCAGCCCCGGCCACGGGTGAGCGGTGCCGTCCGCGGACGGGCTCACCGCGGTCGCTCCGAGATCAGTCGTCATGCAGGTCTCCCTCGAGTCGCGCCCCAGTCGGTGGAGCGCCGGTCGGCGGTCCCGCCGCCGCTTCCCGGAGCCCCACCGTATCGGCTGGACGCGATGGGGCCGAACCGGCCGAGTCGGTTTTAGTCTTCTTGGGACACTTTATCTGCGGGAGATAAAGCCTTCTAATCCTGGTAAAGTTGCAGCGTGCAGGCGCTGACCAACCCGTACACGCCCAACGCCGGTGCCGAGCCCCAGGCCGTGGTGGGTCGCGACGATCAGCTGGCATCGTTCGACCTGCTGCTGGCCCGGATCGAGCGCCGGCGGACCGAGCAATCCATGATCATCACCGGCCTGCGTGGGGTGGGCAAGACGGTGCTCCTCGGGCAGTTCCGGGGCAAGGCGCTGGCTCGCGACTGGGTCGTCATCGAACTTGAGGTGAGCAAACACGACGAGGCCGGATTCCGCCGGATCCTGTCCGGACGGCTTCGCACCGCACTTCTCGAGCTGTCGCCACGCGCACGATGGACCGACCGGTTTCGGCACGCGGCCTCGGTGCTGAAATCCTTCACCCTGACTCTGGACGAAGCCGGTGCGTGGTCGGCGGGATTGGACGTGGAGGCGGCCGAGGGCTGGGCCGACCACGCCGACCTGGTCCTCGATCTCTCCGACGTTTTCGTCGCGCTGGGCGAGGCCGCCGCCGAGAAGCAGCGCGGCGTGGTGTTGCTGTTCGACGAGGTCCAGTTCCTGAACAAGGCTCAGTTGGAGGCGGTCATCGAGTCGATGCACAAGATGGTGCAGCGCAAGCTGCCCGTCACCTTGGTCGGTGCCGGGCTTCCGCAGATCGCCGAGCTGGCCGGCGACGCCAAGTCCTATTCCGAACGACTGTTCAAGTTTCCGCGCATCGGTGATCTGTCCGCTGAGGACGCACGGGCCGCGCTGTCGCGGCCCGCCGCGGAGGAAGGCATCGGCTACGCGCCCGACGCGCTGGATGAGGCCGTGGAGATCACCGGTGGCTACCCGTACTTCGTTCAGGAACTCGGGTATGCGGTGTGGACGGTGGCCGACGGGCCGGAGATCACCCGCGAGGACGTCCGGATAGCCGTGCCGGCCTACGAGGCCAAACTGGACTCGTCCTTCTTCCGGGTGCGCCTGGATCGCGCCACCGAACTCCAGCGCGCCTACCTGCGGGCGATGGCGGAACTCGGACCGGATGCCCAGAAGGCGTTGGATGTCGCGGACGTGATGGGCCGCACGTCGATGAACCTGGCCCCCACCCGCGCCGAGTTGATCAACATGGGCCTGCTGTACACGCCGGAGCACGGGTATGCGGCTTTCACCGTGCCGCATTTCGATCGCTTCCTGCTGCGGGCCATGCCCGAACTCGTGGTTCCTGCGCTGAAGTCGCGGGGTCGGAAGGGCGCTGGATCCTGACGGCACCGGAACCCACGGACTCAAGGCTGTCGTCGGAAACGGAACTTCTCCCGCCTTCGTGGGTGATATACGTAGATTATCCGATTCGAACGCCTGATTGTTGGTAACGATGCGGAACACGGGGTGGTGCGTCCGGTGAACTCGGGTTTACGGTTCGCCCCAGCCGTGGTGCGCGTTGCACCGGCGGCGCCGCGGTCGTGGCGCCGGCCAATCCCGGGCCGGCCGTGGTCATTCGCCGATCGCCGAGAACAACTGGAGGAGCGCGAGCGTGAAACGTCAACATTGGGTGGGTGCCGGTCTGGCCGGCCTCCTGGCGCTGTCGGTGACGGCCTGCGCGAGTTCGGACCGGGGCGGGACGACGACCGCGGCGACCGAGAGTGCGGCTTCCGGCTCGGCCGCCGAGGGGAGCGGCGCACCGGCCGATCCGGACGGCACGATC
This sequence comes from Nakamurella sp., assembly GCA_039812105.1. Classification (GTDB taxonomy): domain Bacteria; phylum Actinomycetota; class Actinomycetes; order Mycobacteriales; family Nakamurellaceae; genus Nakamurella. The sequence goes on from JBDHZW010000077.1 coordinate 7,682, forward strand.
ACCTTCGGTGCGGCCGGGGCGCCCAGCATGTTCGACCCGCTCTACGCGACCGACGGCGAGACCTTCCGGGTGGCCCGGCAGATCAACGAGGGCCTGATCCGGTTCAAGCCGGGCACCGCCGACCCGGAGCCGGCGCTGGCCACCGACTGGGAGCAGTCCTCGGACGGCAAGACCTGGACGTTCACCATCCGCGACGGGGTGAAGTTCCACGACGGCACCCCGGTCGACGCCGAGGCGGTCTGTTTCAACCTGGACCGGATGTACACGCAGACCGGCGCCGGGGCGACCCAGGCCCAGTACTGGTCGGACGTGATGGGCGGCTTCAAGGATCAGGTCGACGAGACGGGGGCGCCGGTCCCGTCCGTCTACAACAACTGCAAGGCCGACGGCAACAAGGCCGTGATCACGCTCAACACCTCCACCTCGAAGTTCCCGGGCGTGCTCGGCATGCCGTCCTACTCGATCCAGTCGCCCACCGCGCTCAAGCAGTACGACGCCAACAACGTTGTCGCGCAGGGTGATTCGTTCCAGTACCCGGCGTACGCCACCGACCATCCGACCGGCGCCGGACCGTACAAATTCCAGTCGTACGACAAGGCGAACAACACCGTCACCCTGGTCCGCAACGACGACTACTACGGCGAGAAGGCCAAGAACAAGACGCTGATCTTCAAGATCATTCCGGACGAGACCGCCCGCAAGCAGGAACTGCAGGCCGGCACGATCGACGGCTACGACCTGCCCAACCCGGCCGACTGGGACGGGCTGACCGCCGACGGGTTCAACGTCGAGGTGCGCCCGGCGTTCAACATCCTGTATCTGGGCATGACCCAGGGCAACAACCCGGCCCTGGCCGACCTGAAGGTGCGGCAGGCGATCGCGCACGCGGTCAACCGCCAGCAGCTGGTGAGTTCGCAGCTGCCCGAGGGCGCGAAGGTGGCCGACATCTTCTATCCCGACACGGTCGACGGCTGGACCGACGACGTCACCAAGTACGACTACGACCCGGACAAGGCCAAGCAGCTGCTGGCCGAAGCGGGCCAGTCCAACCTGACGGTCAACTTCTGGTGGCCGACCGAGGTCAGCCGGCCCTACATGCCGGATCCCAAGAGCGTGTTCACCCAGTTCAAGTCGGATCTGGAGGCGGTGGGCATCACCGTCAACGAGACGTCCAAGCCGTGGAATGGCGGCTACCTGGACGGGGTCGAGGCGCATGACGCCGACCTGTTCCTGTTGGGTTGGACGGGCGACTACAACACCCCGGACAACTTCATCGGCACGTTCTTCACCCGCACCGACAACCGGTTCAACACCGGCACCCAGCCCTGGGGTGCGCAGCTGTCGGAGGCGCTGAAGGAGGCCGACGCGATCCCGGATCCGGACCAGCGGAACGCCGCCTACGTCAAGATCAATCAGGATCTGATGAGCACCTACCTGCCGGCCGTCCCGATCTCGCACTCGCCGCCGGCCATCGTGGTGGCCGGTGACGTGCAGGGCCTGGTGGCCAGCCCGCTCACCGACGAGCGGTTCAGCACGGTCTACAAGACCAGCTGACCGGCCGGACATGACCGCCGCCGCCCGCGGGACCCTCGGCGAGATGCCGATTCCCGCGGGCGGCGTCATTCTTGAGCCGGTGACTGCTGCTTCCCGCCGGAGGTGCCGATGCTGAGGTACACGGTGCGCCGGCTGCTGCAGCTGATCCTGGTGCTGTTCGTGCTGTCGATCCTGCTGTTCTTCTGGCTGCGCAGCCTGCCCGGCGGCCCGGTCAGCGCGCTGCTCGGCGAGCGGGCTACCCCGGAGAAGCGGGCCGAACTCGAGCAGGTGCTCGGCCTGGACCAACCGCTCATCGTCCAGTACCTCAAGTACCTGGGCCGGATCGTCACCGGCAACTTCGGCCAGTCCACCGGGGTGGCCCCGGGCACCGACGTCATGGAGGTCTTCCTCACCCGGTTCGGGGCGACCGTGGAGCTCGCGGTCGGGGCGATCATCCTGGCCCTGGTGTTCGGGATCCCGCTGGGCTACTTCGCCGCTCGGCGCAAGGGCGGGTTCCTGGACAGTGGGCTCATCGTGGTCTCGCTGATCGGCGTGGCCATCCCGGTGTTTTTCCTGGCCTTCCTGCTCAAGTTCGTGTTCGCGGTGCGGCTGGGCATGCTGCCGCCGTCCGGCCGGCAGACGCCCGATATCGACGCCACCCGGGTGACCGGCCTGTTCATCCTGGACGGGCTGCTCACCCGGGAGTGGGACGCCTCCTGGGACGCCGTGCGGCACCTCATCCTGCCTTGGATCGCGCTGGCCACCATCCCGTTCGCGGTGATCTTCCGGATCACCCGGGCCTCGGTGCTGGAGGTGCAGGGCGAGGACTTCGTCCGCACCGCCGAGGCCAAGGGGCTGACCAGTTCGACCATCCGGAGCCGGCACGTGCTGCGCAACGCCATGCTGCCGGTGATCACCGTGACCGGTCTGCAGACCGGCGCGCTGCTGGCCGGCGCGATCCTGACCGAAAAGGTGTTCGTCTACCCGGGCATCGGCCAGGCGCTGGCGATCAGCTGGGAGAAGAAGGACTATCCGGTGATGCAGCTGGTGATCATCGCGACGGCCGCCGTTTTCGTCGTCATCAACACGATCGTCGACCTGACCTACGCGCTGGTCGACCCGCGGATCCGGACCCGCTGATGGTCACCACCTACCGGCGCGCGCGCGAGCAGCGGATCGACTCGCTGATCACCGACGACGACAAGGGTCTGTCGCTCTGGGGATCGGCCTGGCAGCGGTTGAAGTTCTCGCCGCTGTTCTGGATCGGGGCGGTGATCGTCGGGCTGTTCCTGCTGCTGGCGATCGTCGGCCCGTTCTTCGCCCCGCACGATCCCGGCGCCCAACTGCTCGTCGACCAGACGTCCCGGGCCCGCAACCAGATCGCGCCGCCCCAGGAGGGATTCCCTCTGGGCGGCGACACCCTGGGCCGGGACCTGTTCTCCCGCATGATCGTCGGCAGCCGGCAGACCCTGCTGGTCGGCGTGTTCGCCACCCTGATCGGGCTGCTCGGCGGCCTGATCCTGGGCATCACCGCCGGTGCCTTCGGCGGCTGGGTGGACACCGTCGTCATGCGGATCGTCGACGTCATGCTGTCGATTCCCGGTCTGCTGCTGGCCTTCTCGATTGCGGTGTTGTTCGCCAGGCCGAGCCTGAGCAGCGTGATCGTCGCGGTCGCGGTCGTGCAGATCCCGGTCTTCGCCCGGCTGCTGCGCGGGCAGATGCTGGCCCAGCGGGAGTCCGACCACGTGCTGGCCGCCCGGGCGTTGGGCGTCAAGCGGGGGCCGATCGTGTTCCGGCACATGGTGCCCAACTCGCTGTCCCCGGTGATCGTGCAGGCCACCCTGGTGGTGGCCACGTCGATCATCGACGCCGCGGCGCTGTCGTTCCTGGGGCTGGGCGCCCAGGACGTGTCCCAGCCCGAATGGGGCCAGATGCTCGGCGAGTCACAGAACGTCATCGACTCCCATCCGGGCCTGGCCTTCTGGCCGGCCATCGCCATCATGATCGTCGCGCTCGGCTTCACCCTCCTCGGGGAGTCCATGCGCGAGGCCATCGACCCCAAGAGCCGGCGGTGACGAGCGATGGCTGAGGCGCTGCTACGGATCTCCGACCTCGCCGTCACCTTCGCCCGGCGCGGGGTGGCGCCGATGCGGGCGGTGGACGGGGTGAGCTTTTCCGTCGCCCCCGGGCAGACCGTCGGCCTGGTCGGCGAATCCGGTTGTGGCAAGTCGGTGACGTCGTTGGCCATCATGCGGCTGCTGCCGCGGCGGGGGAACACGGTCACCGGCACCGTCGAGTTCGAGGGCACCAACCTGCTGGGTCTGTCGTTGGACCAGATGCGGGATCGGCGCGGCCGGGACCTGGCGATGATCTTCCAGGACCCGCTGTCGTCGCTGAACCCGGTGGTGCCCATCGGCATCCAGGTCACCGAGGTGCTGGAACGGCACCGGGGCATGAGGCGGTCGGCGGCCATGAGCGAGGCCCGCGACCTGCTCGACTCGGTCGGCATCCCCGACCCGGGACGGCGGCTCAAGGAGTACCCGCACCAGCTGTCCGGCGGCATGCGGCAGCGCGCGCTGATCGCGATGGCCCTGGCCTGCCGGCCCCGGCTGCTCATCGCGGACGAGCCGACCACCGCCCTCGACGTCACCATCCAGGCGCAGATCCTCTCCCTGCTCAAGACTCTCGTGGTCGAACACGGGACCGCGCTGATCATGATCACGCACGATCTGGGCGTGGTTGCGGGCCTGTGCGACGAGGTCAACGTGCTCTACGGGGGGCGGGTGGTGGAACGGGCCGACCGGCACGAGCTGTTCGCCGCGCCCCGGCACCCGTACACGCACGGGTTGCTGGAGTCGATCCCGCGGCTGGACGCGGGGCCGGGGGAGCGGCTCACCCCGATCGTCGGCTCGGTGTCGGACAACATCCCGTGGACCGACGGGTGCGCGTTCGCGCCGCGCTGCTCGCGGGAGATCGACCGGTGCCGAGCGGTGACCCCGATGCTGGAGCCGGCCCCGGTGGCCGCCCCGGATCATCTGATGCGCTGCCACAACCCGGTGGTCCCGGCGGTGGCCGGCGTCGACCTGGCGAAGGAGCCGTCATGACGACCGGGCCGGCGTGGGAGGACCCGATCGTCGTCAATCCGGACGCGGCGACGGCGGAGGCGGCCGCCGAGGCCGCGACCGACCGGGTCGAGCGGGGTGAGCACGAGTCCGAGCCGCTGCCCGACCTGCCCGCCGCGGAGCTGTCCGCGGCCACCAAGGACGCCGAGGTCCTGCTCGAGGTCAACGACGTCAAGGTGCACTTCCCGATCCGCAAGGGCGTGCTGTTCGACAAGGTCGTCGGATACGTCTACGCGGTCGACGGGGTGTCGCTGGCCGTCAAGCGCGGGGAGACGTACGGGCTGGTCGGCGAGTCCGGTTGTGGCAAGACGACATTGGGTCGGGCGATCCTGCGGCTGGTCGAGCCCACCGACGGCTCGGTGCTGTTCGAGGGGGTCAACGTCGCCGACCTGAAGGCCGAGCCGCTGCGGCAGATGCGGCGCCGGATGCAGATGGTGTTCCAGGACCCGCTGTCCTCGCTGGACCCGCGACAGTCGGTGCAGTCGATCCTGGAGGAGGGGCTGCGCGCGCACGGGCTCGCCGACAAGGGCAGCGGGCAGCGGCTGCGCGACCTGCTGTCCGCGGTCGGCCTGCCGACCAACGCGCTGCGCAAGTTCCCGCACGAGTTCTCCGGCGGCCAGCGGCAGCGGATCGGCATCGCCCGGGCGCTCGCCGTCGACCCCGACCTGATCGTCGCCGACGAGCCGGTGTCCGCGCTGGACGTGTCGGTGCAGGCGCAGGTGATCAACGTGCTGGAGGACCTGCAGGAGGATCTCGGCCTGACCTACCTGGTGATCGCCCACGACCTGGCGGTGGTGCGGCACATCTCCGACCGGGTCGGCGTCATGTACCTGGGGGCGCTGGTCGAGGAGGCGACCTCGGCCGAGCTGTACGCCGACCCGCTGCACCCGTACACCCGGGCGTTGCTGTCCGCGGTGCCGGTGCCCGACCCGGTGGTCGAGGACAGCCGGGAACGGATCCTGCTCACCGGCGACCTGCCGTCGCCGGCCAACCCGCCGACCGGCTGCCGGTTCCACACCCGCTGCCCCTGGCGGCAACCCGAGCTGTGCGACACCGACCGGCCGGTGCTGACCGAGTTCGCCCCCGGGCACCGGGTCGCCTGCCACTACGCCGCGCAGATCGCCTCCGGGGAGCTGGAGCCGCACAAGGTGGAGGCGTCGGTCATCTGACCCGCGGGCGGGCGGGGCGCGGGTTGGCGGTGGCCGCACCGGGCGGGCACCATGGGCGCCATGGTCGCCGCCGATGCCAACGCCGCCCCGTCGCCGCCCGGCCGTCGCTCGTCCGCGACGGACCTGGGCAACGGCGCGGTGACGCTGACCAAGGCGCTGTCGATCGTCGAGTTCGTCGCCGAGCGGGAGGGCGCCTCGGCCCGGGAGATCGCGGTCGGCGTGGGCATCCCGCTGTCCACCGCGTACCGGCTGGCGCACATCCTGGTCGCCGCCGACTACCTGGTGCACCTGAAGGAGGAGCGCCGGTTCGCCCTGGGCATCAAGCTGCGCATCCTGAGCCAGTCGGTGGACCGCCAGTTCGGGTTGAGCCCGGAACTGCGCGCGGAAATCGGCATGCTGCACCGGCAGGTCGGCGCGGCCGCGTACTTCGCCCAGTACCGGGGCAGCGAGGTGATCGTCGCCCACGTCGAGGACTCGCCGGAGTGGCCACGGGCGATCCCGCTGGACGTCGGCCTGCACGAGGCCACCCACGCCACCGCGTTCGGCAAGGTGCTGCTGGCCGGGATGCTGCCCGAGCAGCGCGATCAGTACCTGGCCTGCCATCCGATGGACCGGCTGACCCCCGCCACCATGACCGACCGGGCCGCGCTGGAAAGCGATCTCGCCACCGTCAACCGGACCGGGGTGGCCTGGGAATACGAGGAGTTCATGCCCGACCTGGTGTGCGTGGCCGCCGGGGTGCGCGGCGGCAACGGCATGATCGTCGGCTCGGTCGCCCTGTCCGGCCCGGCCGCCCGGATGCACCGCAACGCCGCGGCCTGCGAGGAGGCCGTGCGACGCACCGCCGCCCGGGTCAGCCGCTGCCTGCGCGCCTACGCCCAGGCCCGCTGACCCGCCGCTCTCCCTCCCCGCCCGCTTCCTGGTGGGGCTTCGGCGCGGCTTATCCGCGCGGATCAACTACGCCGGCGCGGATGAAACTGCACGAAATGGTGCGGTTGAGGCTCGAGTCAACGATGTCATCCGCGCGGGATCGACGATCGTGGGTCGGTTCGCGAAACGTCAATCCGTCGCCCACGGCTGGCCGATGGTCACGGGGCCCGGCTACCGTCGGTCCCACGTCCGCCGGTCCGACTCCGGCGCTCGATCCACCCTCGTCGAAACGGAGACCTCGATGTCCGACACCCCCACCGTCGATCCCAAGCGCACGGCCGTGGTCCTGATCGAATACCAGAACGACTTCACCTCCGACGGTGGCACCCTGCACGGCGCCGTCAAGGACGTCATGGAGTCGACCGGGATGATGAAGAACACCGCGGAGGTGGTGGACGCGGCCCGGGCGGCCGGGGCCACCGTCATCCACTCGCCGATCAGCTTCGCCGAGGGCTACGGCGAGATCTCCTCGAACCCCTACGGAATCCTCGCCGGCGTCGTCGAATCCAACTCGTTCGTCAAGGACAGCTGGGGCGCGGCGATCGTCGACGAGATGGCGCCCCAGGAATCGGACATCGTGATCGAGGGCAAGCGCGGGCTCGATGCCTTCGCATCGACCAACCTGGACTTCATCCTGCGCTCGAAGGGCATCGACACCATCGCGCTGGCCGGGTTTCTCACCAACTGCTGCGTGGAGTCGACGATGCGTTCCGGCTACGAGCGGGGCTACCAGGTCTACACGCTGACCGACTGCGTCGCCGCCACTTCACAGGACGAGCACGACAACGCGATCGCCAAGGACTACCCGATGTTCTCCCGCCCGACCACCGGGGCCGCGTTCGCCGAGGCGCTGGGCGGTGGCTCCGGTCCCGCCGATACCAGCCGCGGTTACTGACCTCTCGGCTCATCCTTGGGCCGGCGCGGCCCGACCGACACCCGCCGCGGGTGCTGAGTCCCACGCCTTCGGCTGTCGAGTGGCGCATGGCCGGCTGAAGAAAGCCGGTGATGCGCCACTCGCGGCCCGATCGCCCCGGGCCCGAACCGCCCGACGCGCCACCCGCACCCGCACCCGGCCGCGCGGATCAACTCGCACCGAATGTGACTGGAGTGACGGGAGTCAACCAGTTCATCCGCGCCGGCGTAGTTGATCCGCGCGACAAAGCAGCACCCACGGCCCAGAGCAAGCGCCTACGGTCGAACGCAGCGGCTAGAGCTCCTGCGTCTTGAGGGAGGCGACGATGTGCTCGGCCTGGCGGATGGCCAGGGCGACGATGGTGAGGGTCGGGTTGGCCGCGGCGCCGGTGGTGAACACCGAGCCGTCGGAGACGAACAGGTTCGGCACGTCGTGGGCCCGGCCGAACCGGTTGGTGACGCCGTCCTCGGGGCGCTCCGACATCCGGGCGGTGCCCAGGTTGTGGGTGGCCGGGTACGGCGGGGTCCGGTGCGAGGACAGCGCGCCGACCGACTCGTACAGCGCCTGACCCTGCTGGTAGCCGTAGTTGCGCATGGCCGTGTCGTTCGCGTGGTCGTCGAAGTGCACGTTCGGCACCGGCAGGCCGTGCTGATCCTTCACCGCGTGGTTCAGGGTCACCCGGTTGGTCTCCTGCGGCATGTCCTCGCCGACGATCCACATGCCGGCCGTGTTGACGTAGGCGTCCATGATCGACGTGAACTCCGGACCCCACAGCCCCGGCTCGACGAAGCTGGCCAGGAAGGGCACGCCCAGCGACAGGGTCTCCATGTAGAAGCCGCCGGCGAACCCGCGGTCCGGGTCGTGTCGCGACTCGTCGGCGATCAACCCGGCCATCGTCTCGCCGCGGAACATCCGCACCGGCCGATCGAACTGGGCGTACACCGAGCCGGTCATGTGCCGCATGTAGTTGCGGCCGAGTTGGCCGGAGGAGTTGGCCAGGCCGTCGGGGAACTGCGGGCTGGCCGACTGGAGCAGCAGGCGCGGCGTCTCTATCGAGTTGCCGGCGACGCAGACCACCCGGGCCTTCTGCCGCTGCAGGTTGCCTTCCTTGTCCAGGTACAGCACGGAATCCGCGCGCCCCGAAGCGTCGTGGGTGATCTGCACGACGTGCGAGTTGGGCCGCAGGTCCAGCTTGCCGGTGGCCAGCGCCTTGGGGATCTCGCTGACCAGGGTGCTCCACTTGGAGCCGTTCTTGTCGCCCTGGAAGTTGAAGCCGTCCTGGATGGAGGCGGGCCGGCCGTCGTAGGGCTCGGCGTTGGTGCCGTAGGGCCCGGTCGCGTAGAACAGGTAGCCCAGTTTCTCGGCGCCGTTGGCGAACACGAAGTAGTTGTTGTTCGCCGGCAGCGGGGCCCGGCCGTTGGTGTGAGTGGAGCCGATCCGGTCCTCGGCGGTGGCGTAGTACGGCCGCATCTCGTCGCCGTCGACGGGCCAGTCCAGCAGGTTCGCCCCGTCGATCCGGCCGTAGTGGGTGCGGGCCTTCCATTCGTGGTCGTGGAACCGGGGGGTGGCGCCGGACCAGTGGGTGGTGGTGCCGCCGACCGCCTTGACGACCCAAGCCGGCAGGTTGGGGAAGTCCGTGGGCATCCGCCACGAACCCGAGGTGGTGCGGATGTCCAGCCAGGCCATCTGGCCGAACGCCTCCCACTCATTGTTCACCCAGTCGTCGATGGTGAAGTAGGCGCCGGCCTCCAGACAGACGACGTTGACACCCGCCTTGGTCAGGTCGTGCGCGATCGTGCCGCCGCCGGCCCCGGAGCCGATGACGACGACGACCGAGTCGTCGTTCTGGTCGAAGTGCACCCCGGCGTGCTCGCCGCCGCTGCCGTTGGTGGTGGCCATCTGTCAGCTCACGCTCCGGTCTTGGTCTTGATGGGCACGAACTTGACGGGTCCGTCGTACTCGGTGATCCGCGGCTCGGGCAGCCAGTCAAGGTCGTTGAACCCGCGGTGCAGGTAGCCGCCCTTCTCGAAGGACGAGCCCTCGTAGCCCAGCGCCTCCCACAGTTCGGGGTCGTCGTACAGGGCGACGGTGGTGAACCGGCGGACGTAGCCGAAGAACGGGGTGGTCTCGATCCGCTTGAGGATCTTGTACCCGTCGGCGTTGCTCAGTCCGACGAAGTCGCCGTCGGCCATCGCATCCAGGTCGGCCAGGCCCTGCTCGAGGGTGGCCCGGTTGAACGGGTTGCCGGCCGCGTCGGCGATGAGCTTGTCCGCCGTCCGCTCGTACGGGCCGCGCGGCACGTTCGCGTGCGGGTAGGCCGCCTGGAGCGCGCGGATCAGGACCTGCCTGGGGCGGTCGGTGTCCTGGGTTGAAGTCATGCCCTCTCCACTTCGGTGTGGTGCCCGCGGGCCCGGAAACTCCGATCCCACGGCGGTGTGTGACGGTGACGCGGCCAAGTCTGCCGAAAGCTCGCGGAGCCGGCCACCGGCGTCGACGGAGTCGACGGGATGGCCGTCCGTCGGCAGGAACTCGAGGCCACTCTGCTGCCCGGTGCGACCGAATTCCAGGCCCGTTCTCGCAAACTGAGAACGATCGGTCGCGGACTCCGGTCGGCTGGCATAGGGTCGGCGTCCGGTCGACCGGGGCGCGTCCCGGCCGACGGTCCGGTCGACCGGATCCGAGTGCGCGACGAACCCGCGGAAAGGCGAAGCCGATGATCTTCATTACCGTCAAGTGGCCGGTCAAGCCCGAATATGCCGACCAGTGGCTGGATCTCGTGCAGGACTTCACCCAGGCCACCCGCGCCGAACCGGGCAATTTGTGGTTCGACTGGTCGCGCAGCGTGGACGATCCGAACGTGTACGTGCTGGTCGAGGCGTTCAAGGACGACGCCGCCGAGGCGCACGTGACCGCCCCGCACTTCAAGCAGGCCCAGGCGGACCTGCCGCAGTACCTGGTCCGCACGCCCGACATCGTCAACTTCCAGGTCCCCGGCGATGAATGGTCGGCGCTGGGGGAGATGGAGGTCAAGTAGGCCGAGCCGGGCACCCGTGGCCGTCAGCGGCTGAACGGGACCGGCGCATCGCCCAGGCTGCGCAGGGATCCGGTCAGCATCCGGTCGGGCGCGGTGGGTCCGATCGTGCACACGGCGTACACGTAGGCGGGCGCCGGGGTCAGCGACCTGGCCGTCTCGACGTCGGCGACGATCTCGTCGTCGGGGGCGCCAGGCCGGTACGCGCCCACGACCGTTACGGGCGTCAGCGTGCCCCCGGCGGTGATGTCGGCCATGCCGGTCTGCTCGGCGACTTGGTCATGGCAACCCTCTTCCAGTTCCGCCTGGGTGGCCGCGCTGACCGTCGGGTCCGCGACGGCCAGTGCCTCGATGCGGTGCGGCCCTCCGCAGGGCACGGGCTGCTGCTGGTCCAGTTGGCAGATGCCGATGCGGTCGCGGACCTGCGACCTGGACCACGCGGCGCGCAGCGGAAAGTCGACCGGCCCGGTGCGCGCCGACACCGAATCCTCGGGCCCGGCACCGACCACACACGCCACCCAGGTCTGCCCGGCGGCGGCCTGCCGGCGGGACGGCCAGACGAATCCGCTCCAGGTGTAGAAGATGGGTTGCCAGGCCGTCGGAGACGGCGGCCGGGCCGGGCCCCCCAGGTAGTCCGCGGCAGCGAGGTCGCACTCCGTCCAGCGGGACAGCTGCCCGTCGACCGTCCCGGCGGCGACGCCGACGGTGACCACCTCGGCGAACCGGATGCCCTGGCAGGGCCCCATCTCGGCGGTCGCCGGTGGAACCTCCGGCCCGGGCAGGCCGAAGCTCGGGTCGTCATCCCAACCGACTCCGGTCGGCGCGGTCAGCAGGCAATCGCCGATGACCGGCGCCGGCGGAACCGGCGGCGCCGTGGCAGTTCCCACGACGGTCCGCCGGGTTGCTCCGATCACGGTCACCGCGAGCACCGAAGCGATGACCAGACCGAGCCCGGCCGCCCGCCGAGCGGTCGAGTCGATCGCTGACTCCTCGGGACGTGGAACGTTGTCGGCCTCGACCATAGCGGCCGGGGCCGGACCGGAACCGACGCCGGTCGTCACGATGGACGATGATCGACCGGCCGCCGGCAACGCGGCGGCGGGTCGAGCGGGGGAGGCCGGATGGGTCAGGCGCCGATCGTGCGCACGGCGGCGGGACCGGTGCGCGGCACCGACAACGGCCGGATGCGCGTGTTCAAGGGCATCCGGTACGCGGCGCCGCCGACCGGCCAGCGGCGCTGGCGGGCGCCGCAGCCGCCGGACCCGTGGACCGAACCGGCCGACGGTACGGGGTACGGCGCGGTGGCGCCGCAGCCGGCCAACCCGGTCATCGACCTCGGGCCGGGGGCGGTCCAGGACGAGGACTGCCTGTTCCTGAACGTCTGGTCGCCGTCCGGGTCAGCGCCGGGGGACGGTCGGCCGGTGCTGGTGTGGCTGCACGGCGGCGCCTACCTGCTCGGATCGGGCAGCCAGCCGCTGTACGACGCCGCGGTGATGGCGACCGCCCAGGACCTGGTCGTGGTGACGATCAACTACCGGCTCGGCGCGCTCGGCTTCCTGGATCTGACCGCGGTGGCGCCGGAGGCGGACAGCAACCTGGCCCTGCGGGACGTGCTGCTGGCCCTGCACTGGGTGCGGGACAACATCGCCTCGTTCGGCGGCGACCCGCAGCGGGTGACCCTGGCCGGCGAGTCGGCCGGCGGGGGATTGGTCACCACGTTGCTGACGGTGCCGGCGGCGGCCGGCCTGTTCGCCCGGGCTATCGCCCAGAGTTCCCCGGCCACCAGCGTTTTCGACCGTGCACGGGCGGCCGGGGTGGCGCAGGTGTTCCTGCGCCGGGCCGGGTGGCCGGCCGGCCCGGGCGACGGGCAACAACTGGTCGACCCACAACTGGTCGACCTGCAGCGACTGGGCGGCGACCAGGTGCTGCGGGCGTCCTCCGGCACCTACAACGAGGTGCCGACCGTCACGCCGGGCATCCTGGCCTTCTTCCCGGTGGTCGACGGCGACCTGGTGCCCGAGCATCCGGTGGACGCGTTCGTCGCCGGCCGCCAGCTGCCGGTACCGCTGCTGATCGGCACCAACAAGGACGAGGCCTCCCTGTTCGCGCGGATGAAGGCGCCGATCATGCCCGTCGCGCCGGACACCATCCGCGGCATGTTCGGCCGGCTGGCCCGGGAGCGCCCCGAGATGCGTTTGCCCGCCGAAGACCTCGTGCTGTCGGCGTACACCACCGTGAAGGCGAAGGGCCGCGGCATGGCGGTGGCCCGGGACATCGGCTTCCGGATGCCCGCGGTGTGGATCGCGCAGGCGCACGCGCCGGTAGCGCCGACCTACCTGTACCGGTTCGACTGGGCCACCCCGATGCTGCGGTTGCTGCGCATCGGCGCCACCCATGCCACCGAACTGCCCTACCTGTGGGGCAATCTCGCCACCGGCCGGCGCGATCCCACGTTCCTGCTGGGCGGCCGGCGGGCCGGGCGCGCGCTGTCGGCCCGGTTGCAGGGGCGGT
>JBDHZW010000078.1:0-20797 GCA_039812105.1 Nakamurella sp.
GGCCGCGGCCCGGACGACCTGCGCCGCCTGCGCGGCGTCGGCCGGCACCGCGACCGCGGCGGGCCGCTGGTCCACCGCCAGATTCCAGGCCTGCCGGGCGGCGTCGTAGCCGTGGTCACCGGGCAGGTACACGGCCCCGCCGCACAGGCCGCGCAGGGCCCGGGCCGGTGAGCGGTCGGAGGTCCCGGGGCGGGCGAAGTCTTGGATGGTCATCTGGTTCGTCTTCCTGTGAACGTCTTCGTCGGTGAACACGTTCACTGTGGAACCGCTCCCTTAAGGACCACTGATCGCCGACTTAAGCCGCCTGGTCACGTGGACGCAAGTCAGTCTCAAGGCAGTCCTCGATGACGCGGATGCGCCGTCGACCCGGCCGCTCAGGCCCGGCCGAGCCGGTCCGCGAGCCGGGTCAGGAACACCACCTGGCCCTTGACCAGCTTGCCGGCCGCGGTCGGCAGGTCGAACCACTCGGCGCGATCGATCTCCGGGAACTCCTGGAATCGGCCCGAGCGGGGCGGCCACTGCATGGTGAACGTGTTGCTCGCCGCCGTGGCGGCGTCGAAGTCGGCCTCCCGTGCGAACACGGTGACGGTCTTGGCGCTCTGCCGGGCGGACCCCAGGGACAGCGTCGGCCCGTCCGGCGGGGCCGCGCCGAGCTCCTCGGTGAACTCGCGGACCGCGGCCAGCGCCGGATCGTCACTCGGTTCGTGCTCACCCTTGGGGATCGACCAGGCGTGCTCGTCCTTGCGCGCCCAGAACGGGCCGCCCATGTGCACCAGCAGCACCTGCAACCCGCCGTCGCGGACGCGATACAGCAGCAGCCCGGCGCTGAGCTTCACATCGCATCCCTCCGCTGGTCGACGCCATGATGCCGGAGCCCGGAGCGGTCGTGGGCGCCGCCCCGGCAGGGGTAGCTTGCAGCCAGTCGACGGTCGTCGCCGACGGGGTCATCGGGAGGCCGGACAGGATGCCATCCAACGCCGCGACGGGGCCCGCCGACGACCCCGGGTCGAGCCCGATCGTCACCCTGGGCGACGGCTACGGCCAGGAGAAGTCCGAGAGCACCCTGACCGTGCTGATCGCGTTCAGCGCGAACTTCCTGGTCGCGGTGGCCAAGAGCTGGGCGGCGGCGCTCACCGGATCCGCGTCCATGGTGGCCGAGGCCGCGCACTCGTGGGCGGATACCGGCAACGAGATCTTCCTGATGTTCGCCAACCGGTTCGCCCGGCGCAGTCCGGACCGCACCCATCCGCTCGGCTTCGGCCGCGAGGCCTACGTGTGGTCGCTGTTCGCCGCGCTCGGCCTGTTCGTCGCCGGTTCCGCCGTGTCGATCACCCACGGCATCCACGAGCTGCTCGATCCGGAACCGGCCACCGACTTCGTCATCGGCTACATCGTGCTGGCGATCTCGTTCGTCCTGGAGGGCATCTCGTTCCTGCAATCCGTCCGGCAGGCCCGCCGGGAGGCGGCCACCGTGCACCGCGACCTGATCTCGCACGTGCTGGCCACCTCCGACCCGACCCTGCGCGCGGTGTTCGCCGAGGACGCCGCCGCGCTCACCGGCCTGGTCATCGCCGGGCTGGGCCTCGGCCTGCATCAGGTCACCGGATCGGCCACCCCGGACGCCGTCGGGTCGATCCTGGTCGGCATCCTGCTCGGCGTCGTCGCGATCGTGTTGATCGACCGCAACCGGCGATTCCTGGTCGGCATGCAGGTCAGCCCGGCGGTCCGGGCGGCCATCGTGCAGGCCCTGCGCGAGCTGCCCGAGGTGGCCCGGGTGACCGCGCTGCGGGTGGACTTCGTCGGGCCCCGCCAGCTGTACGTGGTCGCCGACGTCGATCTGTCCGGGGACGACCCGGAACCCCGACTGGCGCTGCGGCTGCGGGCGCTGGAGGCCCGGATCCGCGAGTCGCCGGCGGTCGTGGACTGCACCCTGAGCCTGTCCGCCCCGGACGAACCGGACCTGTGACGCCGGCGGGTCAGGTGCCCGCCGGTTCCTGCTGGACGTCCGGCTGCGCCTGCTGGTCGATCGCGGCCGAACAGGTCGGGCACACACCGAACAGCTCGACCTCGTGATTGATGTCCGTGTAGCCGAATTCCGCGCCGACGCTGCGGGCCCACCGTTCGACGCTGGGCGCCTCGACCTCCTCGGTGCGCCCGCACACCCGGCAGACCAGGTGATGGTGGTGCCGGGGTTGCTCGCACTGCCGGTAGAGGACCTCTCCGGACTGGGTCCGCACGGTATCCAGGTCGCCCCCGCCGGCCATGTCCTGCAACGCGCGGTAGACGGTGGCCAGGCCGATGGACGACCCGCCCGCCCGTAGGGTCGTGTGCAATTCCTGCGCGGACAGGAACTCGTCGGTGCCCTCCAGCACGTGCAGGATCGCCGCGCGTTGGGTGGTGTTGCGGCGTTGGGCCACGGCCGTGGGTACCTTTCTGCGGGTCGCCGGTGGACGCCGGTTCCGGCAGATCGAGGGTACTCGGACGGCCGGTGCCGCTCCGGGCGTTCGCGGCGGGTGGAAACGAGGGGGCGGATGGTGCGGGCCAGGATGCGGCGGGGCAGCAGGTGGCGGCGGGCCGCGATCGGCGGGCTGGCCGCCGCCGTGCTGGCCGGTTGCTCGGACCGGGCCGGCTCGGCCGGGGCGACGCCCTCGGCGGGTTCGACGATCACGGTCACCGAGGGCACCCGCACCGCCACCCGGTCGGTGACGATCACCTCGACGTCCGCGGCGCCGGTCGCCCAGCCGCCCGGCCCCACCGACGAGCCGGCCCCGGTCGCCGCCGCCTGCCCGTACCTGTCCGACGACGAGGTCGCCGACATCAACGGTCAGCGAACCGGTCAGACCACCGTCGTCGACGTATCCCCGCAGCCGATCTGCACCTTCACCCGCAGCGACGGCGGCTGGTTGGCGACCGTCCGGATCGTCCAGGCCGACAGCGCCGAAGCGGCGGCGGCCGCGGTCGACCAGCACGTCCCGGTCGAGGAGAGCAGCCCGGCCGATGACCCGGCCGGCTGGGCCGGCGGATCCATGCCGACCGCGGACGGTTCGGTGTACGCGGTGTCCAAGGGCACCGTCGCGGTGATCGCCGAGGCCAACCAACCGCAGTCGATCAAGGGCCGGCAGATGGCGGTGACGGCGATCGAGCACCTGGGGCTGTGACCGGTCGGGCACAGGGCCCCGTGGCAGGATGTGCTGCGTGAGCGACCTCTACGCGACCCTGCACACCAACCGAGGCGACATCCGGATCGAGCTGTTCCGGTTCCAGGCGCCCAAGACCGTCAGCAACTTCGTCAAGCTGGCCAAGGGCACCGCGAAATACACGACCAAGAACGCGTCCGGCGAGACCAGCGGCCCGTTCTACGACGGTGCGATCTTCCACCGGGTCATCGACGGGTTCATGATCCAGGGCGGTGATCCGACCGGCACCGGCTCCGGGGGTCCCGGCTACCAGTTCGCCGACGAGTTCCACCCCGAGCTGGCGTTCAACAAGCCCTACCTGCTGGCCATGGCCAACGCCGGCCCGGGCACCAACGGCTCCCAGTTCTTCATCACCGTCGGCCCGCAGCCGCACCTGAACCGGCGGCACACCATCTTCGGCGAGGTCGCCGACCAGGCCTCCCGGGACGTCGTCGACGGGATCGCCGGCACCAAGACCGACCGCTTCGACCGGCCGGCCGACGACGTGGTGATCAACTCGATCACCATCGACGATCCCGATGACGCCGCGGGCGAGGCCTGAGCGTCCTCCTTCGTCGATCATGGTGCGCTGCCCTCGACACACCGACCGAGTCCGCGACACGCCGCTGTGCGATGTACCGCGCCCCATGATCAACGTCGAATGACATGACCAGCCCCCCTCCGGCGCCCGGTCCCGGATCACCGGCCGGCCCGCCGATGGCTCCGTGCTCCTGGCATCCGGACCGGCTCACCCCGCTGTCCTGTTCCCGCTGCGGTCGGCCGGCCTGCCCGGAGTGCCTGACCCCGGCCTCGGTCGGCTTCCACTGCCGGGAATGCGTCGCCCAGGGCCAGGCCGCGACCCGCGCGCCCCGGACGGTGGCCGGCGCCCGGATGGCCGAGCGCCCGGTCGTCACCTATGCGCTGATCGCGGTGAACCTGGCGTTCTTCCTGGTCACCGCGCTGCAGTCGCGCTCGGCGATGGATCTGTCGAACTCCGACCTGTACCTGCGGGGCGGGCTGATCCCGGCCGAGGTGGCCTCCGGCGAGTACTGGCGACTGCTGGCCGCCGGCTTCCTGCACGGCAACCTGATCCACCTGGCCACCAACATGCTGTCGCTGTACTGGTTGGGCCTGCCCCTGGAACGGATCCTCGGCCGCTGGCGGATGCTGGCGATCTACCTGCTCAGCCTGTTCGGGTCATCGGTGAGCGTGCTGCTGTTCAGCGCACCGGTGAGCCTGACGATCGGCGCGTCCGGCGCCGTGTACGGGTTGATCGGGGCCTTGCTGGTCACCTTCCGGCGGTTGAAGCTGGACCTGCGGCCGCTGGTCGTCATCCTCGCCCTGAACGTGTTCATCACCTTCACCTACCCGGGGCTGTCCTGGCAGGGTCATCTCGGCGGATTCGTGGTCGGCGCGATCGTCGGTGCCGCGATGGTCTTTCCGCCGCGGGCCAGCCGGCGGGCCTGGCAGTGGGGGGTCAGCGCCGGCCTGGTGGTCGTGCTCGTCGCGTTGACCGCGATCGCCAGCGCCCGGATCGGCACCTGGACCTGCTTCTATCATCAGGCGGCGGGTCCGGTGGCGTGCGCTCCGGTGCGCTGACGCCCCGCCTCAGTCCCGCGCGGTGAACCACCCGATCAATTCGGCCTCGACGTCGGCCGGGTCGGCCCCCAGGTCGAATCGCCCGAACAGGATCAACTCGTCGTCGACCAGATCGAGTTCCAACGTCGCCGAACCCATCCGTTTGGTCCGGCCGCAACCCACGGTCCGCACCGACGACCAGGGGACGATGCGTTGCCCGGCCAGGCTGCCGATCACCAGCCCGCGCGGGCCCGCGGTCAGCCTCCGCCGCCCCAGCACGAGGGCGACGACCAGCAGAACCGCGCCGACCACCACGGTGACCCCGCGATCCAGGGCCTCCCGCGGCAACAGCACCGCGACGATCGCGACGGCGCCGAGGGCGGCCAGGCCGACGATCATCCCGGTGGCGGGACGCCAGGTCCTGGCGCCGGCGCCCGGGAAGTCCGTGCCGTCGATCACCGCGACGCCCGGTGAGTTGTCCACACGGCCTGTCCACATTGGGGATGAATCACACCGGTGTTGTTCGCCGGCGGGCGCGAGCGGTCAGCGCCACCGCATCGTCATCAGCAGGCCGCCGATCATCAGCGCGAACCCGATGGCGAAGTTCCAGTTCCCGAGGTCGGCGACGAACGGGATGTTCGAGCCCCACAGGTAGTACACGACCAGCCAGACCAGGCCGAGCACCATCAGGCCCAGCATGATGCCGATGTACAACGGGGAGGAGGGCGCGGCAACGTGGGCCCGGGCGGCGGCCGCCGCGGACTCGTTCGCGTGGGTCGACGCACTGGCCGTGCTGGTCGCAACCTTCTTGCGAACCCTGGACTTGGGCACCTGATCCTCCTGCGTCCGACACCGCGGGTGGTCGCTCGGACCACATCACCGCGGCTGTATGCCTTGCCCTCTAGCCTACGGTGTACCGGCGAGTTTGCGGCCCGGCCGGTCAGAGCCGCCGGAGCCCACGCGGGTTGGCGGGTGCGCGGATCGGGGAGGCGGGGGTGTGAGCGGTCGATCCCGGGTCTGGCGGGTCGCGGCGGTCGTCATCTGCCTGGTCGCCGGCCTGCTGATCGGCGTCGCCCACTCCTCGGCCAACGGGGGGGACGTGGGGACCCGCTCGGTCGACCTGTCCGTGGTGGTCAACGACGCCCGGGAACGGGTGCTGGCCGCCGACGCCAAGGCCGCCGAGCTGCAGGAACAGATCAATCGGGCCGCGGCGGGTGACGTGTCGCCGCAGGTCGAGCAGGCCAGGGCGGAGGCCGACGCGCTGGCGCCGGCGGCCGGTCTCGTCCCGGTCGTCGGGCCCGGAATCCGGGTCTCCATGTCGGACGCTCCGCGGGATTCGGACGGCAACTACCCCGCCGGCGTCGACCCGGACGACCTGGTGATCCACCAGCAGGACGTGCAGGCCGCGGTCAACGCGCTGTGGGCCGGTGGGGCCGAGGCGATGATGATCATGGATCAGCGGGTGCTGACCACCTCGGCCGTCCGGTGCATCGGCAACACGCTGCTCCTGCAGGGCCGCACCTATTCGCCGCCGTTCGTGATCACCGCGATCGGGGATGCCGCGACGATGTCGGCCGCCCTCGACCGCGAGCCGGGAGTCCGGCTGCTGCTGCAGTACGTGAACAAGTACCACCTGGGCTACGAGGTGACCACCCTGGACGAGGTCGAACTGCCGGCCTATGACGGGGCGATCCGGTTGAAGTCGGCGAGCGAGGGGGGCCGGTGATCGGCCCCCCGGCTCCATCGACCTCCCGCCCGGGCGGGTTCGGCCGGACCCTGGTCCGGGGCATCGGCGAGGTGTTGATCACCCTGGGCGTGGTGGTCCTGCTGTTCGTGGTCTACGAGGTCTACGTCACCGACCTGTTCGGCGAGCGGAAGCAGGCCGCCGCGACCACCGAGGTCGACCGGGTGTGGGCCCAGGCCGAGGAGACGGCCACGGTGGTGGCGCAGTCCCCCGACCAGATGACGACCGACCCGCGCGACCGGGTCCCCCGGTACGACACCGCGATGGGCGAGGGTTTCGCGAAGCTGCGCATCCCGGCGCTGGGTGCGGACTATGTGTTCACCGTCGTCGAGGGCACCGATCCGGACGACCTCTACATCGGGCCCGGGCACTACGCCGAGACCCAGTTGCCCGGCGAGCAGGGGAACTTCGCGGTGGCCGGCCACCGGGTGTCCAAGGGATCGCCGTTCAACGATCTCGGACTGCTGAACTCCTGCGATTCGATCGTGGTGGAGACCCAGGACGACTGGTTCGTCTACCGGGTGCTGCCGATGGCCGACCAGGAAGCCACGTGGGCGACGACACCGCGGCCGCATTGCGCCGGCGTGCAGGTCCAGACCGGGGCCTACGCCGGGGTGTACGGGCGGGAGATCACGGTGCCCACCGACTACGCGGAGGTGCTGCCGATCCCGACGGTGCTCTCGACCACGGTCCCGCCGGACGCCCAGCGGTTGATCACCCTGACCACCTGTCACCCCCAGTTCTCCGACGCCGAACGGATGATCATCCACGGGGTGCTGGTCGGCAGTTACGCGAAGGCGCCCGGCTTCCTGCCCCCCGAGCTGACCGAGACCTGAGAGGCCGGACGTGTACGCATGGATCTGGCGGCACCTGCCGGGACCGACCGTGGCCCGGCTGGGGCTCGCCCTGGTGCTGTTCCTGGCCGTGGTCGCGGTGCTGTTCTTCGTGGTCTTCCCCTGGCTGGAGCCCTACCTCCCCTTCGACCGGGTCACCACCGGCTGACCCCCGCGCGGATCAACAACGACGGCGCGGCTCAACTCGTCGACTCCCGTCCCACCCGTCCCATTCCCGGCGGTTTCATCCGCGCGGACGACGTTGATCCGCGCGGGGCAGGGTGTGCGACGCTGGGCGGCATGACTCGGATCCTGGTCGTCGACAACTACGACTCGTTCGTGTTCAACCTGGTGCAGTACCTGGAACAGCTGGGCGCCGAGTGCGTGGTGCGCCGGAACGACGCCGTCACCACCGACGACGTGCCCGGGTTGAACGTCGACGGGATCCTGCTCTCGCCCGGGCCCGGGACACCGGCGGACGCCGGGGTGACCGAGGAGATGGTGCGTTGGGCGGCCGGGCGGTTGCCGGTCTTCGGGGTCTGCCTGGGCCACCAGGCGATCGCCGAGGTCTACGGCGCGACGGTCGACCGCGCGGAGGAACTGCTGCACGGCCGTACCTCGCTGGTCGAGCACCGCGGCGACGGCGTGCTGGCCGGACTGCCTGTCCCGTTCACCGCCACCCGGTACCACTCGCTGGCGGTGGTGGACGGGACCGTCCCGCCCGAACTCGAGGTGACCGCGCGCACCCAGGGCGGGGTCATCATGGGCCTGCGGCATCGGGAGCATGCGGTGCAGGGTGTGCAGTTCCACCCCGAATCGGTGCTGACCCAGGGCGGTCACCGGATGCTGGCGAACTGGCTCGTCGAGTGTGGCGACCGGGCGGCCGCCGACCTGGTCGCGCCGCTGGAGCAGGACGTGGAGCGCCTGCGGCTCTCGGCCGTCTGACGTCAACCGGCACACGGCAGAAAGCCCACGACCCTGGGGGGAGGTCGTGGGCTTCCTGGTCTGGTGACGGTCGGCCGCGCCGGCGAGGCCGACCATCGGGTCGGCCGGCCGGCAGGGGGCGATCAGTTCGCGTTGGCCGACCCGAGGGTCACGTTCACCGTCTGCGACTTGCCGTCCCGGGTGAAGGTGACGGTCGTGGTGCCGTTCGGGGTCTGGGCCCGGACGGCGGCGATCAGCGCGTCGGCGCTCTCCACCTTGATGTCGCCGAGCGCCGTGACCACGTCGCCCTTCTGCAGGCCGGCCGCCTCCGCGCCGCTGCCCGCGGTGACGCTGGCAATCTGCGCGCCGGTGGTGATCTGGCTGTTGTTGTCGGTGGCGTCACCGACCGAGGCGCCGAGCACCGCGTGCGTGGCCTTGCCGGTGTCGATGATCTCCTGGGCGATCCGCTTGGCCTGGTCGATCGGGATGGCGAAGCCGACCCCGATCGAGCCGGACTGCCCGCTGGACGAGTCGGACAGGGACGCGATCGCCGAGTTGATGCCGATCACGTTGCCGTTCATGTCGACCAGCGCGCCGCCCGAGTTGCCCGGGTTGATCGCGGCGTCGGTCTGCACCGCGTTGATCACGGTGTCCTGGGACTGGCTGCTTGACTGCTCCTCGGAGGACGTCCGCACCGGCCGGTTGAGTGCCGACACGATCCCCGAGGTGACCGTGGCGGACAGGCCCAGCGGCGAGCCGATCGCAACGACCTGCTGCCCGACCGCCAGCCCGGAGCTGCTGCCCAGGCTGGCCGCGGTCAGCCCGGAGACGCCGTCGGCCTTGATCACGGCCAGGTCGTCGGTCGCCGTCTTGCCGACGACCTTCGCCGTGGCCGTCGTGCCGTCGTTGAAGCGCACCTCCAGCTCGGTGGCCCCGTCCACGACGTGGTTGTTGGTGAGAATCAGCCCGTCGGCGGTCAGGATGACGCCGGATCCCTCGCCCGCTCCCTGGCTGGAGCTGGCCAGCACGGAGACGACGGACGGCAGCACCTTGGCGGCGACCTCCTGCACCGAGCCGGTCGGGGCCGGGGTGAGGTTCTGCGAGACGGGGGCGCTGGTGTTCAGCCGGGACAGGGAGCTGTCCGACGCGGCGTTGTTGCTCTCCCACGCCGATCCGGCATAGCCACCGGCGAAGCCGGCGATCAGCGCGAGCGCTGTCGTCGCGGCGACGACCAGCGTGGTCTTGCGGCCCTTCGGCTTGGTCGGCTCGGCGGTCGTCGGCTGGGTCGAGCCGGGAGCGGTCCCGTAGCCGGGCTGGCCGTAGCCCGCGAAGCCGGTGTCCTGCCCCGAACGCGGCAGGGTCTGCGTGTACCGGCCGGTCGGCGCACCGGCACCGGTCGCCCCGCTGGCCGATCCGCCCCAGGACTGGTTCGACCAGGCCCCACTGGGCCGGGGCTGCCACCACGACTGGTCCCCGCCCGGCGCCTGCGGCTGACCCGGCTGACCGGCCGGCCGCGACGGGTCACTCCATGCCCGCGGCTGGGCGCTGCCCGGGTAGGACGGCGCCGAGCCTCCGGCCGCCGACCCGGTCGGGCTGTCCGACGGGGACGGTGCGGAGTAGCGGGGAGTGGCGCTCGGCCCGGCGGCAGCGTCGGGGGCGCCCGCCGGCTGGTCACCGGCGCGCGGGGTCATGTCCTGGCTCATGGAACACACAGTGCCGGAGCAGGTTGTGTAATTCTTGAGCGACGCCGTGGCTGCACCGGTGAGTACCTGCCAACTTGGTGGGAAACGGCAAACAGCCTGATGAACGGCCCCGACGGGGCGATCAACCGCCGGGTGCCGGAGCGGCCGGCGTCGTCGGCTGTTCGGGGGTGGTCGCCGCTGGGGTGGTGGTCTCCGGTGTCGGCGTCGGCGTCGGCGTCGGCGTCGGCGTCGGAGTCGGCGGGGGAGCGGCCACGCCGACCACCACCCGCACCGCGGTCGACTTCGACACGGTGGAGCCGGAGGCCGGGTTCTGGCTGATGATCGCGCCGACCAGACCGGGGTTGCTGACCTCCTGGGTGGTCTGCCGGAGCTGGCTGGCGTCCCCGGCCCAGCCCCGCGCCGTCAGGGCCGCCACCGCCTCGGCCGGCGTGCTGTTGACCAGGTTCGGCATGACCATCAGGTTGCCGTTGGAGACGGTGAGCGTGATGGGTGTGCCCTCTTGGACCCTGGTTCCGGCGGCCGGGTCGGCGCTTATCACCTCGTTCTCCGGCTCGGCCGAATCCGCGGTCTGCGACACCACCTGCAGCTTGGCGTCGGTCAGGATCTGGGTGGCCTCGTCCAGCGACTTCCCGACGAGCCCGTCGGGAACCTGGACGACCTGCAGGCCGGTGCCGATCGTCACCTTCACCGTCGACCCGGGTTGCACCTGGGTCTGCGCGGCCGGGTCCTGGGACAACGCCTTGCCCTTGTCCGCGTCGGAGGAGGACTGGGGGACCTCCTCGTACTGCAGGTTGGCCTCGTTGAGCGCCTTCTTCGCCTCGTCGGGCGTGTAGGAGACCACGTTCGGCACGGTGACCAGGCTGACCCCCTTGCCGATCTCCAGGTTGACCGCGGAGTCCTGGGTGACCTGGGTCTGGCTGGACGGCCGCTGGTTGACGACCTTGTCCTTGTCGGCGTCGCTGGATTCGGTGGGGGTGACGGTGCCCAGGGTGAGCCGGCTGTCCCGGAGTTTGGCGGTCGCCTCCTCCAGGGTCATCCCGGACAGGTCGGGCACGGCGACCAGGGCCGCCGGCGGCGGCGCGCTGATCACCCGCAGGGTGAGCCAGATGGCGCCGGCGATCAGGGCCGCGCACAGCACCCCGATGCCGATGAAGCCCCAGACCCGCTTGGACCGGTCGTTCTCCTCGGGCTCCCAGTCGTCGTCGGCGACGACCCGGCTGGGCGGCGCGAGCAGCGGCGGTGACCCGCCGCCGACCCGGGCCGGGGTGGCCCGCATCAGCTCGGTCCGTTCGTCGTCGCTCATCAACGGCGTGGCCTGGACGGCCTGCCCGGACAGCGCCCGGACCAGGTCGGAGCGCATGTCGGCGGCCGTCTGGTAGCGGTTCAGCGGGTTCTTGTTCAGGGCCTTGAGCACGATCGCGTCGAGTTCCTTGGGCAGGCCCGGATGGATCTCGCTGGGCGCCCGCGGCGCCTCGCGAACGTGCTGGTAGGCAATCGCCACCGGCGAGTCGCCGGTGAACGGGGGCTCGCCGGTCAGCAGCTCGTACAGCACGCACCCGGTCGCGTAGACGTCGGATCGGGCGTCCACCGCCTCGCCCCTGGCCTGCTCCGGGGACAGGTACTGGGCGGTGCCGATGACCGCGGCGGTCGCCGTCATCGTCGACTGACCGTCGGAGACCGCGCGGGCGATGCCGAAGTCCATCACCTTCACCGCGCCGGCCCGGTTGAGCATGATGTTGGCCGGTTTGATGTCCCGGTGCACGATGCCGTGCCGGTGTGAGAAGTCCAGGGCCGCGCAGACGTCGGCGACGATCTCCATCGCCCGCCGGGGCGCCAGCGGGCCCTCCTTCTTCAGCACGTCGCGCAGGGTGTCGCCGTCGACGAACTCCATCACGATGTACGGGATCGTGCCCGACTCGGTCTTGGTCTCGCCGGTGTCGAACACGGCGACGATCGCCGGGTGGTTCAGCGACGCGGCGTTCTGTGCCTCCCGGCTGAACCGCGCCTGGAACGAGGGGTCGCGGGCCAGGTCGGCGCGCAGCACCTTGATCGCCACGTCCCGCCCCAGGCGCAGATCGCGACCGCGATGGACCTCGGACATGCCGCCGAAGCCGAGGGTGTCCCCGACCTGGTAGCGGTCCCCGAAGAGGTAACCCGTCATCTGCTGCGATTCCTGTTGCATGGCCTGTTGATTGTCCTGGGTGTGCGACGTGGTGATGGTTCCGGTGCCGGAGGCAGATGTGCCCTGCCGTGGATGCGCGAGGCCGACCGCTGGTTGCCCGGGGTGACCGTCGTCTCGCCGGTCGTGGTCGTCGTGGTCACAGGGCCATCGTCCCGAACACTGCGTTGAGCACCAGCAGGACCAGTCCGGCCAGCACCAGGACGAGCACCGCCAGCAGCAGCGACAGCCCCGTCCGGCGCCCGCCGGAGGGCGCCGGAGCCGCCGGGTAGGCGGGCGAGCGGGAGGGGGCCGGCGTCATCGTCGGCGGCCGGGGTGCCCCCGCCCGGACCGGCGGCGCGCTCTGCCGGGTGGCGGGCATCGGGGCGACGACGGGCGCCACCCGGGTCGGCCGGGGCGCGGGCGGGCGAAGCTCCGGAGCGCCGGTCCGCAGCCGGCCCGCCGCGTGGGCCAGGGCGTCGCCGTTCGGGAAGCGGGCCCCCGGATCCTTGGCCAGCATGGTCATCACCAGCCTGGCCACGGCCGGTGGGATGTCCGGTGGCAGGGGGGGCGGCGCGTCCCGGACGTGGGCCAGCGCGATGGCCACCGTGTTGTCGCTGTGGAACGGCAGCCGGCCGGCCAGACATTCGTAGGCGACGACGCCGAGCGAGTAGATGTCGGAGGCCGGCGACGCGTCCCGCCCGGCGGCCTGCTCGGGCGAGATGTACTGCGCGGTCCCCATCACCATGCCGGACCGGGTGACCGGGGCCTCGTGCGCGACCTTGGCGATGCCGAAGTCGGTGATCTTGACCTGGCCGCCCGGGGTGATCAGCAGGTTCCCGGGCTTGATGTCGCGGTGCACCAGGGCTCGGGCGTGGGCCTGCTGCAACGCGTGCCCGGTCTGCTCGAGCACGTCCAGGGTCCGGCCCACGGACAACCGGCCGAGCCGGTTCAGCACGCTGGACAGCGACTCCCCGGTGATCATCTCCATCACCAGGTACGCGGTGCCGGTCAGGTAGTGGTTGGTGCCGGACACCTCGCCGTAGTCGTACACCGCGCAGATGCCGGGATGGTTCAGCGATGCGGTGATCCGGGCCTCGGTGCGGAACCGGCCGAGGAACTCCGGATCGCCGGTCAACTCCGGCCGCAGGATCTTGCAGGCGACCACCCGGGCCAGCCGGACGTCGTCGGCGGCCCACACCTCGCCCATGCCGCCGACCGCGATCCGGCGGGTCAGCCGGTACCGGTGAGCCAGCATCACGCCGGGCGCTGTCATGACCCACCCGCCAGGGCGGCGGCGATGACCGACCGGCCGACCGGGCCGGCCACCTTCGCGCCGGTGGCGTCGGTGCCCAGGTCGCCGCCGTTCTCGACCAGCACGGCGACCGCGACCTTCGGGTTGTCGGCGGGGGCGAACGCGACGTACCAGGCGTGCGGCGGCGTGTTCTTCGGGTCGCTGCCGTGCTCGGCGGTGCCGGTCTTGGAGGCGATCACCAGGTCGGCGATGCTGCCGTTGCCTGGCGTGTTCTTCTCCGACTCGATCATCATGTCGCGCAGCTCGTCGGCGACCGGGATCGGGATGGCCTGGCCGAGCGATTGCGGCTGGGTCTGCGAGATCACCGTCAGGTCCGGCTTGGTGGTCTGGGCGATCATGTGCGGGGCCATCCGGTCGCCGCGGTTGGCGATGGTCGCGGTGATCCAGGCCATCTCGAACGGGGTCAGCGCCACGTCCCGCTGGCCGATGCCGGTCTGGGCCAGCGCGGCGGTGTCCGGGATGTCGCCCAACCGGGAGCCGACGACGTCCAGGCCGACGTCGACGCCGTCCCCGTTCACCCCGAGGGCGTCGGCCTGCTTGCGCACGACCGGCGCGCCCAGGCTCATCGCCACCTCGGCGAACGCCGTGTTGCAGGAGTGGGCCAGCGCCTGGGTCAGGGTGACCTCGCCCCCGCCGGCGTCCGCGCACGTCTCGCCGCCGAAGTTGGACAGGGTGGCGCCGCCGGTGCCGGGCAGGGTGATGGTCG
Organism: Nakamurella sp.; assembly: GCA_039812105.1. Lineage (GTDB taxonomy): Bacteria > Actinomycetota > Actinomycetes > Mycobacteriales > Nakamurellaceae > Nakamurella. The sequence continues at coordinate 14,138 of JBDHZW010000078.1, forward strand.
ACTCGCCGGTCACCGAGGTCTGCGGGGTGTAGCCGTTCTGCAACGCGGCGGCGGCGATGACCAACTTGAAGGTGGACCCCGGCGGGTAGACCGCGGAGATCGCCCGGTTCAGCAGCGGGCTCGGATCGGCGTTGACCAGGTCGTTGTAGGCCTGCCGCTGGGTCGCGTCGGAGTGGCTGGCCAGCGGGTTCGGGTCGTACGACGGCGTCGAGACCATCGCCAGGATGTTCCCGGTGGACGGCTCCATGGCCACCACGGCGCCGACGTAGCCCTTATCGTTCATCGCCGAGTAGGCCGCCTGCTGGACCGACGGGACCAGGGTCAGCTGCACGTTGCCGCCCCGCGGGTCGCGACCGGTGATCAGATCGGACAGCTGGCCCGCGATGAGCTCCGGTGCCTCCCCGGACAGGATCTCGTTCTGGTTGCGCTCGATGCCGGTGGGGCCGTACCGCATCGAGTAGTAGCCGACCGGATGCGCGTACACCGCGCCCTCGGGGTAGACCCGCTGGTAGCTGTACTGGTCGTCGACCGGATCCGAGCGGGCCAGCACGACCCCGCCGGCGGCGGTGATCTGGCCTCGTTGGCGGCTGTACTCGGCGACCAGGGTGCGCTTGTTGTTGGGGTCGGCACGGTAGTCGTCGGCCTTGATGACCTGGGTGTAGGCGATGTTCCCGAGCAGCAGCACGACCATCACGATGACCGCCGTGCTCAGCCGGCGCAGTGGCCGCTTCACGCTTTCCCGCCGCGCGGGGGAAGGGCCGGGACCATCTGGGTGTTGGCCTCGGCCAGCGGCTGGGCCGGAGTGGGGACCGGTCGGGCGGGCTCGGGCGGCCGCCGGGACGAGTCGGAGATCCGCACCAGCAGGGCCAGGATGACGTAGTTGGACAGCAGCGACGAGCCGCCGTAGGACAGGAACGGCGTGGTCAGCCCGGTCAGCGGGATCAGCCGGGTGACCCCGCCGACGACGATGAACGTCTGCAGCGCCAGGGAGAAGGCCAGCCCACCGGCCAGCAGGGTGCCGAACCCGTCCTTCGCGGCCAGCCCGGTCCGGATGCCGCGGGCGGTCAGGATCAGGTAGCAGAGCAGGATCGCGGTGACCCCGACCAGGCCGAGTTCCTCACCGAGCGCCGCCATGATGAAGTCGGTGGACGCGAACGGCACGATGTCCGGCCGTCCGGCGCCCAGGCCGGTGCCGAAGATGCCGCCGGTGCCCAGGCCGAACAACGACTGCACCAGCTGGTAGCCGTTGCCGAGCGGATCACCGAACGGGTCCAGCCAGATGTCGACCCGCACCCGGACGTGGCTGAACAGCCGGTACGCCAGGTAGGCGCCGCCGGCGAAGCCGAGCATCCCGATGATCAGCCAGGACACCCGGCCGGTGGCCACGTAGATCATCGCCAGCAGGGTGCCGAACAGCAGCAGCGCCGTGCCCAGGTCCTTGCCCCGGACCAGCACCAGCAGGGCCAGCACCAGGGCGACGATCAGCGGGCCGAGGTCGCGGGCCCGGGGCAGCACCAGGCCGAACACCTTCTTGCCCGCCGTGGACAGCACGGAGCGCTTGGAGACCAGGAATGCGGCGGCGAAGATGATCAGCGCGATCTTGGCGAACTCGGCGGGTTGGATCGAGAACAGTCCGGGCACCCGGATCCAGATCTGCGCGCCGTTCACCTCCGACAGGCTGGACGGCAGCACGGCCGGGATGGCCAGGAACACCACCCCGACCAGGGCCAGGGTGTAGGCGTAGGACTGCAGCACCGTGTGGTCGCGCACCACCAGCAGCACGACCAGGAAGAAGACCAGGGCCACACCGGTCCACACCAGTTGCAGCGACGCCTGCGGGGTGGGCACCTCCTCGCCCCGGTTGATCGCGCTGATCTCCCGGGCCAGGTCGAGCCGGTAGATCATGACCAGCCCGATGCCGTTGAGCAGGGCGACGATGGGCAGCAGCACCGGGTCGGCGTACGGCGCGTACCGGCGGATCAGCAGGTGGGCGATCGCCAGGGCCAGCAGGTAGCCGCCACCGTAGAAGGCCAGGCTCCAGCTCAGCGACCGGTTCTGGTTGAGTTCGACGATCACCAGCGCCGACGTCACGACGACGGCGGCGAAGACCAGCATCCAGAACTCGGCCATCCGGCCGGTCCGGGGACGCCGGCCGGTGGTGTCCCGATCGTCGGCCGCGCGACTCACTTGACCACCCGGCAGGTCACACCGGGTTCGAGCACGCGGGTGGGCAGGGGCACTCCGGTGGTCGTCGGCGCCGGGACGGTCGGACTACCCAGGGTCGGGGCGACGGTCGATCCGGTCGGTGGGGTCAGGGATCCGGGGGCCGGCGCGGTCGACGGCGTGGTCTGGGCCGGGCCGAACCCCGGCGACCCGGAGACGGTCGGCTCGCCGGTGGGCGCCGACGTCGGTGTCGTGCCCGGTGTCGTGCTCGGTGTGGTGTCCTCGGTGCCGCACGGCGGCAACATCTGGCCGGCCAGCCGGGCGATGACCGCGCGGGCGTCGTCCAGGCTGCCGGCCCGGATGCCGGCCACCACCTGGTCCCGGGCCGCCGGCACGAGATCCTCGACCATCAGCGGCGAGCACCCGTTCAGGCCCGGCTGACAGGAGCCCTCCTGCACCGTCGAGAGCTGCAGGCCCAGCACCGATCCGTCGACGCCGCGGTAAACCACCACCTGGCCGGCGTCCTCGCCGACGAAGTACTGACTCCGCACCCACAGGAAAGAGCCGACCAGCCCGATGATGCCGAGCACGACGACCACACCGACCAGGATCCACGTGGTCCGCCGGTGGCGCCGGCGGGCGGGCGGGCTGTCCGGGTCCGCTCCGGTGGTGGCGATGGGCGCGGTGACGCCCTCGTCCGGTGGGATGAAGTCCGGCGGCGCGCCGGCCTCCTCCGGAATCGCGGGCAGCGGGATCCGGGGCATCTCGGCCGTCATCCGGATCGATTCCAACTGGCCGATCGGGCCGGTGGCGTCCGGGTCCTGCGCGGCCGTCGGCAGCGCGGTCGGCCCGTCGCCCAGACCGGTGTCGACCACGTCGGCGACGATGACGGTGACGTTGTCCGGCCCGCCGCCGACCAGGGCGAGCTGCACCAGGTTGTCCGCGGCCGCCCCGGGGTCGGGGTTGGCCAACGTCTCCGCGATCACCTCGGCGGACACCACCCCGGACAGTCCGTCCGAGCAGATCAGGTAGCGGTCGCCGACGGTGACCTCACGGATCGTCAGGGCCGGGTCGACCTCGGTGCCGTTCAGGGCCCGCAGCAGCAGCGAGCGCTGCGGGTGGTGGCTGGCCTCCTCCTGGGTGATCCGGCCGTCGTCGATCAGCGACTGGACGAACGTGTCGTCATGGGTCAGCTGGTGCAGCACGCCGTCCCGGTACAGGTACGCCCGGGAGTCGCCGACGTGGGCCATGCCCAGCCGTCCGCCGTCGAACAGCAACGCGGTCAGCGTGGTGCCCATCCCGTCCAGTTCGGGGTTCTCGTGCACCACCTGCGAGATCGACCGGTTGCCGTCCCGGGTGGCCTTGGCCAGGGCCCGGAGCAGGTCGCCGCCCGGGTCGCGGGCGTCCAGCGGCACGAAGGCGTTGACGACAAGGCGGGAGGCCATGTCGCCGGCCGCGTGGCCGCCCATGCCGTCGGCGACGACCAGCAGGGTGTTGCCGGCGAACACGGCGTCCTGGTTGCTGGCCCGGATCAGGCCGCGGTCGGTGCGGGCGGCGTAGACGAGTTGATGGGTCATCCGGGCGTCCCCCGGACGTGGCCTGCGACGATCATGGGCGCAGCTCGATCACGGTGCGGCCGATCCGGATCGGCACCCCGACCGGGACCGGGGTCGGCGTGGTCACGCGGGCCCGGTCCAGGTAGGTCCCATTGGTGGAGCCGAGGTCCTCCAGGAAGTACTCCTGGCCCTGCTGGGTCAGCCGGGCGTGCCGGGAGGAGGCGTAATCGTCGTCCAACACGAGGGTGGAGTCCTCCGCCCGGCCGATCAGGATCGGACCGGGTCCGAGCCGCAGCCGGGTGCCGGCCAGCGAACCCGCCGTCACCACCAACGTCGACGGGTGCAACCGGGCCTGGGGTTGGGGGCGATTCGCGGCCCCGTACTCACCGCGCCGTCCGCCGTCCGTCCGTGGCTCGCCGGCGTACCGCAGATCCGCCCGAATGACCCGGATCGCGGCCAGCACGAACAGGCAGAGCAGGACCAGGAAGCCGATCCTGGTCAGCTGGAGGATGAGTGCGGGCACCGTCTGGTTTCCTGGCCTGTCCCGGGATCCTCAGTAGCGACTCGAGAAGACGACGGTGGAATGACCGATGTGGATCACGTCGCCGTCGGCGAGCTGCCAGGTCTGCACGGAGGATCCGTTGACCGTGGTTCCGTTGGTCGACCCGAGGTCGTGCAGCACGGCCGACTGCCCGTCGAAGTAGATGTCGACATGACGCCGGGAGACCGACGTGTCGGCCAGCCGGAACGACGCGTCCTGCCCGCGGCCGATGACGTTCGATCCGCGCTGCAGCTGGTAGCTGCGGCCCGATCCGTCGTCGACGGACAGGGTGGCGACGATCTCCTGCGGTCCGGCGGACGGCACGCCGTAGTTCTGGCCCCAGTTCTGCTGCCCCGGCGGCGGGTAGTTCTGGTAGCCCGGCTGGGCATAGCCCCCCGGTCCGCCCTGCCCCCCCTGGCCCTGCGGGTAGCCGGGCGGCGGATAGTTCTGCGGGTAGCCGGGCTGCTGGTATCCGCCCTGGTCCCAGCCGCCGCCACCCTGGTCCCAGCCGCCCGGGCCCGGCTGCTGATACCCGGGCTGCTGCCCGTACTGCTGTTCCCACTGCTGTTGCTGCGGATCCCAGCCGCGCTGGCCATACCCGGGGGCGTCGTAGGGCTGCGGCGGGTAGCCGGGATTGGGCTGCTGCCCTTGGGGCGGCGGTCCGTACTGGTTCGGGTAGCCGGGGTACTGACCGTCCGGCTCGCGCCGATCCCCCTGGTCCTGGGCCCGGCCCTGCTGCTGATCGCGCCCCTGGTCGCCTGGCTGACTCATCGGTCCCACTCCTGCCCTTGCCTGCACTGCGCGTCGACCGACATCAGGATCGACGAACGAGCTGATGCGGAACTGCCCGGTGTGCAGGGCCTGCGACTGGTCCAACGTCACCGCGATGTCGCCGAACGTCTGCCAACCCTGCTGGTTCAGATACTCCCGGATCATGTCCGATAGCGCCGTGGCGACACTCTCGTCCGCCGAACTCAGGCCCTGCTGGTCGGTCGGCCCGAGTGACACCCGGTAGTGGTTCGGCGCGACCAGGACGTTGCCCTGCCGCTCGACGTGGTCGGACGCCTCCCGCTGCAGCGCGTCCGCGACCTCGGCCGGCTGCACCTTGCCGCCGAACAAGCGGGCGAAGGTGTTGCCGACGGCGCCCTGGAGTTTGCGCTCGAAACTCTGGATGACACCCATCGCCACCTCCTGCCGATGTTCGGGCATTCACCGGAACGCTGATCGATCCGTCTGCGGGCGCGCGAAGATCGCCGCCCAGCCCTGATCGTAGTGGGGACGCACCCGGGCGGTCCGGGTTGCTCCTGGTCACCGGGCGTTGCAGTTCGGCATCGATGCGAGCGGCTCGACCGTCAGCCGGTCGGCGGCACCGCGCGCAGCGTCTGGACGCCCGGCTCGGCGGCCGCTGCGCCGGCACTGACCTGGGCCAACCAGGGGCCGAATGCGGTCAGGTCGGCGGTGGGCACCAGCAGGTGCAGGGTGACCCGGGCGCCGAACTCGACGTCGGCGATGTGGTTGCCGGCGGCGCGCAGGTCGTGTTCGAGCCGGCCGGCGGTGGCGTGGTCGACGCGGATCGTCACCGCCGTGTACGGGACCAGGTCCAGCGTGCCGACCGCGTCCAGCGCCTCGGCGACGCACCGACCGTAGGCCCGGACCAGCCCGCCGGCGCCCAGCTTCACCCCGCCGAAGTAGCGGGTGACGACGGCGACGGTGTCGGTGACCTCGCGGGCCACCAGGACCTGCAGCATGGGCACGCCGGCGGTCCCGGACGGCTCGCCGTCGTCGCTGGATCGTTGTTGTTCGCCGTGCGGGCCGATCCGGAACGCGGTGCAGTTGTGCGTGGCCGACCAGTGCTCCTTGCGCACCCCGTCGATGAAGGCCGTTGCCTGCTCGGCCGTGTCGACCGGGTGCAGCGCGCAGATGAACCGGGATCGCTGGATCACCAGCTCGTGGGTGATCGCGCGGCCGACAGTGCGCATGGCCCCGACCGTAGCCCGCGCGGATCAACTACCAAGGCGCGGATGAACCCGTTGACTCGCTGCACTTCCGTCACATTCGGGGTGGGTTGATCCGCGCGGGCGTTGTTGATCCGCGCGGGGTGGGGGCGGGGCAGGGTGGCGGCAGGACTGGGTGGCGGCAGGACTGGGTGGCGGCAGGACTGGGTGGCGGCAGCGCGGGGTGGTGGCAGGGCGGGACCCGGTCGTGGGCCGCTCGGAGGGTTGGGCCGGGCGCGCCGGCCCACTGTGCGCCCCGCCCGCGCACTGTGCGCCCCGCCCGCGCACTGTGCGCCGCGCCGGCGCACTCTGCGTCGTCAGAGCGCACTCTGCGCGCCGGATCCGCGGCGCAGAGTGCGCCGGGGGCGGCCAGAGTGCGCTCGGGTGTCGCAGGGTCGGGTGGGCG
>JBDHZW010000079.1:0-20709 GCA_039812105.1 Nakamurella sp.
AATCGAGCGCGGACAGGTAGGCGCCGGTATTGCTTTCCGCGCTCGCATGGTGCCCGCCGGGTATGTCCACGACGCGGACGGAGAGCCCGTCGGTGACCGCCAGTCGGCGCAGGGTCGCCTCCGCCGCGGCGACCCGGACCACCCGGTCGTCGGTCGTGACGGCGGGCCGGAAGTAGACGATCCGGCTGCCGGGGCCCAGGTCGGCGGCGATCGCGCCGATGTCGGTCCGGCGGATCACCCCGTACTGATCCTTGATCAGCTGGGTGGAGACGCCGGGGGCGTCGATCTTCTCGGTCCAGACCTGGCGGATCTTGAAGATCAGGTCGTCCCAGCGGACGTCGACGAACGGGAAGCGGCCGGTCGACCACTGCTGCTGCTGGGCCAGCACCTCGGCGGTTAGCCGCACCCCCACGCCACCGTCCATGTGCAGGGCCTCGGACATCCCGGTCAGCGCGTCGGCCTGGGTCCGGCCGGTGTCGCGGACGTCGGTGGTGGACAGCGGCGTGCAGTCCAGGTAGATCACGCCGAGCCGGGGGAGCGCGTCGGCCGGTCGGGCGGCGCTCACGATCACCAGCCGGGCGAAACCGGTGATCGCGCCGGCCGGGGCGGCCGGCACCTGCGCCGGGGAGGGCCGGTCGTCGGCCGGATCCGGCCGGCCGTCGTCCTGGTCGGCGCGCGCCTGCCGCAGGTGCTGGGCCAGTCCCAGCACCACGTCGCCGCCCATGCTGCTGCCGAAGAAGTCGACTCGCTCCGGCCGCGTCCGATCGATCAGCGCGTCGAACTTGTCCGCGATGTCCCGGTCGTTGATGCCGCTGCCGTAGACGAGGCTGAACACCCGCGCCCCGTCGGCGGACAACGCCGGCATCAGGGCCAGCGCTGGACCGGTCCCGCTCTTGCGGTTCAGCCCGCCGGCCACCACCACGATCGTCCCGCCAGTGGCCCGGCTGTCCCCGGCGGCCGGTTGCACCTCGACGAACTGGGCACCGCTGGTCGGCCAGAAGAACCGATCGGCCAGGTACTGGTCGGTGCGCAGCAGCCCCCACAGGCCGGCCAGGGCCAACCCGACCACGGCCAGCGGGAACCACCAGCGGGCTCGGCGGCCGGCCCGCCGGTTCGCTCGGGCGAGCCGACGGTCGGCGCGCGCCGCCGGCGAGTCGTACTCGGCGGGTGGTGCCGGCGGCATGGGGGTCATCGGCACCTCCTCCACTCACGGGTTTACTGTCGCTTTACCTTCTCCTTCCAGTCTGCCCTGTCGTCCGGCGGCCGAAACAGACCCGGGCGGTGACCTCGCCCTCCCGGACGGGCGTGACCACCCCATCGGGTCCGGCAGACTGTAGGGCGGCGTCGCACCGGTTCCCGTCGCTCACGCGGCCGGGGGATTGCGTCGCGGAGGACGCCCGGATCGTCGGCAAGGCTGCTTTTGAGAGGAATGGCCCCAGTTGCCCGAATTTATTTACACGATGAAGAAGGCCCGCAAGGCCGTGGGCGACAAGGTCATCCTCGATGACGTCACCATGTCGTTCTTCCCGGGCGCGAAGATCGGCGTCGTCGGGCCGAACGGGGCGGGCAAGTCGACGATCCTGAAGATCATGGCCGGGCTGGACACGCCCAGCAACGGCGAGGCGTTCCTCACCCCCGGATTCACCGTCGGCATCCTGCAGCAGGAGCCGCCGCTGGACGAGTCCAAGACGGTGCTGGAGAACATCCAGTCGGCGTTCGGTGACGTCAACGTGAAGCTCGCCCGGTTCAACGAGATCGCCGAACTGATGGCGACCGACTACTCCGACGAGTTGATGGAGGAAATGGGCACGCTCCAGGAGGAGCTGGACCACGCCGGCGCCTGGGATCTGGACGCCAAGCTGGACCAGGCGATGGACGCGCTGCGCTGCCCGCCCGGCGACTCGCCGGTGGACATCCTGTCCGGCGGCGAGCGGCGCCGCGTCGCGCTGTGCAAGTTGCTGCTGTCCGCCCCCGACCTGCTGCTGCTGGACGAGCCCACCAACCACCTGGACGCCGAGTCGGTGCTGTGGTTGGAGCAGTTCCTGTCCTCGTACGAGGGGGCCGTGCTGGCCGTCACCCACGACCGGTACTTCCTGGACAACGTCGCGCAATGGATCGCCGAGGTCGACCGCGGCCGGCTCATCCCGTACGAGGGCAACTACTCCACCTACCTGGAGAAGAAGGCCGAGCGGCTGCAGGTCGAGGGCCGCAAGGACGCGAAGCTGGCCAAGCGGCTGAAGGAAGAACTGGCCTGGGTGCGGTCCGGCGCCAAGGCCCGGCAGGCCAAGTCCCGGGCCCGCCTGCAGCGCTACGAGGAGATGGCCGCCGAGGCCGAGCGCACCCGCAAGCTGGACTTCGAGGAGATCCAGATCCCGCCGGGCCCCCGGCTGGGGTCGGTGGTGGTCGAGGTCAAGGAGCTCCGGAAGGGCTTCGACGACCGGGTGCTGATCGACGGGCTGTCGTTCACCCTGCCGCGCAACGGCATCGTGGGCGTCATCGGCCCGAACGGCGTCGGCAAGACCACCCTGTTCAAGACCATCGTCGGGCTGGAGGAGCCGGACGCCGGCAGCGTCCGGGTGGGCGAGACGGTGTCGCTGTCCTACGTCGACCAGGGCCGCGGCGGTCTGGACCCGAAGAAGACCGTCTGGGAGGTCGTCTCCGACGGGCTCGACCACATCAAGGTGGGACACGTCGAAATGCCGTCCCGGGCCTACGTCTCGGCGTTCGGTTTCAAGGGCCCGGACCAGCAGAAACCGTCCGGTGTGCTGTCCGGCGGGGAACGCAACCGGCTCAACCTGGCGCTGACCCTCAAGGTCGGCGGCAACGTGATCCTGCTCGACGAGCCGACCAACGACCTGGATGTGGAGACGCTGTCCTCGCTGGAGAACGCGCTCGAGCAGTTCCCCGGCTGCGCCGTGGTGATCTCCCACGACCGCTGGTTCCTGGACCGCACCTGCACCCACATCCTGGCCTGGGAGGGCACCGACGAGGACCCGGCCCAGTGGTTCTTCTTCGAGGGCAACTTCTCCGACTACGAGAAGAACAAGGTCTCCCGTCTGGGCGTCGACGCGGCCCGTCCGCACCGGGTCACCCACCGCAAGCTGACCCGGGACTGAACGGCTGGTCGCCCCGAGGACGCCGAAGGCGCCGCCGGATCGTTCCGGCGGCGCCTTGATCGGTTCGGATGGGTCAGTCGGCGAACACGCACTTGGCGTTCGTGCAACGCCAGCCCCGCTCGGTCGGCTCGGTGAACGAGCCGCAGGTCGGGCAGGCCAGCGGGGCGCCGATCTTCAACAGCGCGGTGGCGTAGGCGGAGTCGTTGGAGCCCACCACACGAGGGCGTCGGGCGTTCTGGTCATCGGTCATCGGTCGTCTCCGATTCGTTCGTCTGGTCGCGGGGGGCCATGGTCAGACGCCCGGCGCGGCCACGACGTTGACCGCGGTGAGTGACGTCATGCCGGATGCCGAGGTCGTCCACAGCAACCGCAGAGTGGACGCGGCGGGCGACGGCGGCCCCCGAGCCAGGCGTGTCAGACTGGCCCGATGCCCCAGGGGCCCCCGGCCTCCGACGAGGCGCTCGCCGAGGCGCTGGCCGCCCTCGGCCCGTTCTTCGCCGTCCACCGGCACACCGCGGCCGGGGCCCCGGCCGGGACGTGGCGGCCGGTCGCCGAACTGGGCGAACCCGGCCCCGCCCTGCACGCCCGGATCGAGCGGGTGCGGTCCGCCCTGGCCGCCACCGCCGGCATCGCGCCCGGAGACGTCGACCGGCGGGTCGCGGTGTCCGTGGCGCAGCTGGGACTGGTCGCCCGGCTGCTGGCGCCGACCATCGGCGCCGCCGCGCTGGGTACGAGCATCGGCACCTCGGACGACGGGATGTGGTGGCAGGACGAACTCGGCGGCCCGTTCCCGCTCTCCGTGCCGGCCGGGCCGGCCGTCCCGTCCGGGCCGGCCGGGACCAACCCGGTGAGCGGGCCGCGCCTGTCCGGCTCGGCCGTCGAGGCGATCACCCTGGCCTGCCTGCGGGACCATCCGGTGAGCGCCCGGGTGCTCTGGGGCAATGTCGCGTCCGCGGCCAACGGGGCCGCCGCGATGATCGGACGTGCCCGGCCGGACCTGGCCGAGCCGGCCCGGATCGCCGCCGACGGGGTGCTGGCCGACGCCCGGGTCGAGGACGGGGCGCTGCGGGCCGGACCGGCATTTCGGCGGCGCAGCTGCTGCCTGATCTACCGGCTGACCGGCGCGCGGACGGCGGTCTGCGGGGACTGCGTCCTGACGATCGACGGCCCGACCGACCGCCCGACACCGTGATTCTCCGCCGCGCGCCTGGACGCACGTCCCGACGGCGGGTTGCCCCGCGTGGAGAAGTCTCACGATGACCTGCGCAAACCTAGGTCGCGGTGACGATCAAGGCATAGGCTCGGTGCACAGACAGGTCGCAGCGGCGCGCCCATCCGGGCTTGCGCGTGCGTCCGGAACTGGGGAGAAGAAGTCAGCATGAGTCGGGTCGGCCGATGACACAGACAGAATCGCGTCCGCTTGTCCACCACATGACCGCCGGAGCGGCGCCCACCATCGATCCGGCCGGTGCGGTCGGGAAAGCGATGGCGCAGCGCCCGGACCGCGCGTCGATGATCGATGCCTACTTCCGGCACGTGCCGGTCGAGGATCAGCCCAAGACCCCCGAGGACGTCCTCGGGATCGTGGACGACCACTGGCGGGTGGGCCGCCGGCGCCGGCAGGGCGAGGTGCGCATCCGGGTGTTCAACCCGGCCCCGTCCGCCTCGTCGGGGACCGGCTGGACCGACGCCCGGACCGTCATCGACATCGTCACCGACGACATGCCGTCCCTGGTCGAGTCCGTCATCGGCGCGCTGACCACGCAGAACGTCATCGTGCACCGGGTGCTGCACCCGATCCTGATCGCCTGCCGGGACGCCGAGGGCGAGCTGGTCTCGCTGGTCGACGAGACGGCCCGGGCCGAGGAGGCGACGTTCAGTCTCCGCGAATCGTGGATGCACATCCTGATCGATCGGCTGTCCGACGCCGAACGGGCGGAGGCCATCGAGGACAGCCTGCGGCTGGCGCTGGATTCGGTGCGCGCCGTGATCGGCGACAGCGGTGCCCTGACCGCGGCGGTGGCCACCGCCGCCGGCGAGCTGCGCGGAACCTTCTCGCCCCGGTCCGCGCAGGAGGTGGCCGAGGCCGCCGACTTCCTGTACTGGCTGATCAGCGGGAACATGACGTTCCTGGGCTACCGCCGGTACGACGAGAACGCCGACGGAACCCGGCTGGAACCGGTGCGCGGCTCCGGCCTGGGCATCCTGCGCGAGTCCGTGGCCGGCTCGGCCGGCGACGACCTGGTCGGGTTGAGCCCGTCCGGCGAGCCGCACCACCTGCTGCTCACCCAGGCGTCGGTGCGTTCGGCGCTCACCCGCGACGTGCCGCCGTTCGAGGTGCGGGTCCGGGTCCTCGGACCGGACGGCCGGATCACCCGGGAGCACCAGTTCCTGGGGGTGCTGACCGCTCGCGCGCTGAACGCGGAGATCACCACCACCCCGATGCTGCGGCTGACGGTGCAGGCCGTGCTCTCCACCCTCGGCGCGGCCCCGGACACCTACACCGGCCAGCGCGCGCTGGACCTGCTCGCCACCTACCCGCGGGCCGAACTGTTCTGGGCCGAACCGGATCTCGTGGTCGACGTGATCGGCAGCGTGCTGCAGCTGGCCAGCCGCCGGCGGCTGCGCGCCTTCCTGCAGCCCGACCCGTTCGGCCGGTTCGTCTCGGTGATGGTCTACCTGCCGCGGGACCGGTACACCACGGCGTGCCGGCTGGCCATGCAGCAGATCCTGGTCGACGCGTTCCACGGCACCGGCATCCGGTACACCGCGCGGGTGGGCGACTCCCTTTTGGCCGCAGTGCATTTCACCGTCAGCACGGACCCGTCCCGGCGCGTCGAACCGGACCTGACGGCGCTGACCAAGGCGCTCCGCGGCACCATCCGGACCTGGGAGGACCGGCTGGTCGCGGCGGTCGTCGGCGGCGGTGACGAGGACCTGGACACCGCCGGCGCGCTGTCCCGCTATGCGGAGGCGTTCGACGAGGCGTACAAGGAGACCTACGAGGTCGAGGACGCCGTCGCCGACCTGCGCCGGCTGGACCAGTTGACCGGTCCGGACGACCTGGCCCTGCAGATGACCCCGAGCGGGCCGGACCAGGTCGGCGACTGGCGGCTCAAGCTGTACGTGACCGGCGGCGCGGTGACCCTGTCCCGGGCCCTGCCGGTGCTGCAGACCCTGGGCGCCGAGGTGCTGGACGAGCGGCCCTTCGAGGTGCGCCGCGGGGACGGCGAGCCGTCCCGTATCTACGACTTCGGCCTGAGCTTCCCGGCCGAGGCGGCCGCCAAGGGCGCCGCCGACGACGAGCTGCGCACCCGGATGTCCGAGGCGTTCATCGCATCCTGGTCCGGGCGGGCCGAGGTGGACGGGTTCAACCAGCTGGTGCTGTCCGCCGGCCTGGACTGGCGCGAGGTGGCCGTCCTGCGGTCGTACGCGCACTACCTGCGGCAGATCGGAACCCCCTACACCGAGCGGTATGTCGAGCAGGTGCTGAGCAACAACCCGGCCATCACGGCGGACCTGGCGGCGCTGTTCGCGGTGCAGTTCGATCCGGAGCGCTACGCCGGCGACCCGGAGGGCCGGCAGGCGGAGGCGGACCGGATCGTCGCCTCGGTGACCACCGCGTTGGACGCGGTGACCAGCCTGGACGCCGACCGGATCATGCGCACGCTGCTGTCGGTGATCACCGCGACCGTCCGGACCAACGAGTACGTCACCGACGAGAACGGCAACCGGCGCGACTTCCTGTCCATCAAGCTCGCGCCCGGCAAGATCCCGGGCATGCCCAAACCGGTTCCGGCGCACGAGATCTGGGTGTACTCGCCCCGGCTGGAGGGGGTCCACCTGCGGTTCGGCGACGTCGCCCGCGGCGGCCTGCGCTGGTCGGACCGGCCGGAGGACTTCCGCACCGAGATCCTGGGCCTGGTCAAGGCGCAGGAGGTCAAGAATGCGGTGATCGTGCCGGTCGGCGCCAAGGGCGGCTTCGTGGTGAAGCGGCCGCCGGCCGCCACCGGGGACCCGCAGGTCGATCGCGAGCAGCACATGACCGAAGGCGTCGCCTGCTACCGCATGTTCATCGCCGGCCTGTTGGACCTGACCGACAACCGGCACGTCGGCACCATCGTGCCGCCCGAGCGGGTGGTGCGCCGCGACAAGGACGACTCGTACCTGGTCGTCGCGGCGGACAAGGGCACGGCCACGTTCTCCGACATCGCCAACGGCGTCGCCCACGACTACGGCTTCTGGCTGGACGACGCCTTTGCCTCCGGCGGTAGCGTCGGCTACGACCACAAGGCGATGGGCATCACCGCCCGTGGCGCCTGGGAATCGGTCAAGCACCACTTCCGGGAGCTCGGGGTGGACACCCAGACCCAGGACTTCACCTGCGTCGGCGTCGGCGACATGTCCGGCGACGTCTTCGGCAACGGCATGCTGCTGTCCCAGCACATCAGGCTGGTCGCCGCGTTCGACCACCGGCACGTGTTCGTCGACCCGAACCCGGACGTCGCCGAGTCGTTCGTGGAGCGGATGCGGCTGTTCGAGCTGCCCCGCTCGTCGTGGGCCGACTACAACACGGACCTGATCTCGGAGGGCGGCGGCGTCTTCCCGCGGACCGCCAAGTCGGTCGCCATCACCCCGCAGATGCGGCAGGTGCTGGGGCTGGCCGACGGCGTGGACAAGCTGACCCCGACCGAGCTGATCCGGGCGATCCTGCTGGCCCCGGCCGACCTGCTGTGGAACGGCGGGATCGGCACCTACATCAAGGCGTCCACTGAGCAGAACCTGCAGGTGGGGGACAAGGCCAACGACGCCGTCCGGGTGGACGGCGGCGACCTGCGGGTCAAGGTGGTGGGCGAGGGCGGCAACCTGGGGGTCACCCAGCTCGGCCGGATCGAGTTCGCCCGGGCCGGCGGCCGGATCAACACCGACGCCATCGACAACTCGGCCGGGGTGGACACCTCCGACCACGAGGTCAACATCAAGATCGCCCTGCAGTTCCGGATGGAACGCGACGACCTGGACGAGCCGGGCCGGCTCGAGCTGCTGTCGTCGATGACCGACGAGGTGGCCGACCTGGTGCTGGCCGACAACAAGGGGCAGAACCGGGTGCTCGGCGCGTCCCGGCTGCACGCCCCGCAGATGCTGTCGGTGCACTCGCGGCTGATCGACTCGATGGTCGAGTCCGGCCGGCTGGACCGCGCGTTGGAATTCCTGCCCAGCCACACCCAGATCAACGCGCGGATCGCCGCCGGCGAGGGGCTGGCCGGCCCGGAGCTGTGCGTGCTGCTGGCCTACGTCAAGGCCGGGCTGTCGGCGGCCATGCTCAAGGGCAAGCTGCCGGACGATCCGGCGTTCGCCCATCGGTTGGCCGACTACTTCCCCAAGGCGATGCGCGACGGTTCACCGGTCGCCCGGCAGGCCATCGCCGAGCATCCGCTGGCCCGGGAGATCGTCACCACCGAGACCGTGAACGAGATGGTCAACCGGGCCGGACTGACGTTCGCGTTCCGCCTTGAGGAGGAGATGGCGGCCACCCCGAACGACGCCATCCGCGCGTACACGATCGCCAGCACCGTCTTCGACCTGCCATCGGTGTGGCGGCAGGTGGCGGAGCTGAACAACAAGGCGCCCGCGCTCACCCAGGACACCATCATCCTGCGGGTGCGCCGGCTGCTGGACCGGGCCGCCCGCTGGCTGCTCACCCAGCGGCCGCAGCCGCTGGACGTGCGGGCCGAGATCGATCGGTACGCCGGGCCGGTCGAGCAGATGACGCTGCTGCTGCCCAACCTGCTGCAGGGCGAGGACATGCGAACGGTGCAGGCGGAGATCGCCGAGCTGACGGAGGCCGGCGCCCCCCGCACGCTGGCCGAGACCGTGGCCTACAGCCTGCACGCCTACAGCCTGCTGGACGCGGTGGACGTCGCCGCCGACAGCGGCCGTGACCTGCTGGAATCCGCGCAGCTGCTGTACGCGTTGTCCGCCCACCTGGACTTCGACCACCTGCTGACGTCGGTCACCGCCCTCGAACGGGGCGACCGGTGGCATGCGCTGGCCCGGCAGGCGCTGCGCGACGACCTGTACCGCTCGCTTCGCCTGCTGACCTCGGACGTGCTGTCCACCACGTCGCCCGAGCAGGACGCGCAGGCCAAGATCGAGCAGTGGGAGAAGCAGAACAAGTCCCGGCTGGCCCGTGCCCGCCGCACGCTCGGCGAGATCAGCCGGGTGTCCGTCACCGACCTCGCCGAACTGTCGGTGGCCGCCCGGGAGATCCGCTCGATGATCCGCTGACCGTCCCGTCGTCGCCCGTGCGGCAGACTGCACGGGCGATGACCGGAGATCGGACGTGAGGCGGTAGATGACCAGATATGTGACGCAGGTCCGGGTCCGGTGGTCGGACCTGGACGCGTTCCGGCACGTCAACAACGCCCGGACGGTCACGCTGCTGGAGGAGGCGCGGGTGGACTGGCTGTTCACCGAGGCCGCCCGGCACGGCGTGGACCGGCTCACCGAGGGCATCGTGGTGGCCCACCTGGAGATCGACTACAAGCGGCCCATCGGGATGCAGGTTCCGGTCACCGTCTCCATGGGGATCACCAAGCTGGGCGTCGCCTCGTTCACCATCGACTACCTGCTCAGTCAGGCGGGCGCGACGGCGGCCACCGCGTCGACGGTGCTGGTTCCGGTCGACCCGGCCACCTTCCGGCCGCGTCGGATGGACGAGCGGGAGCGGGGCTTCCTGGGTCGGTATCTGCAGCCGGCCGACCGCGTCACCGCCGGGCATCGATGAGTCGCCTGGTTCCCGCCGATCGGGACGACCGGGAGGACGCGACCGCGTTCACCGGGCGGGTGGCCCGGTGGGATTCGGCCGGCCTGGTCCGGCTCCGCGCGGATGGCGACCTGGTCCGGCTGTGGGCCACCACCCCGTTCGACGCCCTGGTCACCCGGGCCATCCGCGGGTCGGTCGATCCGGCCGACGTCACCGTGCACGCCGGCAACCTGCTGTCCGCGCTGGCGGTGGCCAGGTCCGACGAGGTCGACCCGGGCCCCTCCGCCGACGCGTCGTGGCGCTCCCAGCTGCCGCCGCCCACCGGCTGGGTCATGGTCGACGCGGTGCCGGCCACCGTCCTGGCCGCGCTGGCCGAGGAGGGGGCGACCGGCGCGCGGGAGCGGCCGGGGCCGGCCGGGGCGGCGTCCACCGCGCTGCTGGACACCGAGGTGCTGACCGTGTCCGGGGCCGGCATGCGGGTGGTCATCAACCTGCGGATGGTGTTCGCGCTGTCCGGGATGGGATTCGCCCCGTCGGTGCCGGGGGAGGATGTCCGGGTGAGCGCCACCGACGCGTGGGTCCGGATCGACGCCCGCTACGGCGCCGTGGTGCGCCGCCGGCACTCGCTGCTGCCGCTGCTGGTCTGAGCCTGGTTCGTGGGGAACCGAGGCGCCTGGTGCGACTCGATCGTCCCCGGGTCAGCCGGAGGGGTCTGGCGGCAACGGGAGCAGCGTGTAGCCGGCCGCCTGGAGACCGTCGATGACGCCGGGCAGCGCATCCAGGGTCTGCTGGCGGTCGGTGCCGCCGGCGTCGTGCATCAGGATGATCGCGCCGGGCGTCACCGCGCCCAGCACGTTCGAGACGATGGTCGGCGCACCGGGTTTGGTCCAGTCCTTGGAGTCGACCGCCCAGCCCAGCAGCAGCGTCCTGGCCTGCTGCGCGGCCTGGTGCACCGAGCCGTCGGCGGTGCCGAAGCTCCCCTCGGGTGCCCGCAGGTACCGCGGGGTGTATCCGGCCGCCGCGATCACCGCGTCCTGCGTCTGATTGATCTGGGCCGCCAGCGCGTCCGGCGCCAGCGTGTCGAACCCGGTGGGGTGGTCCCAGCTGTGATTGCAGACGGTGTGCCCCTCGGCGACGATCCGCCGGACCAGGTCGGGGTTGGCCGTCACCTGCTGGCCCACCACGCAGAACGTGGCCTTGACGCCCTTGGCGGCCAGGATGTCCAGGATCTGCCCGGTGGCCGACCCGGGACCGTCGTCGAAGGTCAGGTAGGCGACCTTGCCCTCGCCCGTCCAGCCGAGGACGGTCGTGTACGGCGGGACGACCGGGGTCGGCGCCGGGGCCGGGGCCGGCGGGGGTGCCGGTTCCGGGGTGGGCGCGGGTTCCGCGGCCGGCGCGGGCGTCGTCGGTTCCGCCGAGGTGGTGGTGCCGGGCACGGTCACCGGCGGGGCGGTCAGATTGGCGATGGTGCCGGCGACGGTCAGCTCGGGCACCGTCACCCGGATCTCGGACGTCCGGGTCGCCGGAGTCGGCTGGGTCGTTGACGTCCGCGAAGAGGCGATGGCCCCGAGCCCGAGCGCCTGGCCGGGCAACGCGGTGTGCTCGCCGGCGCCGGCGGCGGCGCACCCCACCAGGGCCGCGGCCAGCACGGCGAGGGTGCCGGACAGCACGGCCCGGGCGTTCCGGCGCTGCATCGATCAATGGGATCATTCGCGCAGCGACAATCGACGCCGCGCCACGCCGGACCACCCGAACGATGAGCGGGTGACGGCCGGGTCGGCCCGGGGCTCAGTGCAGCGAGTTCACCAGGCTGTCCGCCGCCATCTCCAGGTAGGCCCAGAGCCGTTCGCGGTGCTCGTCGTCCAGGGGTGCCTCGTCGACGGCCACCTTCATCGCGGCGAGCCAGTGGTCGCGCTCGCGGAGCCCGATGACGAACGGAGCGTGCCGCATCCGCAGCCGCGGGTGACCCCGCTGGTCGGAATAGGTCCGCGGGCCGCCCCAGTACTGCTCCAGGAACATCCGCAGCCGGATCTCGGCCGGACCCAGGTCCTGTTCCGGGTACAGCGGTCGGAGCACCGGGTCGGCCGCCACCTGCTGGTAGAAGCGGTGCACGAGGCCGGCGAAGACCGGGTGGCCACCGACCTCGTCGTAGAAGGTCGTGGTCGGTCCGCTGGTGGTGGGTCCGGAGGTGGTCACCGGCACATTCTTCCGCACGGGTTCCGTCATACCTTGTCCTGCTTCGGGTTCGGCTGGTAGTCCCCGGTGGCGACCAGCACGGGTGGCCGGAAGTCCATGCTGGGGTCGTCCCGACGGGCCTGCTCGAACGCCGACCGGATGGCCGACCGGACCGCCCGGGTGAAGCCGTCCTTCTCGCTGGTCGCGACGGTGGCCTGAATGCCCAGGGTGATGGTGCCGGGAGCGACGTCGGTGATGCCCAGCAGGGCCGGGGGCACGACGACCGACGCCTCGAACCCGGGCGACTCGGCCACCGCGGTCGCCTGCTGCAGGGCGATGGTCGACGCCCGGTCCGTGTCCGAGTCGTACGGGACCGTGACCGGGATCGTCACCACGGCCTGGCCCTGGCTGGAGTTGCCGACCCGCAGCACCTCACCGTTGCGGACGTGCCAGATGGTCCCGTCGCCGGCCCGCAACGTCGTGGTGCGCAGGCTGACCGCGACGACCGTCCCGCTCGCCGAGCCCAGGTCGACGGTGTCGCCGACGCCGTACTGATCCTCCAAGGTCATACAGATGCCGGCCAGGAAGTCGCGCACCAGGTTCTGCGCACCGAAGGCCAGCGCGACCCCGGCGATGCCGGCGGAGGTCAGGATCGGCGCGATGTCGAAGCCCAGCTCGGACAGGATCAGCACCGCGGCCACGCAGATCACCACGAACGAGGTGATCGATTTCAGCAGCGACGCCACCGCCCGGGTGCGCTGACCCCGCCGGTCGCCGGCGACCGCGCCGCCCAGGGCCAGCCGGGCGCCCGCCCGCAGCGGGCGCAGGGCGGCGGAGGTGCCGTCGTTGTTGCTCAGCCGGGTGAGCCGGTTGATCGCGCGGTAGAGCAGGAAGCGCACGATGAACGCGACCACCAGAATGATCACGATGTGCACGGCGGCGGACGCGAATGCGTCACTGTTGCGGGCCAGCGCGTCGGCCCCGGTGTTGTCCCAGACCCATTGGCACAGTGATCCGGCGTCGGCAGCGCACTCCGGCGCGGTGATCTCCATGGTTGATCAATCCCTCGATGTCATAGCTGTCGATTGCTGTTCAGCGGCCGTTCAGCTGCTCGGCCGGGGCGGGCGGGCCCCGTTGGCTGACGTTCCGTGCGCCGTCCGGGATGTCCGGACCGCCCGGCTATTCTCGTCGGTGACGGGCCGGATCCCGAGCCCGAGCGTTTCTCGCAGCTGTCCTTGGTGATGTCCTCGGTTGCACGCCCCGCGGGAGGTACGGATGAACGCTGCCGGTCACGCCGGTCGACGTCCCGCCCCGGTTCGCCCGTCCCCGGGACCCACCGTGCACCGCGAACCCGACACCGTGCGGCACGTCGGCGTGCTGCGGGTGCTGCTGCTCAACGCCAGCCACGAGCCGCTGGCCGTGGTCACCGGCCGGCGGGCCCTGGTCCTGGTGGTCGCCGGCAAGGCCGAATGCCTGGTGGAACGCCCGACCGGGCTGGTGCGATCCCCGTCGGTGTCCCTGGCCGTGCCGGCCGTGGTCCGACTCCGACGATACGTGCGGGTTCCGTATCCGGCACCGCCCGCGGTGACCCGGGCCGGCGTGCTGAAGCGGGACGGGCGGCGCTGCGCCTACTGCCAGGGCCGGGCCGACACCGTCGACCACGTGGTGCCGCGCAGCCGGGGCGGAGGTCACACCTGGGAGAACTGCGTGGCCTGCTGTGCGCGGTGCAACGCGCGCAAGGCCGACCGCCTGCTCGACGAACTCGGCTGGGCCCTGGCGACCGCCCCAGGGCCGCCGCGGCGGGGCGTGCTGGGCCGGATGTGGGCCAGCGAGGAATCCGATCCGGCCTGGGAGCCGTGGCTGCCGTCGGCGGCCTGACCTGCCGGAACCTGGTGCGGCTCGGCGACTGTGTGGTTCCGGCGGGCGTCCGCCGGGTCGCCCGGCCGGGCGTGGGGGCGTCGGCTACCGTATGCGGGTGAGCATCCTCCAGACCATCGCGGTGTTCGTCGGAATCCCCGTGTTGATCTACGGCACGATCTTCGTGCTGACGATGGTGCCGGGGCGGCACAAGCGGCCGCGCTACCGACCGGGCCAACCCTGGGACTACCCGCCGCAATGGTGGGCCGGCGACCAGCCGATCGTGACCTCGGCCGCCACGGACGGCCGACTGGGGCAGGGAGGTGGCGCTCATGGCACATGGTGAGGTCGTTCCGTCCGCACCGGGCGGGCTGAGCAACTGGAATCCGTCGGTCGGCCCGACCGGCAGCGCCGATCATCCGCTGACCACCAGCCAGCTCGAGTTGCTCGACGACGTGATCCGCGAGGCCGAGCGGTTCACCGGCCTGCGCTTCTCGGCGTACCTGGGCGACCTCGGCAGCAACACCGCCGCGTCCGCGGAGAGCCTGCTGGAGGGTCTCGGCCCGGACGCGCCGTACGCGGTCCTGCTTGCGGTCTCGCCCGGGCAGCGGGTGGTCGAGGTGGTCACCGGACCCGAGGCGGCCCGCCGGGTCAGCGATCGCGCCGCCCGGCTCGCCGTGCTCGGCGTCGTGTCCTCCTGCACCGACGGCGACATCGCCGGGGCGCTGATCACCGGCGTGCGCATCCTGGCCGACCAGGCCGGCACCCTGCCGGAGCGCTCGACCTGGTGACCCGACCCGTCGGCTGACCGGTACGACCCCCGCACGCGTTCGTGCGGGGGTCGCTCTGTGTCGGCCGGGCGTTTTCCGCGGAGACGTTCGTGGGCGGTGAGTGGCGCAAGGCCGGTCGAAGTGAGCCGGTGGTGCGCCACTCAGGCCGGGCTGGGCCCGGCTCGGCCCGCGTCGGCTCGGCCCGCGTCGGCCGCCCGCGCCCGCAGGGCCCGCTCCACGCCGGCCCGCCCCTCGGACACCAGCCGCTTCAGCGCGGTCGGGTGATCCTCCTGCGCCCAGGACAGCGCCCGGTCGACGGTGGACTGCTCGATCGCCCACCGGGGGAACAGCCCGACCGCCACCTTCTGCGCCACCTCGCTGGACCGCCGATCCCACACCTGGGCCACCACCTCGAAGTACTTCTCGGTGAACGGTTCCAGCAGGGCGGCCTGCGCGGGATGGGAGAAGCCCGCGATCGCCGCGTCCTGCAGCGCGTTGGCCATCCCGTCGTCGTTGATCAGCCGGTCCCAGACCGCCGCCTTGTTCTCCGCCGTGGGGATCAGCGCCCGCACCTGGGTCGCCTTGCGCTGGCCGGACGCGGTCGGGTCGGCGGCCTCGGCCGCCTCGATCTCGGCGGCCCCCGCGGCGCCGTGCGCGACCAGCGCGCCCAGCAACGTCCAGGACAGATCGGTGTCCACGGTCAACCCGGGCAGCGGCGCCGAACCGTCGCGCCAGCCGGCGATCTCGGCGACCAACCGCTCGTCCAGCCTGGCCGCGCACAGCGCCTGCACCGCCGACAGCTGGGTGTCGCTGCCCTCGGGCGCGGCGGAGGCGAGATCCCGCAGCGTCGAGGTGACCAACGGCCAACCCGTTGCGGCGGCCCAGCCGGGTTCCGCGTACGAGCCGACCGCGACCTGCAACTGGCTGAGCACGCGCTGCAGGACGCCGATCTGGTCCTCGGTGACCAGCCCGCGGCTGGCCAGCGCGATGAAGTCGCGGGCTCGCATCAACGCGTCCCGGGTCATCTCCCACACCGCGGACCACAGCAGGGTGCGGGGGAGTGACTCGGCGACATCGGCGATCGAGGCGATCACGGTCTCCAACGACGCCGGATCCAGCCGGGCCTTGCAGTAGGTCAGATCGTCGTCGTTGACCAGCACCAGGGCGCCCCGCGACTTCCCGACGAGGTCGGGTACCGCGGTCCGCTCGCCGGTGACGTCCAGCTCGACCCGGTGCGTCCGGGTGAGCTTCCCGGACCCGTCACGGTCGTACAGGCCGACCGCCAGCCGGTGCGGGCGCCGTTCCCCGGCCCCCGGCTCGGCGCCGGACTGGACCAACTCGAACCGGGTGATCGTCCCGTCGCCGTCGACGTCGAGATCGGCGCTGATGGTGTTCAGCCCGGTGGTCTGCAGCCAGGCCTGGGCCCAGGTCCGCAGGTCCCGCCCGGAGGTCCGTTCCAGTGCGTCCAGCAGGTCGGTCAGCGTGGCGTTGGCGAACGCGTGCGCGGCGAAGTAGTCGCGCAGGCCGGCCAGGAATTCCTCGTAGCCGACGTAGGCCGCCAGCTGCTTGAGCACGCTGGCGCCCTTGGCGTAGGTGATGCCGTCGAAGTTCACCTCGACGGCGGCCAGGTCGACCATGTCGGCGGCGATCGGGTGAGTGGAGGGCAGTTGGTCCTGCACGTAGGCCCACGACTTCTCCACGTTGGCGAACGTGGTCCAGGCCGACGTGTACTCGGTCGCGTTCACCTGCGCCACCACCGAGGCCCAGGTGGCGAAGGACTCGTTCAGCCACAGGTCGTCCCACCAGCGCATGGTGACCAGGTCGCCGAACCACATGTGCGCCATCTCGTGCAGCACGGTCTCGCAGCGGCGCTCGTAGAGGTACCGGGTCACCCGGGACCGGAACACGTACTCCTCCCGGAACGTGACCGCGCCGGCGTTCTCCATCGCACCGGCATTGAACTCCGGCACGAACAGCTGGTCGTACTTGCCGAACGGGTACCGCACCCCGAACGCCCGGTGATAGAAGTCGAAGCCCTGCTTGGTCTGGGTGAACAGGCGCTCGGCGTCCAGGTGCTCGGCCAGCGTGGACCGGCAGAAGATGCCCAGATCGATCCCGTCGTGCCGGTCGCGGACCACGTGGTACGGGCCGGCCACCAGGGCGGTCACGTAGGTGCTCATCGGCTCGGTCGTCGCGAACGTGTGGGTGGTGCCACCCCCGGGCGCCGGCTCGGTCGACACCTCCGCGCCGTTGGACACCACCTGCCAGTCGTCCGGCGCGGTCACCGTGAAGCTGAAGGCGGCCTTGAGGTCCGGTTGGTCGAAGCACGGGTAGAGCCGTTTGGCGTCGGCGGTCTCGAACTGTGAATACAGGTACACCGCCCCGTCCACCGGGTCGACGAACCGGTGCAGGCCCTCCCCGGTGTTGGTGTAGAGGCCGACCGCGTCGACGGTCAGCTCGTTCTCGGCGGCCAGCCCGTCCAGGGCGAGCCCGCCGGTGCTGCTCCACCCCGACACGTCCAGTTCGCGGCCGTTGAGGGTGGCCGAGGCGACGCCGTCCCCGACGAAGTCCAGGAAGGTGCTCGCGCCGGCGGTCGCGCTGAACCGGACCGTCGCCCGGGTGGTGAACGTCTTCTCGCTCGGCCCGCCGCTGCCGTCGGTCAGGTCGACGGTGACGTCGTAGGAGGTTGTGCCGACGGTCGCCGAGCGCTCCCGGGCCTGGTCGCGCGTCAGATTCGGGGCCTGGGCCATGCGATGTCCTTCCACACCTGGCGATCGGCCGATCGCCAGTGCCGGAGTGTAGTGGGGGGCTCCGACAGGCAGGGGAATACGGGGCGTGGGCGGATGGTTACCCAGGCAAACGGCCATGGTGGGCCGTCACGGAAGCGTGCAGACACGAGGAGACACCGGATGAGCCAGGCCGAGACGATCGAGGACGCGATCGAGACGACCGCCCCCGACAGCGAGGCCCGGGTGGGCTCCCGGGCGGGAACCGACCGGGTCGACTTCTGGTTCGATCCGGCCTGCCCGTTCGCCTGGGTCACCTCCCGCTGGATCCTGGAGGCCGAGCGGGTCCGGCCGATCGACGTGCGCTTCCACGTGATGAGCCTGGCCGTGCTCAACGAGAACCGGGCGGTCAGCGAGAACTACCGGGCCATGCTGGACCGGGCGTGGGGGCCGGTGCGGGTCGCGGTGGCCGCCGAGCAGAAGTACGGGCCGGAGATCCTCGGTCCTATCTACACCGCGATGGGCACCCGCATCCACAACGAGAAGATCGACGACCGGACCGAGGTCATCCGGCTCGCGCTGGCGGACCTGGGCCTGCCCGCGGACCTGGCCGATGCGGCCACCTCCACCGAGTACGACGAGGCGCTGCGGGCCAGCCACCGGGCGGGCATGGACGCCGTCGGCGACGACGTCGGCACCCCCACCATCCACGTCAACGGCGTCGCCTTCTTCGGGCCGGTGATCACCCGCATCCCCCGCGGCGAGGAGGCCGGCGAGTTGTGGGATGCCACGGTCAAGCTGGCGTCGTTCCCGTACTTCTTCGAGCTCAAGCGGACACGCACCGAGCGTCCCCAGTTCGACTGAGGTGCGGCGCGCTACGGTTGGCAGCGCAAGCCCGGTGCGTGCACCCGGGTGACGGTCCCGCCGGGAGGAAGCCATGACCGCCACGGATTCGCCGACCGATCCGGTCGCTCCTGCCGCGGGCGGGCCGGTGCCCGATCGCCCGGATCGGCAGGTGTCGCCGCACGGCATTCCGTTGCCCCCGGACCTGCGCGGCGGGCCGATCGTGGCCGGCATCGACGACGCCACCGCCTGCGGCCGGCCGCTCCGGGCGGCCGCCTTCCTGGCCACCGCGACCGGCCGGCCGCTGCTGCTGGTGCACGTGCGCCGGCGCGCAATGCCGATGGTCGAGGGCTACGTGCCGATCCCCGAGGAGGTCGGGGTCAGCGACCAGGCCGAGGACGCGGTCGAGGCGGAGTTGGTCCGGACGCTGACCGAATCCGGCGACCTGACCGGCGTGACCTGGGAGCTGCTGTCGACGACCGGCGAGGCCGGGGCCGAGCTCGTTCGCATCGCCGAGGACCGGGACGCCGCCTGCGTCGTCGTCGGCAAGCGGCACAGCGGCTTCGGTGATTTCCTGCACCGCATCGCGTCCGGCTCGGTGTCGCGTGCGGTGGTGGCCCGGCAGAAGTTCCCGGTGCTGGTCGTCCCCTGACCCCCGCGGGTCAGCGTCGGAGGGTCACTGTCGGAGGCAGGTGCCAGGCTGCCGACCATGAATCCACTGGGCCGATCCCCGGGCCGACCCGACCTGCCCTCGGGCCGCCTGTCGCGAGCCGAAGGGCAGCCGACCCTGTTCAATAATGACCTCGTGCCCGGCGGAACCGTTCCCGATCCACCGGACACCGCCGCCCGGCGAAAATCGCGAGGCGCTTTCTTCACCCCTGCCGAGATCACCCGATTCATCGCCGCGTGGGCGGTTCGGAGCTCCGATGATCGGGTGTTCGAGCCGTCGGCCGGCGACGCCGCTTTCCTCGTGGCCGCCGTCGATCGACTCCGGCGCCTGTCGGAGTCGCCCCCGGTGCGTCCCCGGGTGGACGCCGTCGAGATCCACCCGGCCAGCGTGCGAATGGCCCGCCGGAGGGTCCGCGAGGCAGGTGGCGACCTCCGCATCCGCACCGACGACTTCTTTGCAGTTGAAGCCGACCCCGGTTTCGACTGCGTGATCGGAAACCCGCCGTTCATCCGCTTTCACGAGTTCGCCGGCCCCGCGCGTGACCAGGCCCGCCGGGCGGCCGCACGGGCCGGTGTCCCCCTGACCCGACTGGCCTCGAGTTGGGCCGCGTTCACCGTGCACGCGGTCGGCTTCCTGGCGCCGGGAGGCCGGCTCGGCCTGGTGCTTCCGGCCGAACTTCTCTCGGTGAACTATGCCGCCCCGATCCGACGCTTCCTGCTCGACCGGTTCCGGTCGGTCGAGCTTGTGCTGTTCGACGAACGAGTGTTCCCCGACGCCGAGGCCGACGTCGTCCTGGTCCTGGCCGAGGGGCATCGGGAGGGACCGTCCGAACGGTTGGGCGTCCGTCGGGCGGTCAGCGCGGCCGGACTGGCCGAGCTCACCGCGGCGACGACATGGACTCCGGGGGACTCGGCGGGCAAGTGGACCGGGATTCTCGTGCCGACGAGCGCCGACCGGCCGCTGCGCGACTCGGTTCGGGCCGGCCACTTCACCCGCCTGGAGGCGTGGGGGGACACCACGTTGGGAATGGTCACCGGAAACAACCGGTACTTCACGCTGTCCCCCCAACGGGTCGCCGAGCTGGGACTGCCGAGCGAGGAGCTTCTGACGATTTCCCCGGCCGGCAGTGCCCATCTGCGAGGGCTCCGGCTGGACGAGCAGCTGCTGACTCGGCTGGGCCGGGAGGGCAAGGCGATCCACCTCTTCCGGCCGGGTCCGGAGCCGTCGGCGGCTGCGCGCGCCTACCTCGCCACCGGGCTGGACGCCGAAATTGACCGGGCCTACAAGTGCCGGGTTCGCAAGCAGTGGCATCAGGTCCCGCTGGTTCCACCCGCCGACCTGCTGCTCACCTGCATGAACGCCGACACCCCCCGGCTGACGACCAACCTCGCCGGCGCCCACCACCTCAACTCGGTGCACGGTGTCTACCTGCGGCCGGACGTCGCCGAACTCGGACGCGAACTGCTGCCGCTGGCGAGCCTGAATTCGATCACCCTGTTGCACGCCGAGATGGTCGGGCGATCGTACGGCGGCGGAATTCTCAAACTGGAGCCGCGCGAGGCCGACAGCTGGACCGTGCCGTCCCCGGCGCTCGTCGGCGGCTGTGCCGAGGCGCTCCGACCATTGACCGACAAGGTGGTCGAGCTGCTGGGCCAGGGTCGGCTGTTGGACGCGGTCGGATTGGTCGACCAGGTCGTCCTCGTCGATGCGGGCGTGCTGCGGCCCGCGGACCTGGACCAGGTCCGGCAAGCGAGGGCCGAATTGGTCCGACGTCGAACCGCGAGGG
>JBDHZW010000080.1:0-20548 GCA_039812105.1 Nakamurella sp.
CCGCCAAGCCGGCGGGACGGACGGAAAGCCGCCCTGACGCAACCGTCAGCCGCCGAGCACCAGCTTGCCGAGCAGCTCGCCCAGGGTGCGCCGCTCGTCCGGGGTGAGCGCGGACAGGCTGCGGTCGTTGCCGGTCTCGACCAGGGCGTGCGCCTTGCGCAGCAGCCGCTGCCCGGCCGGGGTCGGCCGGATGATCCGTTGCCGCCGGTCCCGGGGATCGGCCTGCCGGGTGACCGCACCCCGCCGTTCGAGCTCGTCGACCAGCGCGACGATCTGGCTCGGGTCCAGGCTCAGGAAGGCGCTCAGCTCCCGCTGGGACGGCTCCAGCCCTTCGCAGACCAGCCACAGCACCGAGAACGCGCGCACCTTCAGGCCCAGCGGCTCCAGGGCGGCGTGCGCGTTGTGCATGCTCAGGGCCCGGGCCCGGGCCAGCAGGAACGGGATGTCCGCGGCCAGGCCGGATCCGGCGAACCGGTCGGTCGGCGCCGGCTCGGTCGGCGGGTGCTCGGTCGCCGTCGTCGGCTGCGCCATCGAACCGTCCCCGCTTCTCACTGGTTGACCCTGCCCATGATTGAGCACCTCAAGTGTAGGGGGCCGGCGCGACCGGGTCCTGCCAACCAAGATTGCTCGGAACAATCGTTGACATTCTCAATGATCCCTGTCATCGTTGCTGGCAGCACGGAGTGGGCGGCCCCGGATGTCGGGCCGGTCACACGCCGGCGAACAGACCAGAGAACACGCCGGAAAGAACACAGAGCGAAGGAGCTTGCGGTGTCCCTGCAGGGCAAGGTTGCGATCGTCACCGGATCCGGACGCGGGCTGGGGTTGGCCTACGCGCAGGAGTTGGCCGCGCAGGGCGCGGCCGTCGTCATCAACGACGTCGACGAGCAGGTGGCCGCCGACGCGGTCGCCTCGATCACCGCGGCCGGCGGGCGGGCCACCGCGGTGGTCGCCCCGGTCGGGCCCACCGAGACCGCCCAGCGGCTGGTGCGGACCGCGGTGGCCCAGTTCGGCCGGCTGGAGATCCTGGTCACCAACGCCGGGGTGCTGCGGGACAAGTCGCTGCTGAAGATGACCGACGAGGACTTCGACCTGGTGGTCAACGTGCACCTGCGCGGCACCTTCACCTGCGTCCGGGAGGCGTACGCCTACTTCAAGGGCAACGACGTGGCCGGGCGGATCATCGCGATCGGCTCGCCGACCGGGCAGCGCGGCAACTTCGGCCAGACCAACTACGCGGCGGCCAAGGCCGGCATCGTGGGCATGGTCCGCACCTGGGCGCTGGAAATGCGCAAGTCCGGCGTGTGCGTGAACGCCGTCATCCCGGTCGCCGCGACCGCGATGACCAAGACCGTGCCGTACTTCGCCGCCGCGGTCGCCGCCGACGAGGCGGGCCAGCCGATGCCCGACTTCTTCCGCAAGGAAATCGGTTTCGGCACCGCCGCCGACGTGGCCGGGCTGATCGCGTTCCTGGCCTCGGACGAGGCGGCCGGCATCAACGGCCAGGTGATCGGCGCCGGCGGCGACCGGATCCAGGTGTGGTCGCACCCCGAGCCGGTGCTCGACCTGTACCGGGACGGGGGCTGGAGCGCCGCCGATCTCGCCGCGAACAAGGGTCAGCTGCTGGACGCCGCGCAGTCGGTGGGGGAGAAGTTCCCGGCCCTGCCGGAGGCCCTGCAGCCGGTCCCCGCGGGCGCCTGATCGCCATGTCCTACCAGTTGGGCATCGACGTCGATGCCGTGCGGGCCATCGATACCCATGTGCACGTGGAGGTCGGCGACGACGGGCACTGCGCCCTGCCGCAGCCGATCCTGGACGCCGCCACCGCCTACTTCAAGGCCACCCCGACGCGGCCGACCCTGGACGAGATCGCCGACCACTACCGGGAACTGGACATCGCCGCGGTGGTGTTCACGGTGGACGCCGGCACCAACCTGGGGCACCCGGCGAACAGCAGCGAGGAGATCGCGCAGGGCGCCGCCCGCAACAACGACGTGCTGATCCCGTTCGGCTCCGTCGACCCGCTGACCGGGCCCGCCGCGATCGAGAAGGCCAAGCACCTGGTCGGCGACCTGGGCGTGCGCGGATTCAAGTTCCATCCGTCGGTGCAGGGCTTCGACCCCAGCGAGCGCACCTTCTACCCGCTGTACGAGGCCCTCGCCGGGTTCGGCCTGCCGCTGGTGTTCCACACCGGGCAGACCGGGATCGGCGCCGGCACCCGCGGCGGGTTCGGCATCAAGCTCGGCTACTCCAACCCGATCCTGCTGGACGGGGTGGCGGCCGACTTCCCCGAGCTGACGATCATCATGGCCCATCCGTCGGTGCCGTGGCAGGACGAGGCGATCGCGGTCGCCACGCACAAGGCCAACGTGTTCATCGACCTGTCCGGCTGGTCGCCGAAGTACTTCCCGCCGCAACTGGTCCGGGCGGCCAACTCGCTGTTGCAGGACAAGGTGCTGTTCGGCTCCGACTTCCCGCTGATCACCCCGGAACGCTGGCTGGCCGACTTTGCGAACCTGGACCTGAAGGACGCCGTCCGGCCGAAAATCCTGAAGAACAACGCGGTCCGGGTTCTCGGACTCGCCTGAAATCCACGGAAATCCACGGAAATCCACGGAAATCCACGGAAATCCACCGAAGGGCCGACGATGACCCTGCTACTGCCCGAGATGGCCTCGGAAGAAGCCGATCTCGCCTACCCCAGCGACGTCTACCGGTACGCCGACCTGCTCACCGACGCCGAGCGGTCGGTGCTGGCCGAGCTGCGCCGGGTGCTGGACGGCCAGGTGCGGCCGCTGCTGGCCGACTACTGGGAGCGCGGCGAGTTCCCGTACCAGATCCTGCCGCCGCTGATCGAGCTGAACCTGATGCGGCCGGACGCGATCGCCGCCACCGGCGCCGAGCCCAGCGCGCTGTACCACGGGTTCCGCAACTTCGAGCTGGCCCGCACCGACGCGTCGGTGGTGACCATGTACAACGCCCAGTCCGGCCTGTTCCGCACCGCGGTCGCCCGCGGCGGCAGCCCGGAGCAGGTCGCCGACCTCGACCCGAGGATCCAGACCTTCGACCTCACCGGCGTTTTCGCGCTGACCGAGCCGGACCACGGGTCGGACATCGCCGGCGGCATGGCCACCACCGCGCGCCGGGACGGCGACGGGTGGGTCATCGACGGGGCCAAGCGGTGGATCGGCGGCGCGTTCACCGCAGACGTGCTGGTCGTCTTCGCCACCGAGATGGGCGGCGAATCGGCGCCCAAACGAGTCCGCGCCTTCCTGGTCCCCCGGGAAGCACCCGGCGTGCGCCTGACCAAGATCGGCGGCAAGACCGCGCTGCGGATGATGCAGAACGCGGACATCACGCTGACCGGCGTCCGGGTGCCCGAATCGGCCCGGCTGGCGGGCGTCGACACCTTCGCCGACGTCGCCGACATGCTGCGCCGGATGCGCTCCGACGTCGCCTGGATCGCCACCGGCGCGGCCGCCGGCGCCTACGAGGCGGCCGTCCGCTACGTGACCACCCGCAACCAGTTCGGGCGCCCCATCGGCGGCTTCCAGCTCGTCCAGGACAAGCTCGCCCGGATGCTGGCCAACGTCACCGGGTCGCTGGGCGCGGTCGTCCGGCTGACCCAGCTCCAGGCCCAGGGCAGCTACCGCGACGAGGACTCCGCCCTGGCCAAGATGCTGACCAGCCTGAACCTGCGGGAAACCGTCGCGCTCGCCCGAGAGGTGTGCGGCGGCAACGGGATCACCCTGGCCACCGACGTCGCCCGGTTCCACGCGGACGCCGAGGCCATCTACTCCTACGAAGGGACCCACGAGATCAATGCGCTCATCGTCGGACGGTCCGTCACCGGACGCAGCGCCTTCACCCGCTGACCCCACGAACGTTAGCCTTCCATCGGACAGGGAGACATCGATGACGATCACCGGCCCGGCCGAGTCGAGCCCCGCCGTGCACACCCCCGAGAAGCGCCGGGAAGTCCGTCGAGTCATCTTCTCCGGCTACCTGGGCAGCACCATCGAGTTCTACGACTTCCTGCTGTACGGCTCGGCGTCCGCCCTGGTCTTCCCGACCGTCTTCTTCGGCGGCCTCGACCCGTTCAGCCAGGTCATCTTCTCCTTCGGCACCTTCGCCGCCGGCTACCTGGCCCGGCCGATCGGCGGCATCGTGTTCGGCCACTTCGGTGACCGGATCGGCCGCAAGAAGATGCTGGTCATCACCATGTTCATCATGGGCCTGGCCTCGTTCCTGATCGGCCTGGTGCCCGGTTCGGCGACGATCGGCGGCTGGGCGGCGATCATCCTGGTCACCCTGCGGGTGATGCAGGGCATCGCGGTCGGCGGCGAGTGGGGCGGGGCCGCGCTGATGGCCCTGGAGCACGCCGAATCCGGCAGGCGCGGGTTCGCCGCCTCCTTCGTCAACGCCGGGGCGCCGTCCGGCGCCCTGCTCGGCAGCCTGCTGCTGGGCCTGTTCGCCCTGCTGCCGCAGGAGCAGTTCTTCGCCTGGGGCTGGCGGATCCCGTTCCTGCTGTCCGCGGTGCTGCTGGCCATCGGCATCTGGGTGCGCACCCGGATCTCCGAGAGCCCGGTGTTCCTGGCCGCGCTGAAGGAGGCCGCCACCAAGGAGAAGGCCAAGCAGCCGCTGCCGCTCTGGTCGGTGCTGCGCCGCCCGAAGGCGCTGATCCTGACCACCCTGGGCGCCGGCGCCGCGTTCGCCTTCCAGGTCACCATGGCCACCTTCGCGCAGACCTACGCGGTGAGCGCCGGCGCCGAGCGGTCGACCGTGCTGTTCGGCTACTCCCTCGCCTCGTTCCTGGCCGTGTTCGGGGTGGTCGCCGCGGGGGCGCTGTCCGACCGGTTCGGCCGTCGCCCGGTGCTGGTCGTGGGCTGCCTGGCCTGGGTGGCGCTGACCTTCCCGTTCTTCTGGATGTGGGGGTCGGGCAACGCGATCGTGGTCACCCTGGCCTTCGTCGTCGGCCTGCAACTGCAGTCGATGGTCTACGGCCCGCTCGGCTCGTTCATCTCCGAGCAGTTCGGCACCGGCGCCCGCTACACCGGCGCGTCCCTGGGCTACCAGCTGGCCACGCTGATCGGCGGCGGTTTCACCCCGGCGCTGCTGGCCACCCTGTTCCGCAACGGCGACGGCCAAATCTACTCGGTGGCCATCTTCCTGATGGTCATGGGCCTGGTCAGCGCCGTCGCCGTGCTGGCCATCCGCGAGGGCCGGGACCACGATCTGACCGCCGTCCAGCACTGAAAACCGCCACCCACCAACAGGACCACCAACAGGACCACCAACAGGAAAGGAACCATCATGACGACGACCGTGACCTTCGACGAGGCCAAGGACCTGGCCGGCCGGGACCTGGGCCACACCGAGTACTTCACCGTCAGCCAGGATCGGGTGAACACCTTCGCCGACGCCACCGACGACCATCAGTGGATCCACACCGACCCGGAGCGGGCCAAGGACGGGCCGTTCGGCGGGCCGATCGCGCACGGCTTCCTGTCGCTGTCCCTGGTCATTCCGCTGTGGGGCGAGCTGCTGGACGTCAAGGACGTCACCACCAAGGTCAACTACGGCCTGGACAAGGTGCGCTTCGTCTCGCCGGTGCCGGTGGGCAGCCGGATCCGGCTCGGCGGCGTCGTCGCCGACGTCACCGAGGTCAAGGGTGACGGGATCCAGTTGACCGTCGACCAGACCATCGAGGTCGAGGGCTCGGACCGGCCCGCTGTGGTCGCCCGCTCGCTGTACCGGTTCTACCGATGAGGAACAAGGGCACCGGCGGCTGGATCCACCGCCGCCGGGTCAAGTCGGCCGGCGCCGCCGCGCTGATCGACGGCGAGCACGTCGTCACCTACGACGCGCTGGCCGAACGGATCGACCGGCTGGCCAACGCACTGGCCGGCGGCGGCGTCGGACCCGGCGACCGGGTCGCCTACCTGGGCGAGAACCACCCGTCGTTCCTGGAGACGTTCTTCGCCGCCGGCACCCTCGGCGCGGTGTTCGTGCCGCTGAACACCCGGCTGGCCCCGCCCGAGATCGCCTTCGCCCTGACCGATTCCGGCTCGACCGTGCTGGTCCACGCGGCCGGGCTGGCGGACGCCGCCATCACCGGCAGCGACGGCACCCCGGTCACCCGGCGGATCGTCGCCGACGGTTCGGGAGCCGGGTCGTTGGACGCGATCGTCGCGGCCGCGTCCGCCGAGCACCGGGACGAGCCGGTGGCGCTGACCGACCCGGCGATGATCCAGTACACCTCGGGCACCACCGGCCACCCCAAGGGGGCGGTGCTCAGCCACGAGAACATCGCCTGGAACAGCTTCAACGTGCTGGTCGACTACGAGGTCAGCGCCCAGTCCGTGGCGCTGATGATCTCTCCGATGTTCCACGCCGCGGCGCTGGGTATGGGCGTGCTGCCGATGCTGCTCAAGGGTGGGACCGTTGTGCTGGAAGCGCATTTCGACGCCGGGCGGGTGCTCGAATTGGTGCCGCGGCACCGGGTGACCTCGCTGTCCGGGGTGCCGACCACCTTCCAGCTGATCTGCGAGCATCCCGACTGGCCCGGCGCCGATCTGAGTTCGCTGCGGATGCTCACCTGCGGCGGATCGGCCGTGCCGGCCAGGGTGCTGGACGCCTACGAGCAGCGCGGGCTGGCCTTCACCGGCGGCTACGGGATGACCGAAACCTCGCCGGGGGCGACCAGTCTTCAGCCGCGGTACTCCCGGTCGAAGGCCGGGTCGGCGGGGCTCCCGCACTTCTTCACCGACGTGCGGATCGCCGCCGAGAACGGCGAACCGCTTCGCCCCGGTGAGGTGGGCGAGATCCAGGTGCAGGGACCGAACGTCATCGGCGGTTACTGGGACCGGCCGGAGGCCACCGCCGCCGCCTTCGCCGACGGCGACTGGTTCCGCTCCGGCGACATCGGCTACCTGGACGAGGACGGCTTCCTGTTCATCTCCGACCGGCTCAAGGACATGATCATCTCCGGCGGGGAGAACATCTACCCGGCCGAGATCGAGCAGATCATCCTGGAATTGGAGGCGGTCGGCAGCGTCGCCGTCGTCGGCGTGCCGGACGAGAAGTGGGGCGAGGTGCCC
This sequence comes from Nakamurella sp., assembly GCA_039812105.1. Taxonomy (GTDB): domain Bacteria; phylum Actinomycetota; class Actinomycetes; order Mycobacteriales; family Nakamurellaceae; genus Nakamurella. The sequence continues at coordinate 7,101 of JBDHZW010000080.1, forward strand.
CGCGCCTACATCCAGGTCCGGTCCGGTCGCCGGATCACCGCCGCCGAGGTGCGCGAGCATCTGGCCGGCCGGCTGGCCCGCTACAAGATACCCAAGACGGTGGTCGTCGTGGATGAAATGCCGCGCACGTCCAGCGGCAAGATCCGCAAGCGCGACCTGCGGGACGCGGCCCTGGCGGCCGTCACGTCCTGAGCCGCCACGCGCGAACCGGGACCGGTCGCGGGCGAACCGACCCGCGCGGCGCGGCTGAACCGGCGTTGCGCATCGGGGCGGGTATTTGCGCAACCACGGTTCAGTGGGGGCCCGGAGGGGCGCTCGTGATTGCGCGGATCGGGTTCGCCGCGCCGCGGCTGAACCGGCGTTGCGCATCGGGGCCCGTGCTTGCGCAACCACGGTTCAGTGGGGGCCGGAGGGGCGCTCGTTGCCGATCCGGCGATCAGTCCTTGATCTGGTCCCGGGCCCGCTTCACGATCTTCGGGTCGGCCGGGTAGACCACCGCCGAATCCTTGTCCTCGTAGTCGAACTGGTTGAGGAAGAACCGCATCGCGTTGATCCGGGCCCGCTTCTTGTCGTTGCTCTTGATCGACGTCCACGGCGCCTGATCGGTGTCGGTGGCCAGCACCATGGCCTCCTTCGCCTCGGTGTAGGCGTCCCACCGGTCGAGCGACTCGATGTCCATCGGCGAGAGCTTCCACCGGCGCACCGGGTCGATCTGCCGGATCGCGAAGCGGGTCCGCTGTTCGGACTGGGTGACCGAGAACCACAGCTTGGTCAACGAGAACCCGCTCTCCACCAGCATGTCCTCGAACAGCGGGGCCTGCCGCAGGAAGATCCGGTAGTCCCGCTCGGTGGTGAAGCCCATCACCCGCTCCACCCCGGCCCGGTTGTACCAGGACCGGTCGAACAGCACGATCTCACCGGCGGTCGGCAGGTGGGTGATGTACCGGTGGAAGTACCACTGGCCGAGTTCGGTCTCGGTCGGCTTGGTCAGCGCCACCACCCGGGCGGCCCGCGGGTTCAGGTGCTCCATGAACCGCTTGATGGTGCCGCCCTTGCCCGCGGCGTCGCGGCCCTCGAACAGGATGACGTGCTTGCCGCCGACGTCCTGCGTCCAGTACTGGAACTTGAGCAGTTCGATCTGCAGCTTGTACTTCTCCTCCTCGTAGACCTCCCGCTCCATCCGCTCCGGGTACGGGAACTCCTCCTGCCAGGTGACGATCGGGTTGCCGCCCGGATCGATCAGGTCCGGGTCGGAGCCGTGCTCGTCGTGCCGGACGGAGTAGCCGTCCTTGAGCAGATGGTCGAGGTACTCGCGGAAGTTTTCCCGGATCAGCACCCGACCAGTATCGACCAGGCCCGGGCCGGGTGACCCGTAGGGTGGCCGATGACGCGGCTCGACGAACGGAGGGTGGCCGGTGGTGGCGGTGCGCGGTGTGCGGCTCGGTGCTGCGGCGATCCTGGGCCTGGCCCTGGCCGGCTGCGCCGCCGCGAACTCGCCCGGAGCGGCGACCTCGACGAGCTCGGCCTCGCCGGCGATCTCCTCGCCGATCAGCACCACCACCGCACCATCGACGTCCGGCGGCGCCGTGCCGGACTGGCCGGCCCTGCAGGCCGCGGTAGCCGCGGCCGACGATCAGCTGGCCACGGCGAAGTCCGAGGGCTGGTGGTCCGGCCCGGTCTGCAACCCGGACATCGAGCAGCACCGCGAACAGGCCGGTCAGGATCCGCTGTCGGACCAACAACTGCGGGCCGAGTGCGCCGCGAACCTGGCCCAATTCGCGGCGTCGAAGGACGATTACGACCGGCTGCAGGCCCTGGACCCGTCCGCCCGGACCGCCGAAATGGCCCGGATCGGCACGCTGCTCGACGTGCCCGCTGGGCAGCAGCCGACCGTCGGCCAGGTCGTCGTCGTGCACGGGTGCGAGCAGGGCTGGATCACCGATCCGGCCGACTGCGCCGGGATCCCGGCCGGCTGACCGCGGCCGGTCGGGCTCGGCGCCGCGCCGGGGCGCGGCTACCGCCGCTGCAGGGACGTCGGGGTCACCCCGAGGTGCCGGCGGAACGCGGCGATCAGGCCGTTGTGGCTCATGCCGACCGCCCGCGCGGTGGCCGACACCGACTCGCCGTCGTCGAGCAGGACGATCGCGGCGTTCACCCGGGCGCGGGTGCGCCAGTCGGTGAAGCTCAGGCCGATCTCGGCGTCGAACGCGCGGCGGATCGAGATGCTGCTGACGTGCAGAAGCAGCGCCCAGTCGGCGAGGCTGCGGGGGTCGGCCGGGTCGGCCTCGAGGGCCTCGACGATCGGCGGGGTGAGCCGGCCGGCCGCGCCCGGGCACGGCAGTCGCGGGCCGTCCGCGCGCGTCGCAGCGCGTCGGCCAGGGCGGCGTCGGCGGGGGACTCCGACCGGCCGGGGCCGTGACCGGCGGTCAGCAGCGCGTGCCGGAGATCGGGATCCACGAACACCGCGGTCGGCTGATCGCGGTGCATGGCGCCGCCGTTGTGGACAAGCGGCACGTAGCGGTCGTGAAACCGGGCGCTGTGCCACACCAGCGGTGGGATCCACACCCCCCACGAGCCGTCGGCCTCGAACTCGTGGTCGTCGACGGTGATCGTGGCCCGGCCCATGATCGCCCCGACGAACTGGGCGTGCGGGTGCCGGTGCGGGGCGTGGCCCCACGGCCGGATCTCGTCGTCGTCGTCGGCGACCCGCGACGGCTGCCGGGGCAGCCGGATGCCCACGCCCGACGGCTCGTCGCGGTTCGGTTCACAGACACAACTTGATCGCTTCACGTGAGTCCTTGATCGCTCGGTGTGAAATCAAGAGGTTAGCCTGCCCTTAGTTTCAGTTCGCGACGGGGTGGCGGAGTTCTCCGCCCGAGGGACAACTGCGGAGGGCGGCTCGATGACCGGGACCGGCACGCCCGCGACGACGGGGGTCCGCCCCGCCGCCGCGCCGCTGTCGTCGCCGCAGCCGTCGCCGCAGCCGTCGCCGCTGTCGTCGCCGCTGCCGGTGCCGCTGGCGGTGCCGCAATCGGTGCCGGCGGCCGAACCCGATCCGCGCGCCGTCCTCGGCGCGGTGCGCTCCACCGCCCGCCGGCAGCTGCTCGGGTTGCTGCTGCTGATCGGTGCGCTCGCGGTGGCCGTCGTGCTGTCGCTGGCCCTGGGCGCCCGGGACATCCCGCCGGGCGTCGTCGTCCAGGTGCTGGCCGGCCGGCTCCCGTCCGACAGCTACGACGCCGCGGTGATTCTCGGCGAAAGGGTGCCGCGTACCGCCCTCGGTGTGCTGGTCGGCATGAGCCTGGCCGCGGCCGGTGTGTTGATGCAGGGCATCACCCGCAACCCGCTGGTCGACGGCGGCGTGCTGGGCATCGAGCTCGGCGCGGCGTGCGCGGTCGTCGCCGCCATCGTGCTGCTCGGGGTGACCGACCCGAGCGGCTACTTCTGGTTCGCGCTGGCCGGCGCGGCGATCACCACCGCCGTCGTGATCGGGCTGTCCTGGCTGTCCAGCCGGGTGTCGGCGGCGATCGGCCTGGTGCTGATCGGCGCGGCGGCCGCGGCCACCCTGGGCGCCGTCATCAACCTGCTGGTCATCCGGGACGAGGCGGCCTTCGCCCGGTACCGGTTCTGGTCGATCGGTCAGCTGGCCGGGCGCGGCGACGTCCTGGTGGACCTGTGGCCGTTCGTCGCCGTCGGGTTGGTGCTCGCGCTGGGTTGCGGCGGCCGGCTGAATGCGTTGATGCTCGGCGACCAGGCCGCGGCCGGGTTGGGCGTCCGGGTTCGGCGGTCCCAGATCGGCGTGGCCGTCGTCGCGGTCCTGCTGTGCGCGGCGGCGACCGCCGCCGTCGGGCCGGTCGCCTTCGTCGGGCTGGTCGGCGCGCACCTGGGCCGGCTGATCGTGGGGGCCGACCAACGGCGCCTCATCCCGTTCGGGATGCTCTGCGGGGCGCTGCTTCTCGTCACCGCCGACGTGCTGGGCCGGCTCGGTCCGGGGCATGGGGAGATCCCGGTCGGCATCATGACCGCCCTGGTCGGCACGCCGTTCTTCGTGGTGCTGGCCCGCCGCCGGCGGCTGGTCGAGGCATGACGACCACCCTGGAGCGAGAGCGGAACGCGGCCACCGAATTGCTCGCCGCGACCCTGCGGGCCGGCCGGCGCCGCGACCGGCGGGGCCGGCTGACCGTGCTGACCGCCCTCGGCCTGCTGGCCGGCGGCCTGCTGGTCACGTCGGTCGCGGTCGGCGGCTCGGTGACGATCCCGCTCCCGGAAATCCCGGCGGCGCTGATCGGCCGGGGTGATCCGCTGACCCGGTTCGTCGTCCTGGACAAGCGGCTGCCCCGGGCCGTGGTGGCGCTGCTGGTCGGCGCCCTGTTCGGGCTGTCCGGCGTCATCTACCAGCGGCTGATCGGCAACCCGCTCGCGACGCCCGACATCATCGGCATCACCTCCGGCGCGAGTGTCGGCGCGGTCGGCGTCGTGGTGCTGGGCGGGGCCGGTCTGGCCGTCTCCGGGGGCGCGATCCTCGGTGCCGTCGCCGCGGCGGTGCTGGTCTTCCTGCTGAGCTGGCGCGGCGGCACCGCCACCTACCGGCTGGTGCTGGTCGGCATCGGCGTCGGCGCCTGCGGGGCCGCGATCACCAGCTACCTGCTCACCTACGCCGACGCGATGCAGACCGCCCGGGCCATGCGCTGGCTGATCGGTTCGCTGTCCGCCGTCACCGGCAGTGACGTGTTGCCGCTGGCCGTCGTGCTGGTCGTCGGCGCGCTGCTGGTCGCCGCGCTGGCCGCCGACCTGGATTCGCTCGGACTCGGTGACGGCCTGGCCGCCGGCCTGGGCACCCGCGTTCAGCCGGTCCGGATCGCCGTGGTGCTGCTGGGTGCCGTGCTCGCCGCCGTGGCCACCGCCGCGGTGGGACCGATCGGGTTCGTCGCGCTGGTCGCCGGGCCGATCGCGGCCCGGCTGCTGCCGACCGCGGGCCCGTTCGCGGCGGCCCTGGTCGGCGCGGTGATCGTCGCGGCCGCCGACCTGATCGCCCAGTCCGCCCCGGTCATCAGCCCGGTGCCGACCGGGGTGATCACCGGGTTGGTCGGTGCGCCGGTGCTGATCTACCTGCTCCTGTCGAAGGGGGTGCGGCGGTGACGCATCCCCTGGCGACGACCGCGCTGCGGGTCGGCTACGGCGAGCGCACGATCATCGACGGGCTGGACCTGACCGTGCAGACGGGCGTGATCACCGCGCTGATCGGGCCCAACGCGAGCGGCAAGTCGACCCTGCTGGGCGCGTTGGCCCGGCTGCTGACTCCGTCGGCCGGGTCGGTGCTGCTGGACGGGGCGGACATCCATTCGCTGCCCACCCGGGAGGTGGCCCGGCGGCTGGGCATCCTGCCCCAGGCGCCGACCGCGCCCGACGGCATCACTGTCGCCGAACTGGTCCGCCGGGGCCGGCATCCGCACCGCCGGTTCGGTGTCCGGCAACCCGACGACGACCGCATCGTCGCCGCCGCGCTGCTCCGCGCCGGGGTGGCCGACCTGGCCGCCCGGGGCCTGGACACGCTGTCCGGCGGGCAGCGGCAACGCGTCTGGATCGCCATGGCGCTGGCCCAGCAGACACCGGTGCTGCTGCTCGACGAACCGACCAGCTACCTCGACATCGCGCACCAGGTAGAGGTTCTCGACCTGCTGGTGGATCTGCGGCGGGACGAGGGCAAGACCGTCGTCATCGTGCTGCACGACCTGAACCAGGCCGCCCACTACGCCCAGACGCTCGTCGTGCTGTCCGCCGGCGCGGTCGTCGCCGCCGGCCCGCCGGCCGAGGTGATCACCGAGTCCCTGGTCGAGGCGGTGTTCGGCATTCCCAACCGGGTCATCGCCGATCCGGACACCGGCTCCCCGCTGGTGCTGCCCCGCGGCCGGCACGACCCGACCCGACGTCCCGAGGTGGCGGTCGTTGCCGCCTCCTGAGTCCCGTTCCGCATCACCGAGTGAAGGAAGTCCCCGCATGAACCTGCGCCGATCGACCGTTGCCGCCCTCGCGGCGGGTGCCCTGGTCCTGGCCGGCTGCTCCGGCGCCGGCCCCACCGCCTCCGGTGGCGAGGCGACGACCGAGGCATCGGTGTCCCCGGCCGCGGCCAGCACCAGCTACCCGCTGGTGCTGGACAGCCCGTTCGGGCAGACCACGCTGGAGGCCAAACCGACCAAGGTGGCGGTGGTGTCGTTCGTCGACCTGGACATCGCGCTGGCCCTGGGGGTGCTGCCGGTGATCGCCCCGCAGTACGGTGACACCGCCCTGGACCCGTGGTCGGCCGACGCCGTCGCGGCGCTGGGTCAGGGTGAACTCACGACCTACGACTCCACCGACGGCACCGACTTCGAGGCCATCGCCGCGGCGAAGCCGGACGTCATCCTGGCCACCAGCGGCTGGACCCTGGACACCGACTACGAGCAGCTGTCCAAGATCGCCCCGATCGTGTCCTTCCAGGGCGAGGACGGGCTGGCCGCCATGACCTGGTCCGACCGCACCGCGGAGGCGGCCACCGCGCTCGACCTGACCCCGGCCGGCGAGCAGGCGGTGGCCGACGTGGACACCGCCTTCGCCGACGCGGCCGCGGCCAACCCGGAGTTCGCCGGCAAGACGATCACCTACGCGGTCATCCACCCGGACCAGATCACCTACATCTCGTACGCGGGCAGCGACATGAAGTTCTTCACCGATCTGGGATTCACCCTGCCGGCCACCGCGTCGCAGTTCTCCGAGACCAACGACGCGGTCAGCCGGGAGAACGTCGACCTGCTCGACGCCGACGTGCTGCTGATCGGCTACCCGTTCGGTGACGAGGGCGTGCTCACCAGGTCGGCGTTGGAGTCCGACCCGCTGTTCCAGCAGATCCCCGCCGTCGCGGGCGGCCACTACGCCGTCGTCGACGACGCCGTCGCCTCCCCGCTGGCCTACCCGACGCCGCTGTCCCAGACCTGGGTGCTGGAGCAGCTGCTGCCGGTCCTGCAGGCAGCTGTCGCCGGCACCCCCGCGCCCTCGGCCGCGCCCACCTCGGGGTCCTGAGGCATGACGCTGCCGCGGATCGCGCCGTACCGGGTGCCGGCGGCCGGTGACTTTCCGGAGAACCGGGCCACCTGGCCGCTGGACCCGGGCCGGGCGCTGCTGCTGGTGCACGACATGCAGCGGTACTTCGTCGACGCGTTCGTCGACCGGCACGACCCGGCCGGCCCGGTCGGCACGGCGATCGCGAACATCCGCTCGCTGCTGGAGGTTTCGCGGCGGGTCGGGGTGCCGGTGGTGTTCAGCGCGCAACCGCCGCGGCAGGCCGCGGGCGACCGTGGGCTGCTCGGCGACTTCTGGGGCCCGGGCCTGCAGGACGCCGAGCAGGCCCGGATCGTCGACGAGCTCGCGCCCGGGCCCGGCGAGCGGGTGATCACCAAGTGGCGGTACACCGCGTTCATCCGCACCCCGCTGGCCGACCTGCTGCGCGAGTCCGGACGCGACCAGCTGATCGTGGTCGGCGTCTACGCGCACCTGGGCTGCCTGCTCACCGCCGCGGACGCGTTCATGCACGACATCGCGCCGTTCGTGATCGGCGACGCCGTCGCCGACTTCACCGAGGCCGACCACCGCGCCGCGCTGAGCTACGCCGCCGGCCGCTGCGCCCGGGTGCTGGGCACCGACGCCACGATCGCCGAACTCCGTGCCGCCGAACTGGTCTCGCCGGTGATGCGGTGAGTGGGCGGGGGGAGCCGCCGGTCGCGCTGGTGACCGGCGCGGCCGGCGGGATCGGCCGGGCGATCACGACCGCCCTGGCGGACGCCGGCCATGTCGTCGTCGCCGCCGATCGGGTCGCCGGCCCGGCCGGACCGGGGATCCGGTGCCACGTCGTCGATGTCACCGACCCGGGCGCGGTCGAGGCGCTGGTCGAGACGGTCGAGGCCGGGCCGGGACCGATCGAGGTGCTGGTCAACGCGGCCGGCCTGCTGCGGGTCGGCGACGTGCTGACCACCGGGGAGGACGACTTCGCGGCGATGCTGGCGGTGAACGCGCGGGCGGTCGGGTCGGTGTCGCGGTCCGTGGCCCGGCGGATGGTGCCCCGGCGGCGCGGCTGCATCGTCACGGTGTCGTCCAACGCGGCCGGGATACCGCGGGCCGGCATGGCCGCGTACGGCGCGTCCAAGGCTGCCGCGACCCTGTTCACCAAGTCGCTCGGCCTGGAGCTGGCCGAGTTCGGCATCCGGTGCAACGTCGTCGCGCCCGGCACCACCCGCACCCCGATGCTCGCCGCGGTCGGCGCCGGCACCGGACGGGGCATCGACGAGGTGGCCGCCGCGGCGATCGCCGGCGACCCGGGCCGGTACAAGGTCGGCATCCCGCTGCGGCGCGTCGCCGAGCCCACCGACATCGCTTCCGCAGTAACTTTTTTGACCTCCGACGCGGCCCGGCACATCACCATGCAGGAGCTGTACGTGGACGGTGGCGCGACGTTGCGCTGACCGCCGGTCGATCCCGAGACCGCCGCCCCACCACCGACAGGACGACAACCGATGAACCACCCCGACGACTTCCAGTTGTTCGGACCCACCCGCCGGCTCCGCGCCGCCGGGACGCTCGCCCGGCTGCCGGCCACCCGGGCGGCCGGCCCGGCCACGGCCGGCCACGCGCTGACCATGGTGCGGGACATCGAGAGCCGAACCGGGCGACGAAGCATCGTGGTCGGGGCGATCCCGTTCGACACCGCCCGGCCGGCCCGGCTGTTCGTGCCGGCCCGGGTCGAATGGGACGAGGTTCGGCCGGCCGGCCCCGGTCGGGCCGCGCGCCCGGCCGGATGGTCCGGTCCGGACGACCCCGAGTACCGGTCCGCGGTCGCCGCCGCGCTCCGCGGCATCGAGGCCGGGATGGTCGACAAGGTGGTGCTGGCCCGCACCGTCGACCTGCGGCTGACCGACGAACTGGACCCGGCCGTGCTGGTCGCCGCACTGGCGGGCGCGAACCGCACCGGCTACACCTTCCGGGTCGACCTGGCCGACGGTGCGGTGCTGGTCGGCGCGACCCCGGAACTGGTGGCCGCGGTGGACCGGGATCGGCTGGTGTCGCATCCGCTGGCCGGCACCGCCGCCCGCCGGGACGATCCCGTTGCCGACCGGGCCGCCGCGCGGGATCTGCTCACGTCGGCCAAGAACATCGACGAACACCGGGTGCTGGTCGACGCCCTCCGCGAGTCGCTGGGCCCGGTCGCGATCTCGCTGCATACCCCGCCCGGTCCGGAACTGGTTGCCACCGAAAGACTCTGGCACCTGGGTACCCGGATCGTCGGCCGCCTGCGGCCGGGGTTGTCCGTGCTCGACGTCGCCTACGCGATCCACCCCACCCCGGCCGTCTGCGGCACGCCCACCCGCACCGCCGCCGACCTGATCCGGCTGCTGGAGCCGGTCGACCGCGGGTTCTACGCCGGGTTGGTCGGCTGGATGGACTCGTCGGGGCAGGGCGAGTGGGTGCTGGCGCTGCGCTGCGCCCGGCTGGCCGGGCACGACGTGCGGCTCTACGCCGGGGCCGGGGTGGTCGCCGGGTCCGATCCGGCGGGCGAGCACGCGGAGACCGCGGCCAAGCTGCAGACCGTGCTGGACGCGCTCGGCACGGTCGCCGACGTCCGGCCGGTCGATCAGCTGGCGGTGACCCGATGAAGGCCGCCGCGCCGGAGCCGGTGCCGCCGCTGGACGGCGTGGTGCCCTACCCGCCCGACGTCGCCGCGCGGTACCGGGCCGCCGGGTTCTGGACCGGCGCCACCCTGGACGACCTGCTGCGCGACGCGGTCCGCGAGGCGCCCGGCGCCGTCGCGGTGATCGACCGGGACCGGCGGTGGACCTATCGCGAATTGGGCGACCGGGTCGACGCGTTGGCCGCCGGGTTGCTCGCGGACGGGCTGCGGCCCGGCGAGCGGGTGATCGTGCAGCTGCCGAACATCGCCGAGTACCTGGTCGTGGTGTTCGCCCTGTTCCGGGCCGGCGCGCTGCCGGTGTTCGCGCTGCCGGCCCACCGGCGGGCCGAACTCGAGCACTTCGCCCGGGTCGCGGACGCGGTCGCGATCGTCACCGTCGACCGGCACGCCGGGTTCGACCACGTCGCGCTGGCCCGCGCGGTCGCCGGCCGGGTCCGCTCGGTGCGCCGGGTGGTGATCCGGGGCGTCGCCGAATCCGATGAGCTGGTCAAGACTCTCGATCAGGTGACGGGGACGGGACGGGCGCCGGCGATCCGGGCCGACCCGGCGTCGGTGGCGTTCCTGCAGGTTTCCGGCGGCACCACCGGCACGCCGAAACTGATCCCGCGGACGCACGACGACTACCTGTACTCGGTCCGGGAGAGCACCCGGATCTGCCGGCTGGACGCCGATTCGGTGCTGCTCGCCGCGTTGCCGGCGGCGCACAACTTCACCATGTCCTCGCCCGGCATCCTCGGCGTCATGCACGCCCGGGGCACCGTGGTGCTGACCACGGACCCCACCCCGCAGTCGGTGCTGCCGCTGCTCGCCGAGCACCGCGTGACCATCGTGCCGGCGGTGCCGCCGCTGGTGATCGGCTGGCTGGCGAGCCCGCTGCTGGGCGAGATCGACCTGTCCGCCCTGCGTCTGGTGCAGGTGGGCGGGGCCAAGCTGAGCCGGTCGGTGGCCGAGCGGATCGGGCCCGCGTTCGGCTGCCGGCTGCAGCAGGTGTTCGGCATGGCCGAGGGGCTGGTCAACTACACCCGCGCCGGGGACGATCGCGAGACCGTCGTCGGCACCCAGGGCCGGCCGATCAGCCCGGACGACGAGGTGCTGGTGGTCGACGAGGCGGACCGGCCGGTGCCGGCCGGCACGCCCGGGCATCTGTTGACCCGGGGCCCCTACACGATCCGCGGCTACCTGCGCGCCCCGGAACACAACGCGCGAGCGTTCACCGCGGACGGCTACTACCGCACCGGGGACATCGTGGTGCAACGCGCCGACGGGTACCTGACGGTGGTCGGTCGCGGCAAGGACCAGATCAACCGGGGCGGGGAGAAGGTCGCGCCCGAGGAGATCGAGAACGCCCTGCTGAACCATCCGGCGGTGCATGACGTGTCGGTGGTCGGCCGGCCGGACGAGGTGCTGGGGGAGCGGATCCACGCCTACGTGGTGGCCCGGGGCGACCGGCCGCGGGCGGTGGAGTTGCGCCGGCACCTGAACGGTCACGGCCTGGCCGCCTACAAGCTGCCCGACGAGTTCCATCTGGTCGACGTGCTGCCGGCGACCGCCGTGGGCAAGGTCGACCGGCACCGGCTGGGCCGGCGGGCCCGCCGCGACGACGTGCCCGATGCCGTCGACCTGGTCGGGGTCGGCTTCGGCCCGGCGAACATGGCGTTGGCCATCGCGCTGCGGGAGGCGCCGACGGACGCCCGCGCGGTGCCGTATCGGTCCGTGTTCTTCGACGGGCAGCCCGGACCGCGCTGGCACCAGGGCATGCTGCTGGACGACTCGCACCTGCAGGTCGCGTTCCTCAAGGACCTGGTGACGTTCCGGAACTCGTTGTCCCCGTTCACCTTCGTCAACTTCCTGGCTGAGGCCGGGCGGCTGGTCGACTTCACCAACCGCGGGCAGTTCTCGCCGCTGCGGGTCGAATTCGCCGCCTACCTGCGGTGGGCCGCGGACCGGCTGGCCGACGACGTGCGGTACGGGCACCGGGTGGAGGCGCTCACCCCGGTGCTCGGCCCGGCCGCGTCCCTCGACGGATTCGAGGTCGTGGTGTCCTGCCCGGACGGGGTGCGCACGCTGCGCACCCGGGATGTGGTGGTCGCCGCCGGCCTGCAGCCGCGGCTGCCCGCCGGCGTGATCGCCGGCCCCCGGGTCTGGCACAGCGCCGAGCACCTGGACCGGGTCGGCGACCTGCCGGCCGGCCGGTCCTTCGTGGTCGTCGGGTCCGGGCAGAGCGCGATCGAGGTGGCCCTGGACCTGTACGACCGGTTCCCCGGCTCGGCGATCCATCTGGTCTCCTCGCAGTTCGGCATCGGCGTCTCCGACCAGGGGCCGCTGGTCAACCAGGTGTTCGACCCCGACTCGGTGGACCTGATCTACGGCGCCCCGCCGGCGGTCCGGGACCGGGTGGACCGGTTGCACAGCAACGCCAACAACGGCGTCGCGCACCTGGACGTGATCACCGCCTTCCACGACCGGCAGTACCGCGACCGGTGGCTGGACCGGCCGCGGCTGCACCTGCACCGGATGAGCCGGCTCGAGGACGTGTCCGCCGGACCGGACCGGGTGGGCGTGACGATCGGCCACGACCTGGACGGCAGCAACACGGTGATCCGGGCCGACGCGATGGTGCTGGGCACCGGTTACCGGCCGTTCGACGTGGCCGCGCTGCTCGGCGAGCACGCCGGGATCGTCGGCCGCGACGACGCCGGCCGGCCGCTGGTCGACCGGGACTGCCGGGCCCGGCTGTCGGTGACCGGCCCCGGCGCCCTGTACCTGGTCGGCCAGACCGACCACCAGCACGGCCTTTCCACCACCCTGCTGTCCAACGTGGCCGTGCGCGCCGGGGAGATCACCGCCTCCCTGCTCGGCCGGTGGGCGGCCGATCACCGCCGCACGGAGGAACTGCATGTCTGATCCCGACCCGACCGATCTCGACCGGGCCCGGCGGCTGGTGGCCGCCGCGCTGCCCGCCCCGGACGCGGACGAGCTGGCCACCGCCGGTCCGGACGAGGACCTGCGGGACTACGGCCTGGACTCGGTGCGGGTGATGAGCGTGCTGGACACGCTGCTCGCCGGCGGCGCCGACCTCGAGTTCGCCGACCTGGTCGCCGAACCCACCCTGGCCCGGATCGCCTCGGCGGTGCGGGCCCTACCCGATCCCGTCCGGCAAGGAGACAATCGATGAGCATCAATCCGTTCGACGACGAGGACGCCAGCTTCCTCGTGCTGATCAACCACGAGGAGCAGTACTCGCTCTGGCCGGAGTTCGCGGCCGTGCCGGACGGCTGGACCGTCGTGCTCGGTCCGTCCGGCCGCACCGAGGCGCTCGCCTTCATCGACCGGGTGTGGACCGACCTGCGTCCCCGGTCGTTGCGCGAGGCGCTGGCCCGCTGATCCCCACCCCGACCCGGAGACAACAGATGCCGAACCCCGTGACGTACGTCGACTTCCCCGTCCGCATCCGCAAGGCCGAGGTGGTGCGCACCACCCGGCTCACGCCCACCATGCTGCGGCTGACCGTCGGCGGCCCCGGCGCCGAGGGTTTCCAGAGCGCGATCTTCGACGAGCACGTCAAGCTGATCTTCCCCGACCCGGACACCGGGGAGCTGCGGCTGCCGACCCCGAACGGCGACGAGCTGGACTGGCCGCGTCCGTTCCCGACCAGCCGGGAGTACACGGTCCGGGCGCACCGGCCGGCCGACCGGGAGATCGACATCGACTTCGTGCTGCACGACGGCGGTCTGGC
>JBDHZW010000081.1:0-20320 GCA_039812105.1 Nakamurella sp.
GCAGTTGCTTGGTGATGTCTTCCTCGTCCACCGAGCCATTCTGACGGACGACCCCGCCGGCGGCCGTCGAGCCACCGCCGGGGTCGGCTTCAGCCGGACCGGACCGGCTCACCCCCGGCCGCGCGGATCATCTACGCCGGCGCGGATGAACTCGTCGATTCCTGTCCCACCCGTCACATCCGCGGTGAGTTGATCCGCGCGGGCCGTGGGCCGGGCTGGTCGACCGTGGCGTCGTCGGCGTGCCGCAGCCTGGGCGGCAGAAGTGCGCCTGATGCCGCGGTTCGGTGGCGATCCACCTTCAGGTTGCACCGACTTGCCTCATTCGCAGGTTCCCGAGGCCCGGGAACATGCCTGTGCGGCAAGTCGGCGCAGGGTGGCTGGGGGGCGAGCGTCAGCGGATGCGCAGGACGGCCTTACCGACCACGTCGCGGGCCTCCAGATCGGCGAATGCCCGTGCACCGTCGGCGAAGTCGTACTCGACGACGGGTGGTCCCGGCATCCCGGCCGCCAGCAAGGCGGCGAGATCAGCTGCGGTGGAGCGGAACAGCGTCGGATGGGTGGCCACCAGCCCACCCCAGTTGACCCCGCGCACGTCGGTGTTGCGCAGCAGCAACCGGTTGGCCGGGGCGGAGGGGATCCGCCCGGACACATAGCCGAGGGTGAGCAGCCGGCCTTCCGGGGCCAGCGCGCGGAGGGAGGCGTCGAACACATCGCCGCCGATCGGATCGACGATCACGCCGGCACCCCCGGCCTCCCGGACTGCATCCAGCCACTCGTCCGGGCCGTAGACCCGCTCGGCGCCCGCCGCCAGCGCGGCCGCCCGCCGTTCGGGGGTGCTGGCCACCGCGGTGACCCGGGCGCCGAGCGCGGCGGCGATCCGCACCGTCGCGGAACCCAGGCCACCGGCCGCGCCGTGCACCAGCACCGACTCGCCCGTCCGCAGGCCGGCCCGGCGGACCAGCGCGACGTGCGCCGTGTGGTCGTTGACGACCATGGCCGCGCCCTGCGGGAAGCCCAGCGACCCCGGTAGCGGCGCGACCAGATGCTCGTCGGCCCAGACGGTTTCGGCACAGCCGCCGACCGGCACGGACGCGTACACCCGGTCGCCGACGTTGAAACCGGAGTACGCCGGCGCCGACTCGACGACCCCGGCCACCTCCAGTCCCGGGGTGAACGGGGGCTCCTGCCGCACCTGGTAGAGCCCGCGGGTGACCAGCGTGTCGACGAAACCGACGCCCGCCGCGTGCACCCCGATCCGGACCGAGTTCGCGGTCGGAACCGGCGGATCGGGGACCTCGTCCACCGCCAGAGTGGCCGGTCCGTCCAGCGAATGTGCGCGCAGGGCTCGCATTGTCGTCCTCCCTGAATCAGCCGAAGCGGGTCAGCCGAAGGCCGAGATGCCGGTGACATCCCGCCCGATGATCAGCGATTGGATGCTATCCGTGCCCTCGTAGGTGTGCACGACCTCCATGTCGGTCATGTGCCGGGCGACATGGAAGTCGAGCAGCAGCCCGTTGCCGCCCAGGATGTCCCGGGCCTCGGAGCAGATCCAGCGAGCCTTCTTCGCGGTCGCCATCTTGGCCAGGGACGCCATCGGCCCGGTCAGCTTGCCCTGCTCCTGCAGTTGCGCCATCCGGAAACACATCAACTGGATCGCGGTCACCTCGGCCAGCATGTTGGCCAGCTTGTTCTGCACCAGCTGGTAGGACGCGATTGGCTTGCCGAACTGGTCCCGGTTGGTGGCGTAGGTCAACGCGGCCTCGTAGGCGGCGACCGCGTGCCCCGCCGATTCCCAGGACGCACCGCCGCGGGTCGCGGTGAGCACCCGGCTGACATCGCGGAACGAGTGCGCGTTCGCCAGCCGGTTCGCCTCCGGCACCCGCACGTTGTCCAGGGTGATGTCCGGCTGCCAGATCGCCCGCTTGCCGATCTTGCCGGTGATCAGCTCGGCTCGATATCCGACCGGATAGTCTCCGGCGTCGTCCTTTTCGACGACGAAGCCTTTGACCTTGCCGTCGGCGGTGTCCCGGGCCCAGACGATGACGACGTGCCCGATGCTGCCGTTGCCGATCCACCGCTTGCTGCCGTTGAGCACCCACTCGTCGCCGTCGCGGCGCGCGGTGGTCTCCAACGCGACCGAATCCGACCCGTGTTGCGGCTCGGTCAACGCGAACGCACCGATCTTCTCCAACCTGGCCATGCCGGGCAGCCAGCGCTGCTTCTGCTCGTCGGAGCCGAGCATGTTGATCGAGCCCATCGCCAGACCGGTCTGCACGCCCAGGAACGTGTTGACGCTGCCGTCGCCGCGGGACAGCTCCAGCGTGACCATGCCCTGGGCCAGCCGGGACAGGCCGGGGCAGCCGTAGCCCTGGATCGGGCCGCCGACCACGCCCAGCTGGGCCAGCTTGGGCACCAGTTCGAACGGGAACTCGGCCCGCTCCCAGTAGTCGTTGATGATCGGCAGGACCTCGGCGTCGACGAAAGTACGCACCCGGTCGCGGATCTCCCGCTCCTCGTCGGACAGCAGGTCGGCCAGCAGATAGTAGTCGGTGTCTCGTGCGGTCGTCAGGCCCTTGGTGAACTCGGCGGCCAGATTCAACGTGCTACTCATGAGGCGCTCACTTCGTCGGTCGGCCGGGGCGTCTTGGTGCCGGCGTCGTCGTAGGTGTACCAACCCTTTCCGGTCTTGCGGCCGAGTTCGCCGCGTTGCACCAGCGCCGCGACGCTGCGGCTCGGTCGGTCCTTGGGGTCCCCGGTCTGCGCGAACCGGTCCTGTTTGGTCAGGTAGCCGATGTCGATGCCGGTGAGGTCCATCAGCTCGAACGGTCCCATCGGGTAGCCCAGCGCGGTGCGGCAGGCGGTGTCGATGTCGGTGACCGACGCGACCCCGTTCTCCAGCAGGTAGATCGCCTCGTCGCGGACGGCGCCCAGGATCCGGTTGGCGACGAACCCGGGGATCTCCCGGTTCAGCACCACCGGGGTCTTGCCCAACCGCTCGACCAACGCGATCGAGGTGTCGACGGTGATATCGGAGGTCTGGGGTCCGCGGACCACCTCGACGCACTTCATGATCAACGCGGGGTTGAAGAAGTGCAGATTGCAGACCTTGTCGGGCCGGCCGGTGGCGTCGGCGATCCGGGAGGAGACGATGCTGGACGAGTTGGTCGCCAGGATGGCGTGCGGCGGGGCGGCCCTGTCCAGGTCGGCGAACAGGGCGCGCTTGATGTCGAGTTTCTCCACCGCCGCCTCGATGACGTAGTCCGCGGTGGCCGCGGCGCCCGCCAGGTCGGTGGTGAAGGTCAGCCGACCGAAGGCGGCGTCCACGTCCGCGGCGGTGCGCCGGCCCTTGGCGACGTCCCGGGAGAGCCGGCCGCGCAGGTCGGCCGCCGCCTTGGCCAGGGCCGGTTCGGCGATGTCGGTGACGGTCGCGGCCAGCCCGGCCAGGGCGCAGACCATGCCGATCTGCGAGCCCATCGCGCCGGCGCCGACCACGACCACTGTGTTGACGTTCATCGAAACCGTCACCGCCCCTTGAACTGCGGCGGCCGCTTGTTCAGAAAGGCGTCCGTGCCCTCGTTCTTGTCCTCGGTCGTGTACAGCAGCGCCTGGGCGAGCCGTTCGACCACCAGCCCGGTGCGCTGGTCGGCGTCCATGCCGGACCGGACGACCAGCTTGGCCAGCCGGATGGCCAGCGGACCCTTGGCCGTGATCTGGCCGGCGACCTCCCGGGCCTTGGCCAGCAGCTCGGCACCGGGCACGACCGAGGTGACCAGGCCGATCCGCTCGGCCTCGTCGGCCCGGATGAGGCGACCGGTGAGGATCATCTCGATGGCACGGCCGGTACCGACCAGCCGGGCCAGCCGCTGGGTGCCACCGGCGGCCGGCAGCACCGACAGGTTCGTCTCGGGCAGACCGAAACGCGCGGTGTCGGCGGCGATCCGGATGTCGCAGGCCATCGCCAGCTCGCAGCCGCCGCCCAGGGCGAACCCGTTGACGGCGGCGATCGTCGGCTTCTCGTACGCCTCGACGTCGTCGTAGAGGCGTTGCATGGTCGAGGACAGCGCGGTGTGCAGGGTGTAGGTGCGGACCTGGGAGATGTCCGCGCCGGCCACGAACGCCTTCTCGCCGGCGCCGGTGACGATCACCACCTGCACGTCGTCGTCGGTGCGGAAGGCGTCCAGGGCGGCCCGGATGTCCAGTTGCACCTGCCGGTTGACCGCGTTGCGGACCTCCGGCCGGTTGATGGTGAGCACCGCGATGCCGTCGGACACCTCGGTGTAGAGGGTCTGGTAGGCGACCCGGGTGGGAGCAACGGTGGTCATGGCGGTCACCGGTAGGCGGCCAGGCCGGTGATGGCCTGCCCCATGATCAGGGTGTGCACCTCGTCGGTGCCCTCGTAGGTGCGGACCGACTCGAGATTGTTGGCGTGCCGCAGCGGCGAGTAGTCCAGCGTGATGCCGTTGCCGCCGAGCATCGCCCGGGCCTCCCGGCAGATCTCGATGGCCTCCCGCACGTTGTTCAGCTTGCCGAACGAGATCTGCTGCGGGTGCAGGGTTCCCGCGTCCTTGAGGCGCCCGGTCTGCAGCGCGACCAGGATGCCCTTCTGGATCTCCAGGACCATGTCGGCCAGCTTGCGCTGGCTCAGCTGGAAGCTCGCCAGCGGCGTGTCGAACTGGTTGCGGTCCAGCATGTACCGCAGCGCGGTCTCGTACGAGTCGCGGGCGGCGCCCATCGCGCCCCAGATGATGCCGTAGCGGGCCTCGTTCAGGCAGGCGAACGGCCCCTTGAGCCCGACGACGTTGGGCAGCACCGCATCCGCGGGCAACCGCACGTCGGTCAGGGTGATGTCGCACTGGATCGAGGCGCGCATCGACAGCTTCGGCTCGATCTTGGTGGCGGTGAAGCCGGGGGTGTCGGTCGGCACCACGAAGCCGCGCACCCCTTCGTCGGTCATGGCCCAGATGATCGCGACCTGCGCGACGGCCGCCAGTCCGATCCACCGCTTGGCCCCGTTCAGGACCCAGTCTGCGTCCTTTCCAGCGCCGTCGCGAACGGCGACGGTCTTCATGCCGGCCGGGTCCGAGCCGGCGGTCGGCTCGGTCAGCCCGAAGCAACCGATCAGCTCGCCCTTGGCCATGCCCGGCAGCCACTGCTGCTTCTGCTCCTCGGAGCCGTGCTTGTGGATCGCGCTCATGGCCAGCGAGCCCTGGACGGAGACGAAGGTGCGCAGGCCGGAGTCGCCGGCCTCCAGCTCCAGGGCGGTCAGGCCGTACTCGACGGAGCTGCGGCCGGGGCAGCCGTAGCCCTTGAGGTGCATGCCGAGCAGTCCGAGTTCACCGAATTCGGTGGCGATCTCGACCGGGAAGTGCGCGTCCTCGTACCACTGTTTGATGTTCGGCCGGATGCGCGCGTCGACGAAGTCGCGGACCTTGTCCCGCTGGGCGAGTTCCTCGGCGGTGAACAGGGAGTCCAGGTTCAGGTAGTCGCGGGCGCGGTCGGTGATCGGGGTCCGCGGCTGGGTGACGGCGCCGTCGTAGATGCCGACCGGCCGGTCAACGCTGACGGTCGTGGTCATGGTGTTCTCCAGGGTGTGGGTGTGCGGTGGGGTTGGGTCTGGTTCGCGCGGATCAACTCGCACCGAATGTGACGGGTGGGACGGGAGTCGACGATTTCATCCGCGCCGGCGAAGTTGATCCGCGCGACAAGGGGCGGCTAGGCGGCCTCCAGCAGCAGGGAGATGCCCTGGCCGACGCCGATGCACATGGTGGCCAGGGCGCGGGCGACGCCGCGGTCGTGCAGTTCGATCGCGGCGGACAGGGCGATCCGGGCGCCGCTGGCGCCCAGCGGGTGCCCCAGCGCGATGGCCCCGCCGTTCGGGTTGACGTACTCGGCGTCCTCCGGGATGCCCAGCTCCCGCAGCACGCCCAGGGCCTGCGCGGCGAACGCCTCGTTCAACTCGACCAGATCCAGGTCGGCCACCGAGAGTCCGTTGCGGGACAACAGCTTGCGCGTCGCCGGCACCGGACCCAGACCCATGATCCGCGGCGGCACCCCGGCCACCGCGGCCGAAGTGACCCGGGCCAGCGGCGTCAATCCATACCGGGCAACGGCGGATTCGGAGGCGATCAGCACGGCTGCGGCGCCGTCGTTGACGCCGGAGGCGGTGCCCGCCGTGACCGTGCCGCCCGGATTGATCGGCTTGAGCTTGGCCAGCGCCTCCAACGAGGTGGCCCGCGGATGCTCGTCGGTGTCGACGATCACCGGCTCACCCCGCCGCTGCGGGATGGCCACCGGGAGGATCTCCGCGGCCAGCCGGCCGGAGCCGATGGCCTTGGCCGCCCGGTCCTGCGAGCGCAGTGCGAACACGTCCTGGTCGTCCCGGCTGATGCCGAGTTCGGCGGCCACGTTGTCCGCGGTCTCCGGCATCGAGTCGGTGCCGTACTTCTCCCGCATCACCGGGTTGACGAAGCGCCAGCCGATGGTGGTGTCGTGGATCTCGGTGGACCGGGAGAACGCCGACGTCGCCTTGGGGATGACGAACGGCGCCCGGCTCATGCTCTCCACGCCGCCGGCGAGCACCAGGTCGGCGTCACCGGATCGAACGGCCCGGGACGCGATGGCGATCGCGTCCAGACTCGAGCCGCACAGCCGGTTCACCGTCGAGCCCGGCGCGCTCACCGGGAGGTCGGCCAGCAGGGCCGCCATCCGGGCCACGTTCCGGTTGTCCTCGCCGGCCTGGTTCGCGCAGCCCAGGACCACGTCGTCCAGGGCATCCCAGTCGACCGACGGGAGCCGGCCGGCCAGTCCGCGCAGCACGTGTGCGGCCAGGTCGTCGGTGCGCACGGCCGACAGGCCACCCCCGTACCGGCCGAACGGGGTGCGGACCCCGTCGACCAGGTATGCGGTCGTCATGTCGCAGTCCCTCCGTCGGGCTGCGCCACCTGCTGCCGCAGCTTGTACTTCTGGATCTTGCCGCTCGCGGTGGCCGGGAGCGCCGTCAGCACCTCGAGGCGTTCCGGCCAGTACTGCTTGGCCACGCCCTTCGCACCCAGGAATGTCTTCATCTCCTCGAAGGTGAACCCGTCCATGCCGGGACGCAACACGACACAGGCGCAGGCCCGCTCCTGCAGCCGCGGATCGGGGATGCCGATGACCGCGACGGAGGCGATCTTCGGGTGCTCGTACAGGGCGTTCTCCACGTAGGCGACCGGGATGTTCTCGCCACCGCGGATGATCACGTCCTTGGTCCGTCCGGAGAGCTTCAGGTAGCCCTTGTCATCCAGGTAGGCCAGGTCGCCGGTGTCGAAGAAGCCGTCGGAGAACAGCTCGCGGGTCATCTCCAGCCGCCGGGCGTACCCGACGAACAGGAAGGGACCGCGGACCTGCAGCCGGCCGGCCTCGCCCGCGGGCAGCGGCCGACCGTCGATGTCGACGACCCGCAGCTGCATGCCCGGCCACGGGAAGCCGTCGCGCTCGGCGATGACCTCCGGCGGATCGCCCGGGATGCCCAGGGTGACCAGGCCGTTCTCGGTCTGCCCCCAGCCGCCCACCACGGTCAGGTCGGGGAAACGGGCCTGCGCCGCCCGGACGATCGCCGGCGGGATCGGTGCGCCCATGCAGCAGAAGCGCTGCAGGCTGGACAGGTCGTGATCGTCCAGGTTGGGGGCGTTGAGGGTGTCGTGCAGGAACGGCGTCGCGGCCGAGGTGTAGGTGATCTTGTGCTTGCCGACCAGCTCCACGAAGTCCGCGTTGTTCCACACGTCCTGGTACACGCCGGTCGCGCCGCCGACCTGGGTGGGCAGCCGCACCCCGTAGAGCATGCCGGTCAGGTGGGCGAACGTCGACGCCATGTGGATGACGCTGTCCTTGCCCACGCCGAGCCGGTCCGGCAGCGGCGCATTGGCCGCGACGAGGGTGTTGTGGGTGTGCATGACGCCCTTGGGTTCACCGGTGGTGCCCGAGGTGAACATCAGCAGGGTGACGTCGTTCGGGTCCGGTCGCAACGCGGCGAGCGAAGCGGGATCCCGCCGCTCCTCCCACGGGGTGGCCGCGAACGTCTCCCACGAATTCGCCTCTTCCGGCTTGCCGCCGAGCACCAGCACGTGCTGCAGGGCCGGCCATTCCGGCCGGAGCCGGTCGACCATGGCGGCGTGGTCGTAGCCGCGGAACTCGGCCGGGATGACGATCAGCTTCGACTGGGCCAGCTGGACCATGAAGCCGACCTCGCGGTCCCGGTAGATCGGGATCAGCGGGTTGGACACGGCACCGATCCGGGTGGCCGCGAAATGCACCACCAGGAACTCGATCCAGTTGGGCAACTGGAAGGAGATGACGTCGCCGGGCTCGATGCCCAGCTCCAGGAAGCCCAGCGCGGCCCGGTCGACCTCGGCGGCCAGTTCGGCGTAGGTGACCTGCCGGCGGGGGTCGATCGCGGCGACCTTGTCCGGCGTGCGGGCGACGACCTCGTCCAGGAAATCGGTGATGACCTTGTTCTGCCAGTAGCCCGCCTTGGTGTACTCGTCGATGATCTCGTCGGTGAGGATCGTCTCCAGCGTCATGGTGTCGTCTCTCAGCTCATCGTGAGGCCGCCGCTGACGCTGACGGTCTGTCCGGTGATGTAGGAGGCATCGTCGGAGGCGAAGAACGCGACGGCGTTCGCCAGATCGCTCGGGTCGGCCAGCCGGCGGAACGGGATGGCCTTGGTCAGCGCGTCGCGCAGCTTGGGGTTGTCGCCGCCGATCGAGGCGAACAGCGGGGTGTCGGTCGGGCCGGGGCAGATGACGTTGACGTTGATCTGGCTGCGGGCCATCTCGCGGGCGAGCGCCTTGGTGAAGGCGATGACGCCGCCCTTGGCGGCCGAGTAGACGGCCTCGCCCGACGAGCCGACCCGGCCGGCGTCCGAGCCCAGGTTGACGACGTGGCCGTGGCCCTGTTGCTGCATGATCGGCAGCACGGCCTTGGAGGTGTTGAACACGCCGTACAGGTTGATCGCGATGACCCGGTCCCAGTCGGCCTCGTTGCTGTCGACGAACGGCCCGACCTTGTCCCAGCCGGCGTTGTTGACCAGCACGTCGATGCGGCCGAACTGCTCGGTGACGGTGGCGACCATGGCCGCGACCGATTCCCGGTCGGTGACGTCGACCCGCAGCCCGATCGCGCCGTTGCCCAACTCCTTGGCCGTGTTCACGGCCGACTGCTCGTCGACGTCGGTGACGACGACGATCGCGCCCTCGGACGCGAGCTTCTCGGCGATGCCGCGGCCGATGCCCCGGCCCGCGCCGGTGACGATGGATACCTTCTGGTCCAGCTTGCCCATGGTGTGACTCCTGTGTCGTGGGTGGAAGAACGTGAACGGTGTGGGGTCGCCGAGTCGGAGTTGATCATGGGCTTGCGGCCCTTTTGAGGTACTCAAAAGGGCCGCGTGCCCATGATCAACAACGAAGGGGGGGTGGGGGATCAGGGGGCGAACTCGCGGCCCAGCTTCTGCCGGGCGATGATCAGCTTCATGATCTGGGCGGTGCCGTCACCGATCTGCAGGCCGAGAACGTCGCGCAGGCGCTGCTCGATGGGCTTCTCGGTGCGGTAGCCGTACTGGCCGTGCAGCAGCAGGCAGCTGTTGATCACGTCGTAGGCCGTCTTCGGCGCCCACCACTTGCACATGGCGGCCTCCGAGGTGTGCGGCAGGCCGGCGTCCTTGAGCCAGAGCGTCTGGTAGCAGAGCACTCTCGCGGCGGCCAGCAGGGTCTCGGACTCCGACAGCGGGAAGGAGACGCCCTGGAACTTGCTGATCGGGCGGTCGAACGCCTCCCGCTCGGAGACGTACTGCCAGGTCTCGTCGACGGTCTGCTGGGCGGTGCCCACGCACTGCAGGCCGATCAGCGCACGGCTGAAGTCGAAGCCCTGCATCACCGAGGTGAAGCCCTTGCCGACCTCGCCGAGCACGTTGCGGGCCGGCACCCGGACCCGGTCGAAATGGATCGCGCCGCGCTTGACCGGCCGGGTGCCCATGTCCGAGTACGGCTCCCGGGTGGTGCCCGGGCTGTCGACATCGACCACGAAGGCGGTGATGCCACGACCGCGTCCCTCGTCGCTGGTGCGGGCGAAAACGACGGCGCCGGTGCAGTACTCCATCAGCGACATCGACTTGGCCCCGGTGAGCAACCAGTCGTCACCGTCTTGCTCGGCCCGCATGCCCGGGTTCCCCGCGTCGGACCCGCCGGTCGGCTCGGACAGCCCGATGCCGACGACACCGGTGCCGCTGGTGATCTGCGGGACCCATTCCTTGGCAACCTCGGGTTGGGCGTTGCCGGCCAGGATCTGCCCGACGAGCGACCCGACGACCTGCAGGTACCCGACGTTGAAGTCGCCCTTGGAGATCTGCTCCAGCAGCAGGCCCGAGGTCAGCCGGCTCTGCCCGCGGCCGCCGAGTTCCGGCGAGATCTCGGCGCCGATGAAGCCCCGACGACCCATCTCCAGGAAGACGTCCTTCTCGATCAGCCCGGTCCTCTCCCGGTTCTGGTAGTCCGGGGCGAGTTCGGCGGCGTAGGCGG
Source organism: Nakamurella sp. (assembly GCA_039812105.1). GTDB lineage: Bacteria > Actinomycetota > Actinomycetes > Mycobacteriales > Nakamurellaceae > Nakamurella. Next base: position 10,551 of record JBDHZW010000081.1, read on the forward strand.
CGGCGTCGTCGACCTGGGCCTGCTGCTCGGCGGTGAGCGAAAAATCCATCGTCTTCTCGTTTCTCGCTGTCCGAAGGGGGTCAGTGCCAGTTGACGTGCTGGACGAAGTCGGCCGGACGCTTCTCGGCGAACGCGGCGGCGCCCTCCAGGCCCTCCGGGGAGGCGGTGAACAGGTCGAGTGCGGACATCGCCAGGTTGGACAGGCCGGCCTGGTGGTCGGTGTCGGCGTTGAACGACTGCTTCAGGAAACGCAGTGCGGTCGGGCTCTTCTCGGCGATCTCGGCGGCCCACTTCTTGGCCTCGTCCAGCAGCTGATCGGCCGGCACGACGGCGTTGACCAGGCCCCAGCGCTCGGCGGTGGCGGCGTCGTACATCCGGCACAGGTACCAGATCTCGCGGGCGCGCTTCTCGCCGACGACCCGGGCCAGGTAGGCGGAGCCGAAGCCGGCGTCGAACGAGCCGACCTTCGGACCGGCCTGGCCGAACCGGGCGGTCTCGGAGGCGATGGACAGGTCGCACAGCACGTGCAGCACGTGGCCGCCGCCGACCGCGACGCCGTTGACGGCGGCGATGACCGGCTTGGGGATGTCGCGGATCAGCTTGTGCAGGTTGCCGATCTCGAACATGCCGGACTCGGTGGGGCCGTAGTCGCCGGTCTCGGCGCGCTGCTTGACGTCGCCGCCGGTGCAGAACGCCTTCTGCCCCTCGCCGGTGAGAATGACGGCCTGGACGCCCTTGTCGGCCCAGGCGAGGCGGAACGCCTTGATCAGCTCCTCCACGGTCCGGCCGCGGAAGGCGTTGTACCGGTGCGGCCGGTTGATGGTGATGATCGCGGTCGGACCCTCGATCTCATAGCGGATGTCTTCGAACTCCGGGGTCTGGCGGGCGGTCGGGGCCGGTGCGGTCTGGGTCATGTGCTTCTCCTCATCGAGTCGCATCGAGGCTGTTCGGAGCCATGGAATGAATGATGGTTCATTCATACGTGATCGACTGTAGAGGGCCTGCGATGCCTTGTCAACAAGAAAATGAACCTGGGTTCAAAAACGTCGAGGTCGGGGACGGCGGAGCGGAATCCGATCTGATCCCGTGCGGACGGCCACCATCGCTCCGACGGCCACGGCGCGCTACCGGCGCGAATCGGGAGCCGGGTCGACCGTGATGGTCAGCGTGCTCCGGTACGCATCGCTCGGCGGCGAGGGCGGTGTGTCCACCGGGTCGGCGCCCACCGGCCAGGTGCGCACGGCGCGGAACCGGAACCCGTCCTGGTCGATCGCCGGCTCCCACTCCAGCTGCACCCGCGCGCCCGGCGTCAGGACGCGATAGCCGGCGACCGCGACCGCCGAGAGGTGGACCCAGCATCCACCGGGCGTCCGGTCGGAGTCGACGACGCCCCAGCCCTCATTCGACCAGATGCGGACGGTGCCGATGATCGCCATGATCCGACGCTACGGCGCCCGGCCGATCCATCGCCTAGAATGAACAGCCATTCAGTCACGGATCGGAGGCGTCATGACGCAGACGCTCGACGAACGCAGCGCCAGGCGGGCCGCCCGCACCGACGCCCGGGTGCAGCGGCGGCGCCGGCAGATCCTCAATGCCGCCACCGAGGTGATGTCCGGGTCCGGCTTCCACGCCACGGCCATGCAGGCGGTGGCCGAGCGGGCCGGGATCAGCGTCGGCCTGATCTACCAGTACTTCGGCAACAAGGACGACCTGCTGCTGGCCGTCATCGTGGACATCCTCGAGGACTTCCGGGACCAGGTGCCGGCCGCCATCGACGCGGCCGGCGACGACCCCGTGGCGCGGTTCGAGGCGGGCTTCCGGATCTGCTGCCGGGTGGTCGACGCCAAGCGACACGCGGTCAACCTGACCTACCGGGAGAGCCATACCCTCTCGCCGGATGGCCTGGACCAGATCAAACAGCTGGAACTCGACACGGCCGAGCCGATCCGGGTCGCGTTCGTCGCCGGGGTCGACGCGGGGGTGTTCCGCGACGTCGACTCCCGGCTGGTGGTGCAGAACGTGCTGCTGGTCGCCCACGCCTGGGCGCTCAAGTTCTGGCACGTGTCGCGGTTGGTCACCCTCGAGCAGTACATCGAGCAGGAACTGGGCCTGCTGCTGGCGTCGGTGCGGGCGGGCTGAGGGCGGCCGGTCAGCTCGCGGCGGCCAGGGCGAATTCGTCGGACCGGTCGTAGCCCTTGATGGCGTCGACCTTGGCCGCGGACGCCGACGTGGTGTCGAAGCGGTAGTCGAGCCACTCGCGAACCAGACGGCGGGCCAGTTCCAGGCCGATCACCCGCTGGCCCATGCAGAGCACCTGCGCGTCGTTGCTCAGCACCGAGCGCTCGACCGAGAAGCTGTCGTGCGCGGTGACGGCACGGATGCCGGGGACCTTGTTGGCGCTGATCGCGACGCCCAGGCCGGTGCCGCAGAACAGCAGGGCCCGGTCGGCCTCGCCGAGGGCGACCCGGCGGGCGGCGGCGACGGCCATGTGCGGGTAGGCGATCGGCGCGTCCGGGTTCACGCCCACGTCGATGACCTTGCCGACGCGCGGGTCGGCCAGCAGATCCGCCTTCAGGGCCTCCTTGTAGTCCAGCCCGGCGTCGTCGCAACCGATGACGATCGTCCACTGGTCAGACATGAGGGTCTCCTTCGGGTCGGGGTGCGTATCCGTGATGCTGCGTTCTTGGCTCGATAGGTAACATTCTGCACGATAGATATACCGTTGACAAGAGATATGAGCGAGATTTTCCCCAAGTTCATGTGATAAACCCCCGTGACGAGGCAGGAGCGGCCGGGGACTCTCACGCGACTTGTGGTAGATACCTGGTCGAGGTGATGGCGGTGAACCAGTCCACACGCGATGACGCCTGGCCGACCCGCACGACCAAGCAGCGGCACCGGCAGCGGGAGATCGCCGAACTGGTCGCTGCCGAGGGCACCGTGCGCATCGAGGACCTGATCGAGCGTTTCGGGGTCAGCGCGATGACGGTGCACCGCGACCTGGACCAGTTGGAGGGACAGGGCCTGCTGCGCAAGACCCGCGGCCAGGTCACCGCGCTCGGCTCCAGCCTGACCGAATCGGGGATGGCGTTCCGATCGAACCGCAACGTCGCCGAGAAGGTCGCCCTGGCCCACGCCGCGCTGGAGTTCGTCGAATCCGGGCAGAGCGTCTTCCTCGACGACTCGACGACCGACCTGCAGCTGGCCCGGATCCTGCCGCAGCGTGCCCCGCTCGGGGTGATCACCAACTCGGCCGCCGCGGCGGCCGAACTGGCCCGCGAGCCGCAGATCTCGCTGAACGTCGTCGGCGGGCTCTATCACTCCTGGTGCGACGCCTACCAGGGGCAGACCACCGTCGACGCGATCGCCAACATCCGGGCGGACACCTTCGTCATGTCCGCGGCGGCGATCACCGACGACATCTGCTTCTTCCAGAACCTGGACACGATCGCGGTCAAGCGGGCCATGTTCACCTCGTCCGCCCAGCGCCTGCTGCTCGCCGATCACACCAAGTTCGCCCAGCGGGCCCTGCACGCGCTGCTGCCGCTGGCCGACTTCGACGCCGTCATCGTCGACGAGGGAACGGCGGACGAGCACGTGGAGCGGATGCGCCGCGCAGGCATCACCGTCGTCGTCGCGCCGCCGGTGCCGGCAGACTGACCACCGGGACCCCGGTCCGCGGCCGGCCGGTCAGACTGTGCTCGGATCCGGAGGAGAGCCATGATCGTCGTCAAACACAGGGTCGGTGTCCTGCTGGCCGCCGCCCTCCTCGCGGGGTGCACCTCGGCGCCGACCGCATCGATGACAACCCAGCCGCCCGGGTCCGCGTCCGCCGGGCCGGCCGCGCTGCCGGCGGCGATCAGTGACGTGATGGACAAGCCGCTGTACGCCGACGCCACGTGGAGCCTGCTGGTCACCGACGTGCAGACCGGGGAGTCGTTCTACGCGCTCGACCCGGACGCCATGTCGTTCACCGGATCCACCCGCAAGCTGTTCTCGGTGGGGGCCGCGCTGGACCAGCTGGGCGCCGACGCACGGCAGACCACGCCGGTGTACCGGCAGGGCGATCTTGACGACAGTGGCGTGCTGGCCGGCGATCTCGTCATCGTCGGGAGTGGTGACCTGGCCTTCGGTGGCCGCCGGATCGACGCGAACACGGTGCAGTACACCGACTTCGACCACAACGACGCCAACGGGCTGGGCACCGCCATCCTCACCCCGCAGGATCCGCTGTACGCCGTCGACGACCTCGCCCGGCAGGTGAAGGCGTCCGGAATCAACCAGGTGAACGGCGAAGTCGTCGTCGACGACCGGCTGTTCGAGCCGTACCGGGTGCCGAACGGCAACCTGCTGGTCACCCCGGTCATGCTGAACGAGAACCAGGTCGACGTCACGGTGACGCCGGGTGCGGCCGGCTCGCCGGCCACCGTCGGGTACCGCCCGCAGACCGCGGCCCTGACCGTCGACGGATCGGTGATCACCGGTGCGGTGGGATCGGCGGCGACCGTACAACTCTCCGACGACACCCGGCCGGACTGCCTCGGCACGCCCGGCTGCACCGCCACGGTGACCGGCAGCATCCCCGCCGGGTACGCCGCGCCGCTGTCCGGGCAACCGTCGTTCGTCGGCACCTTCCGCATCGAGCGGCCCGACGACTTCCTGCGCACGGCGTTCATCGAGGCGCTGGGCCGCGCCGGGGTCACCGTCAGCGCGCCGGCCGTCGCCGCCAACCCGACATCCACGCTGTCGCCCGCCGCCCGGCCCGGCAGCTATCCGGCCGGCGACCGGGTCGCGCAGTACGAGTCGGCCCCGTTCGCGCAGACCGCGCGGCTGACGTTGAAGGTCAGCCTCAACCTGGGCGCGAACCTGTCCGTCAGCCTGCTCGGCCTGACCCAGGATCAGACCTCCATTCAGGGGGCGCTGGCTACCGAACGGCAGATCCTCACCGAGGACTACGGCGTCGACGGTACCCAGTTCGACTTCCCGACCAACGGGAGCGGTACCCCGGACAGCCGGGCGACGCCGCGCGCGTTGGTGCAGATGCTGACCGCGATGAGCCGGACCGACGTGGCCGATCAGTATCGCGAGGCGCTGCCCGTGCTCGGAGTGGATGGCTCGCTGGCCACCGTGGGCCAGGACCAGCCCGCCAAGGGCCAGGTGTTCGCCAAGCCCGGCACCACGATCCTGTCCGACGACGCCGGCGGGATCAACCTCAAGGCGCAGAATCTGGCCGGCTACATCCACACCGCGAGCGGCCGGACCGTCGCCTACGCGCTGATGGTCAACGACGTCGGCACCATCCCGGCGGTGTCCGCGGTCAGCGAGGTGTTCGCCGACGAGGCCGCCATCTCCAACGCGATCTACGAAGCGCTGTGATGCTGCGGCCCCGGTGCGGACGTCGGCGCCGACCCGCGGCCCCGGCCGCTCCCCCGGGGAGGCCGCGCTGATCAGGGACCCAGCGAATCGGATGATTCGGGCGCGAATGCGGGACTCGGATCAGCGCAGCAGCACCGTCAGCTCGTCGAAGGTCTCCAGCGGACCACCCGGCGGGTAGGGTGCGTGGGTCCGGCTGCCGATCACGGGAGTGACCGCCATGACCGAAGTCCCTCGCCCCGGACCGCCACCCAGAGTCGTGTTCCGCGGACCGTCGCCGGCCGTGCGTCGTTTCCTGGCGACCGAGTCGGCCGGCTCGGTGTTCCTGCTCGCCGGCACGGTGCTCGCGCTCGCCTGGGCCAACTCGCCCTGGTCCGCCGCCTACGCCGAATTGTGGCACTTGCCGGTCGGTTTCGGTGTCGGACCGGTCACCTTCCAGATGTCGCTGCAGCACTGGGTGAACGACGCCGCGATGGCCGTGTTCTTCTGCGTGATCGGGTTGGAGATCACCCGGGAGATCGCGCAGGGCGACCTGCGGGACCGGCGCACGGTGATCGTGCCGACGGTCGGGGCGGTCGGCGGCCTCCTCGTGCCGATCGCGATCTACCTGCTGATGAACCCTTCCGGGGAGGCGGCCCGCGGTTGGGGTGTCGTGATGTCCACCGACACCGCTTTCGTGCTGGGCATTCTCGCGCTGTTCGGGCCACGGTGCCCGGACCGTATTCGGGTGTTCCTGCTCACCCTGGCCATCGCCGACGACATCGGGGCGATCACCCTGATGGCCATCTTCTACTCGCACGATCCGTCGCTGCCGGCGCTCGGCCTGGCCGTGCTGCTGGTGCTGGCCCTGCTCGCGCTGCGCTGGATCGGCGTGTGGCGGCTGTACCCGTACGTCCTCGTCGGGATCGCCCTGTGGTTCGCCGTCTACTCGTCCGGCGTGCACGCCACCCTCGCCGGTGTCGCGGTCGGGCTGATCATTCCGGCCATGCCGCCACCCCAGTCGGTGGTCGACCGCAGCGCCGCCTACAACCGGGCGCTGCGGGAGTCGCCGACCGCCGAACGGGCTCGGCTGGCGGTGCTCGCCGCCGAGTCCACCATCCCGGCGAACGACCGGCTGGAGCGTGCGCTGCACCCCTGGACGGCGTACGTGATCGTCCCGGTCTTCGCGTTCGCGAACGCCGGGGTGGCGCTCGATCCGGCCGCGCTGGGCGCGGCGGTCGCGTCACCGGTGACCTGGGGGGTGGCGATCGCGCTGGTGCTCGGCAACACGGTGGGCATCACCGGGGCCTCGCTGCTGACACTGCGGCTGGGCTGGGGCGTGCTGCCCGGCGGCGTCCGGTACTCGCACCTGCTCGCCGCGTCGATGCTGGCCGGTATCGGCTTCACCATCTCGCTGTTCATCGCCGAGCTGGCGTTCGTCGACGCCGCGATCCTGGAACAGGCCAAGATCGGCATCCTGACCGGCTCGCTGGTGGCGGCCGTCCTCGGCTCGGTCACCCTGCGGGTGCTGGGGAACCGGTTCCCGATGTGTTCGCCGGGCACCGGCGAGTCGACCCTGGCGTTGCCGCCGCGGCCGTGGCGGGCGCCGCAGCCGGTGGTGGCGCCGGAGGTGGCCGCCGAGCCACGATGATCCGCGCCCCGGGCCCTCGCCGGCCCGGGCGGACGGTCGCCCGCGAATAATGGTGGCGTGACGGACCCGGTGATCGACGAGACGACCGCCCCGGCGGCCATGGACGGCGACGTGCCGCGCGCGGACGGCCTGGTCGACCACGTGCGTGGCGCCCTGGACGCCCCGGTGACGATCATCGAGTACGGCGACTTCGAGTGCCCGTACTGTGCGGCGGCCAAGCCGGTGCTCGAGGAGGTGGTGGCCGGCTCCGACGGCGGGGTGCGGTTGGTCTTCCGGCACTTTCCCCTGTACGAGCTGCACCCCTACGCGTTGACGGCGGCGCTGGCCGCGGAGGCCGCCGCGGCGCAGGGCGCGTTCTGGCCCATGCACGACGTGCTGTTCGCGCACCAGAACCGGTTGTCCGACTGGGATCTGGCCAAGTACGCGACCAAGCTCGGGTTGGACCCGTCGATGGTGATCGGTGACGCGGCCCAGCCCTACGGAGACAAGGTCGAGGCCGACTTCGCCCTCGCCGTGGCCGCGGGCGTGCAGGGCACGCCGACGGTGTTCATCAACGACCGGTTGTACGAGGGGCGTTTCGACGTCGCCGGATTGCGGCGGGCGGTCGCCCAGGCGCGCACCTGACCCGACCGGAGGTGCCGGGTCGGGTCAGTCCCGGACCGGGTCGGCCGCGGCCGGCCGCGCCCGCTCGACCTGCCAGGCCCGCCACAGCTCGGTGTAGCGCCCACCCAACGCGACAAGCTCGTCGTGCCGGCCGTTCTCGACCACCCGGCCGTGATCCAGCACGATCACCCGATCCGCCCGGGCCGCCTGGTCGAGCCGGTGCGCGACGATCAGCGTGGTTCGTCCGGCCCGCACCCGGTCGATCGCCCGGTCCAGCTCCCGGGTGCCGGAGCTGCCCGCCTCGGCGGTGGCCTCGTCGAGCACCAGCACCCGTGCCGCGGTCAGGTGGGAGCGGGCCAGGGCCAGCCGCTGCGCCTCGAACGGGGACAGCGAGCGCCCGCCGGCGCCGACCACGGTGTCCAGGCCGTCCGGCAGGGACCGGGACCACGCCAGGGCGCCGGCCGCGGCCAGGGCGTCGGTCAGCTCGGTGTCGGTGGCGTCCGGGCGGGCGAGCAGCAGGTCCTCGCGCAGGGTGCCGCTGAACACATGGGCCTCCTGCGTCACCAGGGCCACCCCACGGGCGCCGGGCCCGCCGCCGGCGGCGTCCACCGGCCGACCGTCGATGACGATCTGTCCGCGGTGCCCGTCCAGCACGCCGGCAACCAGGGCGGCGATGGTGCTCTTGCCCGCCCCGGTGCGCCCCACGACCGCGACCGTCTCCCCGGCGGCCACCGCCAGATCGACCCCCCGCAGGGCGGGCGCGGAGCCGGCGCCCGGGTACCGGTAGCCGACGCCCCGTAGCTCGACGGCCGCCGCCGGCCGTCCGGTCAGCCGTTCGGCGGAGGGCCGGGCGGGCAACCGCAGCACGCCGACCAGCCGGGCCAGCCCGGCCGCGGCCCGCTGCAGCTCGTCGAACCCGCCGAGCACCGTGCCGACCGGCCCGAACAGCTGGTGGAAGTACAGTGCCGCCGCGGTCGCCTGGCCGATCGTGATGGCGCCGCTGCGGACGAGCGCGAAGCCGGCGGCGAGGACGGCGCCGAGCCCCACCAACTCGGCCAGGTTGAGCCGGTTCCAGAACCGCACCTCCAGGCCGACCGCGCGCAGCTCCAGGTCGACGGCCCGCGCGCCGGCGCCGTCGACGGCGTTCACGGCGCGACCTTCCCAGCCCATCGCCCGGACGGTGTCGGCGGCGTCGACCGCTTCCAGGGTCCGCTGGGCCCTTTCGCCGACCGCGGCCCGGGCCTGCGCGTACACCGGGGTGGACCGGCGCAGGTGGGTGCGCAGCGCGTACACCTGGATCGGCGCGGCCAGCAGCGCGGCGAGCAGCATGCGCCAGTCGATGACGGCCAGGCCGGCGCCGGTCACCACGATCGCGAAGGCCGCCCCGACGAAGGTCGGCAGCAGCTCGGAGACGGCGTCGCCGACCACCCGGGCGTCACCGGTGACCCGGGCGACCAGGTCGCCCCGGCCGGCCGCTTCCACCCGCGTGACCGGCGCCGTGATCGCCCGCTCGACCACCCGGCCGCGCAGGTCGGCCAGGATGCGCTCGCCGATCCGGGCGACGCCGACGGCCGCGCCACCGCTCAGCCCGCCGTGGGCGACTCCGGCCAGCCCCACCAGCAGGGCAAGCCGGACGACGGCGGAGGTGTCCCCGGTGGTGATGGCGTCCACGATCGCGCCGAGCAGCGCGGGGATGGCCAGCGCCGCGACCGAGGACGTGACCAGCAGGAGGACGGTGCCGCCGAGCGCCCACGGTCGGGCGCGCAGCCCGCGGCCCAGCTCACGCAGGGTGGTCCGAGCGCCGGCGACGGGCAGCGCGGATGTGCTGGCGGGGCCGGTCATCCGGCGACCCGCTCGCGATCGCGTTCGTCGCCGGTGACCCGCCCGGTGCGCAACGGCAGGACGAGGTCGGCCACCGCGAGCAACGCGGGGCTGGAGGTGACCAGCACGGTGGCCCGGTCCCGGCGGATCTCCCGCAGGCCGGCGGCAATGCCGATCTCGGTCACCGAGTCGACGGCGCTGGTCGGTTCGTGCAGCACCAGCACCGGGGGATCGGCGGCCAGCGCCCGGGCCAGCACGAGCCGCTGCCGCTGCCCGCCGGACAACGTCAGGCCGCGTTCGCCGAGCCGCGCGGACCAGCCGCCGTCGGCCTCGCCGAGCA
>JBDHZW010000082.1:0-20230 GCA_039812105.1 Nakamurella sp.
GCGGCCCACCCGAAGTTGATCATGGCGCTCTGCTCCGCGGACGTCGGCGTGTCGCGGATTCGATCGGCGTGTCGGGGACTGGCTCCCATGATCGACACAGGGGCGCGGCCGGCGGCAGAGACGGACAACCCCCGGGCCGTTACCCTCGGCCGAATTTCGGCAGAGGGGCCGACTGGACAGGGTCGGCGGCACCGGGGGTCGGGTGACTGTCCGTGGATTGCTGGACCGCAGCTCCTCGACGAGGACTGGAGGGTCCCTTTCGGTCGGTTGCGGCCTAGCGGCCAGCCACCTCACGTGTCCGAGAAATACTCAACTCAGGACCACCTCCTTCCTCGTGTACCGCGAACCTACGTCCCGACCCCGCACCCGCGCAACGGTTTTCCGCCGATCGCGAACGCGGGCATCACGGACCGGCCGGCAGACCGAGCCGGCGCAACCGGACGGGATCGGCGATGACGTCGATCTGCACGATCAGATCGCCGCGGACCGCCACGCCGAGCAGGGCGAACGGCCGCCCGTTCGGGGCGGCGAGCAGGCCCGGCATCCCGTTCACCAGCACCGGGCGGGCGGACTCGGCCAACGTGGCGAACCGCAGCGCCTGGCCGGCCACCTCGGGCGCGCCGCGCACCGTGCGGGTCAGCGGCGACCCCGCTCCGGCGTCCGCGTGCAGGACGACGCCAGGGTCGAGCAGGGCGACCAGACCGTCGAAGTCGCCGTCGCGGGCGGCGGCGAGAAAAGTGTCGAGCACCCGACGCTGGCGCGCCGGGCTCGCGGTCGGCACCGACGGATCCGCCCGAACCCTGCGCCGCGCCCGGCTGGCCAACTGCTTGGCCGCCGACGTCGACCGTCCGGTGATCCGGCCGATCTCGTCGAACGGCACGCCGAAGACGTCGTGCAATACGAACGCCAGCCGCTCGGTCGGTCCGAGCCGGTCGAGGACGACCAGCAGCGCCAGGCCGACGGCGTCGGCCGACAACGCCTCCTCCTCCGGACCCGGCACCGGCGGCGGCCCGCCGACCGGTTCGACGAGGGGATCGGGCAGCGCGTCCTCCCGCCGGGTGCCGCGGCGACGGAGCATGTCCAGCGCCACCCGGGCGACCACGGTAGTCAGCCAGGCCCGCAGGTCACGCACCTCGTCCAGCTGCTCGGTGCCGGACGTGTTCATCCGCAGCCAGGTCTCCTGGACCGCGTCGTCGGCCTCGGCCACCGATCCGAGCATCCGGTAGGCGACCGCGCGCAGGTACGCGCGATGGGCCTGGAAGGCGCCGGTCCACCGGTCGGCGTCGGTCATGTGAGACCTCTCCTGTCCGAGATTCGTCATCCAGAATGCAGACGGGCGCCGGCCCGGGAAGGTGACACGAGGGAGCACAGCCGATGACGACCGACCGATCCGCCGGGACCCCCACCGCCGAACCCCGCGCCCATACGCTGCGCTTCCAGCGCCTGGCCAACCGGATCGTCCGAATCCTCCTGCGCACCCCGCTGGTCTGCCGGGCGCTCGGCCGGCGGCTGGTCGTCGTGTACGTGGTCGGGCGCACGTCGGGGCGGCGGTACCCGGTTCCGGTCGCCTACACCCGCCGGTCGGACACGCTGCTGATCGGGACGCCGTTCGGGTGGGGCCGCAACCTGCGCACCGGCCGGCCGGTGACGATCCGCCTGCAGGGTCGGCTCCGTCCGGCCGACGTCGAGGTCTTCACCGAGGAACACGCCGTCATCGACGCGTACGCCACCATGGCCCGCGACAACCGGAACTTCGCCTCGTTCAACCGGATCGGGTTCGACACCGACGGCAATCCCGATCCGGCCGACCTCCGGCTGGCCTGGGCGGCCGGCGCCCGGGCGATCCGGCTCACCCCCCGCTGACCGGGCGGCCGGGCGGACACCCGGCCCGCTTGGCCAGGCCGACGGTCGCGTCGATCAACAACGGCCCGGTCGCCAGGGCCGGGTCGTTGTGGTCGGCCCCGTCGACCGCGACCACCTGCACGTCGCCGGGCGATCGGGCGGCGACGGTCAGGCTCAGCTCGGCGGGCACCAGCGAGTCCGCGGTGCCGTAGACGACGGTCGTCGGCACGTCGATCCGCGCCATCAGGTCGACGACCGGGAACCGGTCCCGCAGCAGCAGGCGAACCGGCAGGAACGGGAACTGCCGCCCGGCGACGTCGGCGAGTTCGGTGAACGGCGAGCGCAGCAGCAATCCGGCCGGTGGGTGGTCGACGGCCAGCCGGGTGACGACGGCCCCGCCCAAGCTCTCCCCGAGGTAGATCAGTTCGGCGGGGGCCAGGCCGGCCGGCCCGGTGAGAAACGCGTACGCCGCCCGCCCGTCGGCGGCCAACCCGGCCTCGGTCGGCGCGCCGGGGTTGCCGCCGTAGCCGCGGTAGTCGACCAGCAGCACCCCGAACCCGGCGTCGGCCAGCGCCCGGGCCAGCTGGATCCGTCCGGCCCGGCTGCCGGCGTTGCCGGGCGCGACCAGCACGGTGGCCCGGCACTCCCCGGCCGGCGCGGGCAGGTACAGCGCCCGCAGGTCCAGTCCGTCGTCGGTGGTCAGGGTGACGCCGGTGGCGCCGTCGAGCAGCGACGCGGCGTCCGGCACCGGCGCGGTGTCCGGCAGGTAGATCAGCCGGCGTTGGAACAGCCAGAGCAGCGCGACCGAGGCGAGCAGGGCCCCGATCACCACCAACGCGACGGTGAGCACCCGACGCCCGGCCCGGGGCGATCTCAGCGCTGGTCGTACTCGTCGATGATGTGCACGGCCGCCTCCTCGGCGCTGGCGGCGGCCCCGTCGATGCCGACGTCGTCGGCCAGCACGTCGTTGCGGCTGTCCGCGTAGGCATCCGACCCGTCCCCGACCAGCCGGCCGGCCCGCACGTCGCCGACCTCGTCGCCGGACTCGTCGAACAGGTTGTCCTCGTCCCGCTGCCAGACGTCCGGGGTCTCGGCGGACAGCAACTCGTCCAGGCTCAGCCCCCGCTCCTCCTCGGACTCGGTCGGCACCTGCACGGTGGGCTCCCGGTCGGGCGGGTTGTAGCCCTCGTCCAGGTAGTCGTCCACCCGGTCGTCGGACAGGGTGTCGCTGACGGAAAGCTGCTCGGAGACGCCCTCGGTGACGTCGTACCCGGGTTGGGTCTCGTCGATCATGTCCCCACCGTAACCGTCCGGACCCTATGCCCCGACCAGGTAGAGCAGCCCGGCGACGACCACGGCCAGACCGAGCACCACCCCGGCCAGCAGGCAGGACAGCACCAGCAGCCAGATGCCGCGCAGCCGCAGCGGCGTCAGCGGGGCCAACTCGTCGCTGGCGGCGAACTCGGCCAGCACCCCGGCCGCGCGGACCCCGCGCCACAGCCCGTTCAGCACCCGCAGCGGTCGCGACCGCCGGGCCACCGCCGCCCCCACCCGGCCCGCGGTCAGGTTGTCCACCAGCTGGGTCCACAGCTCGCGTCCGGTGACCAGCCCGGTGAGCGCGCCGATCAGCGCGTCCCGATCGGCGGCCACCCCCAGCAGCTGGTGCCGGCGCAGCGACAGCCAGCCGGCCAGCAGCAGACCGAGAACCGCCAGCACCACCCAGAACCAGTCGTCCGGGCCGGGCCGGGCCAGCGCGATGGCGATCACGATCACCGCCGGGACCACCGGGAACAGGACGACGACCAGCAACGGCAGCCGGGTCGCCCGGATGATCGGGATCAGCACGGTGACGAAATGCCGGATCGCCGAGTCCCGCGCGGCGGCGGCCGCCGCCATGGCCTGCTTCGGCCGCGACGTCGCCGGTACCGGCAAACCTTCACCCTCAACTGGAGGTTGAGACATCGAACTCCTCGTCGGCCCCGGTCAGCTCCGACGCGGCGGCCCGGCAGTTGACCGCGGAAAGCCGCTTGCCCACCGTTTCGCCGGCCTCGGCCAGCACCCGCAGCTGCTCCGGCGTCAGTGCGTCGATCACCAGGTCGCGGACGGTGGCCACGTGGCCGGGCGCGGCCGCGGCGAGCGCCTCCCGGCCGGCGTCGGTGATCACCACCAGCAGGCCGCGGCCGTCGGTCAGGCACTCGTCCCGGCGGACCAGTCCCCGGGCCTCCATCCGCTTGAGGTGATGCGACAGCCGGCTCTTCTCCCAGCCGGTTTCCCGGCCCAGCTCGCCCGCCCGCAGCGCTCCCCCGTCGGTTTCGGTGAGCACCACCAGCACCTGATAGTCGGCCGAGGACAGCGCCGAATCGGCCACCAACTGCCGGTTCAGAGCGGCGGCCAGCGGCGCGCCGAACTGCTGCAGGGCACGCCAGGCACGCTGCTCCGAGTCGCTGAGCCAGCGCGGTGACGACTTCATACCTTTGAGGATACCCAGAACGGCGCGTGAGGTTGATGCGTCAACATAAACTCGACGGGCCTAGCTGCGTCCCGGATGCTCGAAGACGGGCACGTCGCCGACGATCGGGTTGGTCCGCCGGGACGGCGCGAAGTACTTGGTGGTCAGGTTGACGAAGGTGGCCAGCCGGTTGCGGTTGCCCAGCAGCATCACGATGTGCACGAACAGCCAGGCGAACCAGGCCAGGGTGCCGGTCAGCCGGACCGACCGGCCGCGCAGCAGCTGGATGTCGGCGATCGCCGCCCGCCGGCCGACGGTCGCCATGGTGCCCTTGTCGTGATAGTGGAACGCGTGCGTGGGCCGCCCGGCGATCAGCGCGGCGACCTGCTTGCCGGCGTGCTGGCCGCCCTGCAGCGCCGGCTGGGCCAGCTGCGGCAGCGGGTCGGGCAACAACGCCACGTCGCCGACGGCGAACACGTTCTTCAGTCCGCTGACGCGCAGGTCCCGGTCTACCTTGATCCGGCCGCCGCGACCCTGGGGCATCCCCCAGTCCTTGACCACCGACGGCACGGTGACGCCGGTGGCCCACACGACCACCCCGGCCTTGAGGAATTCGCCGCCGCCGAGCACCACCCCGTCCGGCCGCACCTCGGCGACCGACGTGTTCAGTCGCAGCTCGACGCCGCGTTCGCGCAGCGCCCGGGCCGCGAACTCGCGCAGCGACGGGGCGAACGGGCCGAGCACCTTGTCCGACATCTCCACCAGCACGATGTGCGTGCGGCGCGGGTCCAGCTCCGGGTAGACGGTGGCCATCGCGTCGTTGCGCAGCTCGGCCAGCGCGCCCGCCATCTCGACGCCGGTCGGTCCGGCTCCGACGACGACGATGGCCAGGTCCTCCTCCGCGTTCGCCGCGGCCGCATGCTCCAGCTTGGTGAAGATCCGGTCCCGCAGCCGCAGCGCCTGGGCCCGGGTGTAGATGGCCAGCGAGTTCTCCTCGGCGCCCTTGGTGCCGAAGTAGTTGGTGGTCGCCCCGGTCGCGATGATCAGGAAGTCGTAGTGGATCCGGCCGCCGCCGGCGAAGTCGATCAGCTGCGCGGCCGGGTCGATGGCGGCCACCTCGGCCTGCCGGAAGCAGACGTTCTTCTGCGCCATCCGGGTGGCCCGTAGGAAGAAGGTGACGTCACCGGGGTTGAGGCCGGCCGTCGCCACCTGGTACAGCAGCGGCTGGAACGCGTTGTAGGTGTGCCGGTCGACCAGGGTGATGTCGACGTCGCACCTCGCCAACGCCTTGACCGCGGTGAGGCCGCCGAACCCCCCACCCAGCACGACGACGTGCGGTCGCCGCCGCGCTCCCACGGTCGGGGCGGGGCTGCTGGCCTCGTTCATTCGTCCTCCTCGCCGATCGTGCGACCCGCTCCTGCCGGGTGGGCCCATGATCACGCTAATCGCCGGCGCGGCCGGCGGGCACCCGGGTCGATCGCCCGGCGGCCGGTCCGGCCGCTCGTCCGGCGACGGCGGCGTACAGCGTGACCAGCAGCATCTCGACGACGACGAGCGTGCCCTGCCACAGTGCCCACGACCGGGCCGGGCCCAAACCGGCGGTGTCCACCCCCGTGGCCGAGATCACCACCAGCGCGCCGATCACCGCGGCGACGACGGCCAGCCCGCCGGCGACCAGCCGGACCGGACGGCTCGCGGACCGCAACGCGGCCAGGATGCCCAGCGGCAGGAACACCAGGGCGACGATGGCGCCCGCCATGTGCACCTGGGCGTGCCAGGACATCGCGCCACCGCCGTCGTCGGTGCGGACGACGGCCATCACCACGGCGCCGGCGGCACCGATCCAGAGCAGGACACGGGCCGGTCCGGGTTCGCCCGCCAGCAGCAACAACGGCGACGCGGCCAGGGCGATCGCCCACACCGTGAACACCCACCCGGCCGGCCCGAGCCCGTACTGCGACACCGAGATCTCCGGCGGGAACGGGTCGTCGGCGACGACCTGCATGACGACCCACAGCAGCCAGCCGATCGCGATGCCGGCGCGGCCGGCGATCAGCGCGCGGTTCGCCCCGCCACCACGTCCCTCCACGAAAGCCATTGTCCGGCCGGCGTGCGGACGCTCTGCGCAGCCAGCACGGCCCGGGTGATCGCCCGGGTCACCACGTTGGCGCCCTCGGCGGTGAGCTGCCGGTAGGTCAGCGGGTCGGGGACCGGGGCGCGCCCGGTGGCGACGGCGAACACGATGTCGCCGTCGTCCATGGTGTGCACCGGGTTGATGGCGCGGGCCATCCCGTTCTGGGCGACTGCGGCGACCTTGGTGCACTGCACCTTGGTCAGCGTTGCGTCGGTGGCCACCACCACCAGGGTGGTGTTGGTGGGCGCTTCGGGCGTCTCGAAGCCGAAACCGGCGAGCCTGGGAGTGGTGACCTCCATCAGCCGGGCGCGCGCGGCCTCGTCCGGGACCGGCAGGTCGTCGGTGTCCTCGTCGAGCAGCAGGTGGGTGCCGAGCGGCAGGCCGGTGCGCGGGTCGAGCGGGGTGCCGGCCGCGTTCACCGCGGCCAGCGCGGCCACCGTGATCCCGCCCGGCAGCACGATCGACGCGGTGCCGATGCCGCCCTTGAGCCCGCCGACGACCGCGCCGGTGCCGGCGCCCACGTTGCCCTGGGCGGCGCCGGGCCGGGCCTGGCCGGGCTCCGCAGCCTCGATTGGGGAGTCGCCGAGCGCCCGGGCCAGGGCGGCGGCGCCGAAGCCGGCGTCCGGCCGGGCGAGGTAGGAACCGCCCCGGCCCAGGTCGAACAGCGCCGCGCCGAGCACCAGCGGCACGATCGCGTCCGGGTGCGGCCCGACCCGCAGGCCCACCCGGCGGGCGAAGAGGTGGTCGACGACCCCGCTGCCGGCGCTGATGCCGAACGCGCTGCCGCCGGACAGGGTGATCGCGTGCACCCGCTCGACCGACGCGGTCGGCCCGAGCAGGTCGGTCTCCCGGGTGGCCGGCCCGCCGCCGCGGACGTCGACACTCGCCACCATGCCGTCGTCGGGCCCGAGGATCACCGTGACGCCGGTCAGGAAGCCGTTGCCGGCGGCGGTGTGGTGCCCGACCCGCAGCCCGGCCACGTCGGTAATCGCGTTGTCGGTGCCGGCCCGCCGAGGTGCGCTGATCATAGTCTCACCGAATCGGTCGAATCGGGCGTGGTTTCGGGACTTGGATCAGCGCAGCCGGTGGATGGCCCCGGCTCGGCGGAGCCGTCGCCGAGGAAGTGGCGGGCGGCGGCGATGTAGGCGCGGGTGCCGGCGACGATGTCGTCGACGGCGACGAACTCGTCCGCCTGGTGGGCGATCCACTTGCCGCCGGGCCCGTAGACGACGGTGGGCAGCCCGGCGTCCCGGGTCAGGATGGTGCCGTCGGTGGCGCCGGGGACGCCCCCGATGACCGCGTCGACGCCGGTGGCGGCGCGGTGACCGGCCAGCATCGCCCGCACCACCGGGTGGTCGACCGGGGTGTCGACCGGCGGGCGGTCGTCGATGACGGTGACCTGCGCGGTCAGGTCGGCGGCCCGGGCGATTCGGGCGGCCGTGTCGGCCAGGTCGGCGATCAGCTCGGGGTGGGCGACCGCCGGGGTGGTGCGGATGTCGACGGCCAGGGTGGCGGTGGCCGGCATGACGTTGATCTGTTCCGGGTCGCCGGCCCGCAGCACCGTCGGGGTGAGGCAGATCGGGCCGAGCAGTGGGTGGTCGCCGTGTTCGGCGCGCAGCACGTGCTCGGTGTCGGCGATCGCGGCGAGCAGGGACCCGATGGCCGGCAACGGGTTTCGTCCCATCCAGGGCATCGCGCCATGGGCCATCGCGCCGGTGAGGGTGATCGCCAGCCGGATCGCCCCCTTGGCCACCGGGCACACCTGCCCGCCCTCCGGTTCGCAGACGATCACGCCGTCGACCCGGTCGACCCCCGGCACCCGGCCGGCGGTCAGGTCCGCGGCGAACCGCTTGGCGCCCAGCATCATTCCCTCCTCGTCGGCCAGCACCCCGACGACGATCCGGCCGGCGAACCCGCCGAGCTGCACGGCCCGGGCGGCGTGGATCATGGCCGAGACGCCGGCCTTCATGTCGGCGCTGCCCCGGCCGCGCAGTCGCCCGTCGACGACGTCGCCGGCGTACGGGTCGAACGACCAGGCGCCGGCGTCGCCCTCGGTGACCACGTCGACGTGCCCCTCGAACATCAGCGTCCGGCCCGGCCGGACGCCGTCGACGACGCCGATCACCGAGTGCCGGCCGGGGGCGACCGGCACGACCGTGGTCGCCCAGCCGTAGCCGCGCATGATCCCGCCGATCAGCTCGACGGCCGGCCGCTCCACGTCGCCCGGACCGTCGTGCACGGTGCGCAGCCGCACCAGCCGGGAGGTGAGTTCGACGACCGCGGCCGGGTCGAACTCGTCGGACACGGCGGTCAGTTCCCGCCGCGAAGTTCGCGGAAGCGGGCCAGTTCGGCCGCGTCGACGCCGTAGGCGTGCTCGTTCGCCGGGAAGGTGCCGGCCCGAACCTCGCGGGCGTAATCGGCGACCCCGTCGGCCATCGCGTCCAGCAGGTCGGCGTAGCGGCGAACGAACTTGGCGCCCTTGCCCTCCCGGATCCCGAGCAGGTCGTGGAAGACCAGCACCTGGCCGTCGGTGGCCGGGCCGGCCCCGATGCCGATGATCGGCACGGTGGTCAACGGCATGATCTCCTCGGTCAGCGCGTTCGGCACCGCCTCCAGCACGATGCAGCAGCACCCGGCGTCCTGCAGGCCCAGGATGCCGTCGGTGATCCGGACGGCCGACTCGGCGCTGCGGCCCTGCGCCCGGTACCCGCCGAGCGCGGTGGCGGACTGCGGGGTGAGGCCCACGTGCCCGACCACCGGGACCCCGGCGTTGACGATCGCCCGCGCCCGGCTGACCGAATCCGGGTCGCCCCGTTCGAGTTTCACCGCGTCGACGCCGCCCTCCTTGACGAACCGGACCGCGGTGGCGATGGCCTGCTGATCGCTGATCTCGTAGGAGCCGAACGGCAGGTCGGCCACCAGCATCGCGTGGTTCACGCCGCGGCGGGTCGCCCGGGTGAGCACCAGCATCTCCTCGACGGTGACCTCGACCGTGCTCGGGTGGCCCAGGACCGTCATCGCCCCGGAATCGCCGACCAGCACCATGTCGACGTCGGCGGCCTCGGCGGCCAGCGCGCTGGGGTAGTCGTAGGCGGTCACCATGACGATCTTGCGGCCGGTCCGTTTCAGCTCGAACAGATCCGGGATGGCGACCGGCCGGCGGCCGGCGGGCAGGGCGGGGCGAGTGGACATCGGCTGCTCCTTTGCTCCGGCCCGGCGCACGAGGTACGCCTGGTGGGCTGCGTCCGTACCGTGCGTGTTCATTGCTACCACCGCCCGGCGGCCCGCTCCCCCTGTTGTGACCCACTCCACCCCCCTTCTCCCCCTCCCTCCTGGCCCCTCCTCCCGCGCGGATCAACTACGCAGGCGCGGATGAAACCCCACCGAATGTGACTGGTGGGACAGCCGTCAACGACTTCATCCGCGCGGCCGTGCAGCGGCCTGGCAGAAAGCCGTGGCCGGAGCGACCGACCGCGGAGGTCGTAGCGACCGACCCGGTGGGGGGCGGCAGTGCCCAGCCGCGCGGAAGTGGGCGCGGCGATCCCAACAGCGCGGAAGAGGTCGCGGCGATTCCGGCCGCGCGGGAATGCGAGCGAGCCATCCACCACCGCCCGAGGCCCGCCGCGCGGATGAAACCGCACCGAATGTGACTGGTGAGACGGTCGTCAACGATTTCATCCGCGCTGGCGTAGTTGATCCGCGCGGACAGGGGCGCAGCCCGGCCGAGGTACGTAGCTGGTCGGTGGATGTAGTGCCTGGGCTATTGCCCGGCGGGGCGGGCGGGGGTGGGCTGAGCCGACCGGCAACCGACACCCCGCCGTGCACCACCGCGGACGACCGCGGACCGGTCAAGTATCTGGGAGGCCCACCACCGTCATGCTGTCCACCGACCCGCTGTTCGACAATCTCGCGTACGCCCTCGGTCTGGGCCTGGGTGGTGCCCCGGGTGAGGTGATCGCCGCCTGCGCCGGCGTCGCGGACGGCGACGACGACGGCTGGTACGACTCGTGGTGCACCACGGCCGACCGGCTGGTGACGGTGGCCGACCGGTCGGTGGCCGGCGGTCACCGCAGCGCCGCCGCCCGCGACACGTACCTGCGGGCGTGCGGGTACTACGCCATCGCCTACCACCCGCTGTACGGAGCGCCCATCGACGATCGGGTGCGGGCCGGCTTCGCCCGGCAGACCGACGCCTTCGCCCGGGCCAACGCCCTGCTCGACCCGCGGGGCGAACCGCTGGAGATTCCGTTCGAGGGGACCACCCTGCCGGGCTGGTTCTTCCGCCCGGCGCCGACACCGGAGCCGCGGCCGTTGTTGATCGTCACCAACGGGTACGACGCCACCCTGCACGAGACGTACCTGGCGCACGCGATTCCCGCGATCGCCCGGGGCTGGAACTGCCTGATCTTCGACGGCCCCGGCCAGGGACGCCCGTTGTTCGAGCAGGGCCTGCATCTGCGGCCCGACTGGGAGAACGTCGTGCCGGCCGTCGTCGACGTCGCCCTGGCCCGGACGGACGTCGACAAGGAGCGCGTCGCGCTGACCGGCTGGAGCCTCGGCGGCTACCTGGCCCTGCGGGCCGCGACCGGCGAGCACCGGCTGGCCGCCTGCATCGCCGATCCCGGCCTGTTCGCGATGGACTCCGGCATGGTCGGCCGGCTGCGGGCGGCCGGGGTGTCGGAGGACGCCGTTGCCACCTACCCCGACCTGCCGCCGGACGTCCTGGCCACGGTCGAGCGCGGGATCGCCGCCAGCCGGGCCCAGCGCTGGGCGATCCTCCAGCGGGGCTTCATGGTGCACGGCGTCGATTCGCTGGCCGGCTTCCTCAAGGCCATCTCCCCGTACACCCTGGAGGGCCGGCTCGCCGACGTCCGCTGCCCCACCCTGGTGTGCGCCGCCGAGTCGGACCCGCTGTCGTCCAGCGCCGACCTGGTGGCCGACCAGCTGACCGCCCCGACCACCCGGCTCACCTTCCTGGCCGCCGAGGGCGCGGGCGACCACTGCGAGATGGGCAGCCGGGCGCTGTACAACCTCAAGGCCTACGACTGGCTGGCGGATGTGTTTGGGTGAGAGCGCAAGGCGTGGTCGCCGGCGCCGGTGACACACCCGGACCGGAACCACCCGTGGAGGCAGGAGGCGGCCGATGAGCATGCCGCAGGAGACCGCCACCGACCCCGCACCGGCCGCCCCCGAACGTCGAGTGCCCATCGACGAGCCGGTGACGGGGATGGTCAGGCGCCCCCGGCACACGCTGATCGTGCTGACCGCGTTCTGCGCGGTCCTGGCCGGGACCGAGCCGGTCATCCTGTCGGCGGCCGGCTGGGACGGCGTGGCGTTCGCCATGTGGTGTTCGATCGTCGCGCTCTACTTCGCCTCCGGGCTCATCGCCCTCTGGCGCCAGCCGCACAACCCGTTCGGGTCGTTGTTGTTGGCCGCCGGCCTGGTGCACTGGTGCGCCGGCATGGAGACGGTGCCGGTGCTGGGCCTGACGACGATCGGTCTGCTGACCAAGTCGCTGCCGCTGGCGGTGATCATCCACGTCATCCTGGCCTTTCCGACCGGCCGGCTGCCGACCCGACGAGCCAAGATCACGGTCGCCCTGGGCTACGTCACCTCGACGGTGCTGGAACTGCCGAGTGCGCTGCGGGCCGAGGACTTTCCGATCCGGATCCCGCCCGCCGGCCCGCTCGCGGACCTGGTGACCGTCCTGGGAACGCTCCAGCGCCCCACGGGTTTCGTCTGCCTGCTGCTGGCGATGAGCGTGCTGTGGTCGCGGTGGATCCCCGGCCGCCGCTACCAGGACACCCGGCTCGGACCGTTCGTGCTGTACGGGTTCGCCTGCCTGGTGGGCCTGACGCTGACCATCGTGGCCCGCGGGCTGGCCGCGCTCTCGCTGAGCGCCGATCTGCTGCAACGGGTCGCCGAGCTCCAGGGGTACCTGATCGCACTGCTGCCGGTGGTGTTCCTGATCGGCCTGCTCACCGGGTCCTTCGGCCGGACCGGCGAACTGCGCGAATTCTTCGAAGCGGCCGGCGGTCCCGAGCCCGGCGCGGCCGAGTTGGACGCCGCGGTCGGCCGCGCGATCGACGTCCCCGGCAGCCGCGTGGTCTACCGGGCGGACGACGCGGACGGGTTCGTGGAGGCCGACGGCGCCCCGACGCCGGCCGCGAACGGCGAGCACTACTACCCGATCCGGTACGGCTCCGCCGTGGTCGGCGCCATCGCCTACCGGCCCGGGCCGGGCGTCGACCCGAAGCTGCTGGAGTCGGTGGCGGAGGCGTCCGCGCTGGTGGTCAGCCACCGGCGCACGATGGCCAGCCTGCAGGCCGCGCTGCTGGACCTGCGCCGGACGGATCGGGCGTTGCGGCAGTCCCGCCGGCGGATCGCCCAGGCCGGGGACTCCGAGCGCCGCCGGATCGCCCGCGATCTGCACGACGGGCTCCAGCAGCACGCCCTCGCGCTCGGCATGCGCGCCCAGGAACTCCAGCTGGTGCGGCGGGATCCGGACGCCGTCGCCGCCACCGCCAGCGCGTTGCGGGACGGCATCGTGACCCTGCTGGCCGAACTGCGCAACCTGATCCAGGGGATCATGCCGGCGCCGCTGGTCGAGCGTGGTGTGGCCTCCGCCGTCCGCGAGTTGGCCGGGCGACTGCCGGTCCCGCTGGCGGTGCAGGTGACCGGTCGGGCGCGGCGGCTACCGGCCGAGATCGAGAGCACCGTCTACTTCGTGGTCCTGGAGGCGGTCACCAACGCCGTGAAACACGGTCAAGCCGAACAGATCTCGATCGACCTGGCGATGGCCGACGATCTGGTCACCGCTCGGGTCAGCGACGACGGGGTCGGCGGGGCGGTCGTCGGGGCCGGCTCCGGGCTGGTCGGCCTGCGGGACCGGCTGGCCGCGTTCGGGGGCACCCTGTCGGTGACCTCGGATCCCGGCGCGGGCACCGAGGTGCGGATGACGGTGCCATGCGGATAGCGCTGGCCGACGACGAGGCGTTGTTCCGGCAGGGCCTGGGTAGCCTGCTGCGCGGCTCCGGTCACGAGGTGGTGGTCTCCGCCACCGACGCCGACGAGCTGGTCGGGCAGGTCGAGACCGCCCGGCCGGACCTGGTCATCACCGACATCCGGATGCCGCCG
This sequence comes from Nakamurella sp., assembly GCA_039812105.1. Lineage (GTDB taxonomy): Bacteria > Actinomycetota > Actinomycetes > Mycobacteriales > Nakamurellaceae > Nakamurella. Next base: position 13,563 of record JBDHZW010000082.1, read on the forward strand.
ACGCACACCTCGGAGGGACTGACCGCCGCGATCGACATCCGCCGGCGGATGCCGGATGTGGCGATCGTCCTGCTGTCCCATCACGTGGATGCCCAGGGCACGGTCGAGTTGTTGACCGCGGGCCGGCGCCGGATCGGCTACCTGCTCAAGCAGCGGGTGCTGGACTTCGAGATGTTCAACGGCGTGCTGGAACGGGTGCAGGCCGGCGAGTCGGTGATCGACCCCGAGGTCGTGTCCACCGCGCTGGCCGCCCGCCGCGAGCGGCACCCGGTGGACGGGCTGACCCCGCGCCGGCTCGACGTGCTGAGCCTGATGGCGCAGGGCTACAGCAACGCCCGGATCGCCCGGGAGCTGGTGGTGACCGAGGCCGCGGTGGCCCGCAACATCGCGCTGATCTTCGAGACCCTCGATCTGCCACAGGATCCCGACATTCACCGGCGGGTGCTCGCGGTCATCGAATACCTCAACCGGTGACCCTTGGGCCAACCGGCGAGCGGGCAGGAAGCGCTCCCGTCCGTGGCGGATGAGGGCACCTTCCGCACGCTCGGGCGGGCCGGTCAGTAGCTCTGCTGGATGATGGTGGCCACCTTCCCGACGTCGTCGTTGGCCGCGAAGACGCCCTGGATGTCCGGGTACATGCTGTTGGTGGAGATGATCGTGAACGCCAGCCGCCGCCCCGACGCGGCGTCGATGTAGCCGCCGAGCGCCTTGGCGCCCAGGCGAAGTCGACCGTTGAACAGGTCGGCGGACCCCAGCGTCCCGGTCTTGGCGAAGACCTTGCCGGCGGCCGGGCCGTCCGGCTGGACCAGCGACAGGGATCCGTCCACGCCGAGGATGGGCAGGGCGCCCCGCCACTGCGCGGCGTCCGGCCGCTGCGCCATGATGATCTGCAGCCGGGCCTCGTTCTCGGCCGTGATCAGGTTGCCGGGCAGCCCGGAGCCGTCGATCAGCGACGCGTCGGTGGTGTCCAGCCCGGCGGCCGACCAGATCGACGCCGCCTTGGCCAGCCCGTCCGAGCACTTGCTGCTGCCCGCCGCGACCGCCAGCCGGCAGACGAACGTCTCGGCGCCCAGGTTGTAGCTGATCTTGAGCACGTAGGTGGCCTCCTCGCGCAGCGGCAGCGAGGTCAGGCTCGCCACCGTCGGGAGTGCGGTCACCGCCGACGAGTCGGGCAGGGCGCCCGCCGGGTTGGTGACGACCGGGTCGGCGGTGACGGTGACCCCGGCCCGGCCCAGCGCCTCGATGAACGCGGTGCGGGCGAACGTCGCCGGGTCCGGGAACGCGTAGACGTTCACCACCGGCGCGCTGTCGGCGGCGATCGTTCCGGTCAGCACCACCGCGCCGTCGCTCGGGGAGTCGACCTTGATCTCGGTCTTGCCGCCGGCCGCCACCGTCTGCACCTGGCTGGTGACGGTCCACGGCGCCACCTGCGGACGCAGCTCGCTGGTCGCGGTCTGCCCCACCTGGCCGGGGGTGGTGGTGAAGTCGAGCACGTTCTGGTTGATGATGATCGGCGTCACCGGACCGTTCTCCAGCCGGTGCGGCTGCCACAGCCGGTCGTCGACGATGACGTCACCGGACACCGTGGTCACGCCGGCGGCCTTCACCTGCGCGGCCAGCTCGTTCAGGCCGGTCAGCGGATCCTCGGTGGTCAGCGTCGCGCCGGGGATCGCGTTGGCGTCGTTGTGGTCCAGGTCGGTGAAGTCGACCGTGCCGTCCGGCTTGGTGCGGCCGCCCATCGTCAGGTCGCCCTGGCCGACCAGGATCAGGTCACCGGTCAGCACGCCGCCGGTGATCTCCCCGGTGCGTTTGACCGGGGTGACGACGGTGGAGTCCGGCCCGAACTGCTGCCAGGCCGCGCCGGTGCTGTACGTCTTGACGACCGATCCCGGCTCGAACAGATCCTGCTCGTTCAGCGCGACGAGCTTCTCGCCGGTCTCCAGGTCCAGCACCGAGATCGCCCACTGCCCCTGCTCGTAGGGCGGCTGGTTCATCACCGCGACCGCGGACGGGTCGAGGCCGGGAACGGCCGCGGGAGCCGCCGAGCTGGAGGCCGACGGCTCGGCACCACTCCCCGACGACGTCGACCCGGACGATGAACCGGTGCACGACGTGATCAGCAGCGCGGCGGCCACCAGCGCGATCACGACACCTCCGCGGCGCGCCCTCCTTGCCATCTCAGCCACCCGAGCCGGTCGTCGCCGGGGAACCCGACGGTGCCGCGGGGGCCGCGGCCGGGTCGCCCGGGATGACCATGTTCGGATAGAAGGTCGGCAGGATGCCCTTGAGAATGGCCAACGCGGAACCCTCACCGTTCGGGACGGTCGCCAGGTTGGTGGCGATGACGATGGTCAGGCCGGAATCCGGATCGTGGCCCATGAACGTCATGTAGCCGGGGATCTGTCCGTCGTGCCCGTACAGCTTGTCGAACTGGGCGATGCCCAGCCCGTAACCGGCCGTGCTCTCGGCGCCGGACGGCACGATGCTGTCCATTCTGGTCTTCTGCATGGCGGCGTCGAGCAGGCCGCCGTCGACCATCGCCTCGACGTAGGTCTTCATGTCCTGCACCGTGGAGATGGCGCCGCCGGCCGTCCACGCCCACGACGGGTTGGCCATCGTCTCGTTGTTGGGCAGCAGTTTGCCGTCCAGCGCGAGCGCCTGGTCCGCCTCGGGCAGCGCGTAGGTGTTGATCGTCTCGGTGTTGCTGCCGAACGAGTAGCCCTGCGGGTGCGGGTTGGGGATGTCCGAGTTGAGCGGCAGCGACGTGTCTTTCAGGCCGAGCGGGGTGAAGATCCGCTCCTGGAATGCCTCCGACGCGCTCATCCCGGTCAGCTTCTCGATGACCATGCCGAGCAGGATGATGTTGGTGTTGCTGTAGTCGAACTCCTGCCCGGGTGGCGAATTCACCGGGTGGGCGAAGGCGATGTCCACCAGTTCCTGGGGCGTCCAGACCTTCTGCGGCTGCTGGTCCAGGGTGTTGTTGAAGGTGGTGTCGAAGGAGTAGCTGTACAGGCCGCTGCGCATCTCCGAAAGCTGGGCGATGGTGATCGTGTCGCCGTTCGGCACGTTCGGGATGTACTTGCCGATCGGGTCGTCCAGCGCGAGCTTGCCCTCCTGGGCCAGCTGCAGGATCACCGTGGACGTCATCGTCTTGGTGTTGCTGCCGATCCGGAAATGGTCGGCGACCTGGATGGGCTCGTCGGTACCCCAGGTGCGGGTGCCGAACGCGCCGGTCCAGTCGCCCTGGTCGGGCGAGGAGATCAGCACCACCGCACCCGGAATCACGTTCTCCTGCATGGTCTTGCGCACGGAGTCGGAAACCGTGGCGACGTAGGCCGGTTCGGCGCCGGGCGAGGCGCTGGCCGATCCGGACGCGGCCGCGTTCGCGGCGCCGGCCGTCGTCGCCGGCGAGTCGTTCGAGGAGGTGCAGCCGGTCAGGGCGACCGTCCCGGCCACCGCCAGGGCGGCGGCAAGCCTGATGCGTTTCATACTCTTTCCTCTCCAGACCGGCGGTCGACGACCCGTCGCCAACTCGCCACGAGCACGACCGGGATCAGCAGGACCGAGGTTCCGGCCATGAACAGTGACACCGGGTCCGACTCCTCGAACGCCGGCATCGCGTAGTAGCCGAACATCAGCAGGGTGGCGACGATCAACAGCGTGGCCCGCAGCACCGGCGTGTCGAACCGGCACATCCGCACCGTGCGCGGGAGGACCCGACGGTAACAGTCCACGGTCGCCCACAGCACCAACGCCCCGCCGACGCCGTACACCCACCAGGGCGACAGGCCGGTTCCGAGCAGGAAATGGTGCACGTCGCCGTCGTCGGCGAAGGTGCGCAGCGGCACGTAGCAGTACAGGTTGACCAGGTTCATGAACAGGAACCAGAACAGGACGTAGCCGGCCACCGGGCGGGTGGCGAACCACGGTCGCGTGATGAGCCACCGCGACAGCAGGTAGAGGCCGCCGTTGGCCAGGCCCGGGCCGGCGAACGCGACCACGGCGACGGCGGCGCCCCGTCCGGCGGCCAATGCTGCCGTGTAGTCGACGTTCTCGTCGATGTCCCACAGCAGCAGAACGTTTCCGAGACTAGTTCCGCCCCAGGTGATGTTGCCCGGTTCCGGCTTGATGCCGAGCAGCCAGGCCATGATCGAGTGGGCGAACTCGTGCGGGATCACCGCAACGTAGTGGGTGACCAGCAGCACCAGCGGCGTGGCCGCCAGCAGCCAGACCGCGGTCCGATCGGTCGCGCGGCGGGTGTCGACGGCGGGGCCGGCGGGGTCGTCGGTGGTGGTGGCCACGGTCAACCCTTCTTGATCGGCGGTGGGTTGTCCGGCACGACCTTCGCCGCGATCTCCCGCCAGAGCTGGTCGGCCTGGTTGGTGTAGTTGCCGGTGGTCGGGTCGAACGCCTCCGGTTGGTACGTCACCGCCACCGCGACGACCACGTCCTGCGCCGGCAGGTACGCGAACACCGCGGACTCACCGGCGAACATCGGATTCTGCAGCACCCAGTCGCCGCTGGTCACGATGCCCAGACCGTAGCTGTAGCCGACACTCTGCGGGATGCAGTCCGGGCAGTTGGGCACCGCGGTGGTCTTGCCGCGCAGGTCCGTCGTCACGAACTTCTGGTACGACTCCGGGGTCAGCAGCTTGCCGGAGCCGATCAGCCGCCCGGTGGCGGCCAGGTCGTCCAGGTCGGTGGTCTGGATCGCGCCCTGGGCCAGCGTCCACGACGGATTCCAGTAGGTCGACTCCTCGTAGAACGGGGCGCTCGCCGGCACGTCCAGCGTCTGCCGCCGTTCGGAGGTGAACGCGTGCAGCGCCGGCTCCGGGATCGCCGGGGTGCCGTCGTTGCCCGACGTGCCGTCCAGGCCCAGTGGGGTGAGCACCCTTTCCCGCAGCTCCTGGTCCAGCGGTTTCCTGGTGATCTTCTCCAGGGCCTGGCCGAGGATGACGTAGTTGGTGTGCGCGTAGTTCCAATTCGTACCCGGGGCGTACCAGAGCGGTTGGTTCACGGCCAGGGCCAGCTGCTCCTGTGGCGTCCACTGCTTGAACGGGTTCGCGTACAGCTGCGCCGTCAGCTCCGGGGTCGCCTCGAAATCGACGTAGCCCGAAGTCATCTGGGCCAGCTGGCCGAGCGTCACCTGGTCGGCGTGCGGGATGTCCGGCAGCCAGGTGGACACCTTGTCGTCCAGGCTCACCGTGCCCTCGTCGACCAGGATCAGCAGCAGCGTCGACATGTAGGAGATCGCGACCGCGCCGTTGCGGAAGTACATGTCGGTGGTGGCCGGCACCCCCGTCATCGACTCGCCCACCGCCTGCTCGACGATGGTGTCGTCGCCCCGGGTGACCTTGACCAGCACCGCCCGCAGGTGGTTCTGCTCCTTGAAAGTGTCGACGACGTCCATCACCTCCGCGGCCAACGCCGGGTCGGCGGGGGCCGCCGCGCTCGCCGACCCGTTCGCTGCCGCCGGACTCGGCCCCGACGACGACTCACCGGTCCCGCCACCGGCGGTGCACCCGGCCAGCACCAGCAGCGCACCGCCCAGCGCGACCATCCGTCTCACCCGCACCCGGCACTCCCTCGTCCAGCGACCCACCCCGAGTCCACCGGATGGCGCCGCGGGACGGAATGGACCTGGCACTACATCGAAAGGGTGATCATCCGAATTCCGGCCCGGCCCCCGGCCCCGTGCGCTGATCCAAGTCCCATTTGAAACGATCGAATCCGGCCGGAAATGGGACTTGGATCAGCGCAGGGCCGGGGCGGCAGCGCAGCTTGCGCGGCGGCAGCGCAAGGGGGCGCGGCGGCAGCGCAGGGGCGGGGCGGAAGCGGGGCGGCAGCAAGCAGGACGGCCGGTGAGCGCGGGTCCAGGGGGTCGGTCAGTGCGGCAGGTGCAGGACGACGTTGTCGATCAGCCGGACCCCGCCGATCATCACGGCGGTGGCCAGGATCGCCGGGCCGGACACCAGCACCGGGATCGGCAGCAGCGTGTCGGCGTCCACCAGTTCCAGGTACTCGACGTCGATCGCGTTGTCCGACAGCACCTTGCGAGACAAAGCCAGCAGCGACCCGGCGTCCACGATGCCCCCGGCGACGGCCAGCTCGGCCGTCCGCAGCGCCTCCGAGACGTGCACGGCCCGGGCCCGGTCGAACGGGCTGAGCCGGCGGTTGCGGCTGGACATGGCCAGCCCGTCGCGCTCCCGGACGGTGGGCACGACGACGATCTGGACGGGGATGTTCAGGTCGGCCACCATGGCCCGGACCACCCGCACCTGCTGGGCGTCCTTCTGCCCGAAATAGGCCCGGTCCGGCGAGGCCATCCCGAACAGCTTGGCCACGACGGTGGTCACCCCCTGGAAGTGCCCGACGCCGCGGTGCGCGCCCTCCAGCCGTTCGACGATCGCGCCGTGCAGGGTGACGGTGGCGGTGAACCCCGGCGGGTAGACCTCCTGCACCGGCGGCGCGAACAGCAGGTCGACCCCGGCGGACGCGGCCAGGTCGGCGTCCCGCTGCTCGTCCCGGGGGTAGGCGGCCAGGTCGTTCGGGTCGTTGAACTGGGTCGGGTTGACGAAGATCGACATCACCACGACGTCGTTCTCGGCCCGAGCCGTGCGGGCCAGCTCCAGGTGACCCTCGTGCAGGGCACCCATGGTCGGCACCAG
>JBDHZW010000083.1:0-19569 GCA_039812105.1 Nakamurella sp.
CCGGACGATGGGCAACCGGACAGAGGGTGAGTCATGCGGCGGTGGAAGCGGCGGGCAGCGGCGGCCGGGACGGCGACCGTGTTGGTTCTCGGCCAGTTGATCGCCGTGTCGCCGCCCGCTCACGCGGACGACCCGGTCACCCTGAACCTGCTCACCATCAACGACTTCCACGGCCGGATCGACACCAATACGGTCAAATTCGCCGGCACTGTCGAACAGCTGCGGGCGGCGGACGGCGCCAACGGCGCGAACACCTTGTTGGTCGGAGCCGGCGATTTCATCGGCGCATCCCTGTTCGCGTCGGCGGTGGCGAAGGACCAGCCGACGATCGACGTGATGAACGAACTGGGTCTGAACGTCTCCGCGGTGGGCAACCACGAATTCGACCAGGGCTGGGAAGACCTGCGCAACAGGGTTATCGCCGGCGGCACCAACGCCACATGGGACTATTTGGGCGCCAACGTCTACGAGGCCGGCACCACCACGCCGGCGCTGCCGGAGTATCACGTGTACGACGTGGCCGGCGTCCGCGTCGGCGTCATCGGCGCGGTGACCGTGGAGACCCCAACATTGGTGTCGCCGGCCGGCGTGGCCACGCTCGACTTCGGCGATCCGGTCGATGCGGTGAACCGCGTCGCCGACGAACTCACCGACGGCGACCCGAGCAACGGCGAGGCGGACGTTCTGGTGGCCTCGTTCCACGAGGGTGCCCCGGACGGCTCCAAGACACTGGAGCAGAACGTCGCGGTGGGCCCGGCTTTCGCCGAGATCGTCAATGACGTCTCGCCCAAGGTGGCCGCGATCGTCACCGGCCACACCCACCAGGCCTACGCTTACGAGGCGCCATGGCCGGGGAACGCGGGCAAGACCCGGCCGATCATCCAGACCGGAAGCTACGGTGCGAATGTCGGGCACATTACGCTCAGTATCGACCCGACCAGCAAGTCGGTACTGGACTCCACGGTGGCCAATCAGCCGCGGACCACCGACGCCGATCAGACCCTCATCGACACCTATCCACGGGTCAAGGCGATCGACAAGACAGTCACCGCCGCCCTGAAGTATGCGGAGACCATCGGAAACGATCCGGTGGGATCCGTCACCACCGACATCACCACCGCCACGCTTCCAGCGGACACGACGTCGTCGGTCTGTTCCACCACCGGCGTTGCCCGCGACGATCGCGCATCGGAGTCCACACTCGGCAATCTGGTCGCGAGCGCCCTGCTCGACAGGCTCAGCGAACCCGAGGTCGGCGGCGCCCAGATCGCGGTCGTCAACCCCGGCGGCCTGCGGGCCGACCTCTGCTATGCCCCCGACGGAGTGATCACCTACGCCGAAGCGAACGGGGTCCTGCCATTCGTGAACAACCTGGGCACCACAACCCTGACCGGCGCGCAGGTCAAGACCATGCTGGAGCAGCAATGGCAGCTCGATGCCAACGGGAATGTCCCGACCCGTCCGTACCTGCAACTGGGCCTGTCCAAGAATGTCACCTACACCTACGACCCGAAGGCCCAGCAGAATCACCACATCACCTCGGTGACGGTCGACGGAAAGCCGCTTGATCCGACGGCCGACTACCGAATCGGCACCTTCTCGTTCCTGCTGGCCGGCGGAGACAACTTCCGCGTCATCGCCCAGGGCACCAACACCAAGGACTCCGGCCTGATCGATCGGGACGCCTGGATCGCGTACCTGGACGACCATCAAGGGCTCTCACCGAACTTCGCCCGGCACGCGGTCGCGGTGACCGGGCAGCCGACCTCCCCGGTGGCGGCCGGGAGCACGGTGAGCTTCGACGTAAGCAAGTTGGACCTGACCAGTCTCGGATCCCCGGCGAACACGAGCCTGGACGCCGTGCTGGTGCCGGCCAGCGGAGGCGATCCTGCCGCCAAGGCGGCGTTCTCGGTCGCCGGCGGTGCCGCGCACGTCGACTTCCCGGTGCCGGCGCACATCGCGGCCGGTACCTGGAACCTGCTGCTGACCGCAGGGCCGTCGGGCACCAAGGTGACCATCCCGCTGACCATCACCGCCACGTCGTCGGTGACCCTGACCGCGAACCCGACCTCGCAGGTGTACGGGGCGGCCAACCCGATCACGCTGACCGCCGCGGTCACGTCGTCGACCGGCAACCCGACCGGCACGGTCACCTTCACCGGCGGCACGGCGATCCACGGCGAGGCCACGCTGACGAACGGCACCGCCACGTACCCGTTGCCCTCGGACATCCCGGCCGGCACCTACCAGGTCGTCGCCCACTACGCCGGCGACGGCACCGCCCCGGCCGCCGACTCGGCCCCGGTGACGATCACCGTGGCCAAGGCCGGATCGGTGACGGTGCTGGCGCCCGCCCTGGTGCTGCCTTTCCTGGGCACCGTGCTGATCGGCGCGGTGGGCCTGAACAACGGCCAGCCGGCCCGCGGCACGGTCGAGATCCGGGACAACGGGACGTCGGTCGGGTCGACCGCGGTGCAGAACTATGGCGTGTTCGTCTTCCTGGCCCCCCGCCCGGCCCGGGGCCAGCACTCCTACACCGCCACCTACGTCCCGTCGGACACCGCCAACATCGCCGGCAGCACCAGCAACCCGGTGGTGGTCCGCCGCTGACCGCCGCCCTCACCCGCAGTTGATCATGCAGGACACGCCCTTTCCGCCGCCGGATAAGGGCGTGTCCTGCATGATCAACATGGGTCGTGCGGGTGGTCGGCGTCCAGGAACGCCCGACCGCGGGCGGAGAGCTCGTACCCCACGTCGAGGCTGTGGGTCAGGCCGAGTTCCTTGAGCTTGCGCACGTCCAGCTTGAACGGCTTGGTCTCCCGGCCCAGCGAGGCGGCCAGGTCGGGCGCCCGGACGGCCGGGTTGGCCTCGATCAGCCGCAGGATCGTCCGCGTCCAGGGCCCGGTGCGCCGGCCGCGGTCCATCCGGTCCAGAGCGGTGGCGATGTCCGCGATCTCGGACGGCGACGGCGCGGTGGAGCGCAGCGCGACCCGCTCGTCCGGCCGGTCGAAGGCGACGCCGATCCGGTACAACTGCGATCCCCGGCCCCGCCGGTTGGCCGCGCGCAGCGCATCCAGCGACGCCATCCCGGCCCCGTGGGCGTCGTTCTCGGTCAACGACGAGTCCTCGACCCGCTCCAGCGAGGTGAACCGGACGACCCCGGCCACGGTGCGTTGGGTGCCGCCCACCCGAACCCGCGGGGCGTCCCACCGGCGGAACACCGCGGTCACCGACCCGTCCCGGATGCCCTCGGCGACCGCCCTGGTCAGCAGCACGTCCTACCCACCCTCCGCCGTGTCCGGTGATCCGCCGGCCGGCAGGGCCACCCGCACCCGCAATCCTCCGCCGGGCACCGGCGAGGCGTCGACCGTGCCTCGGTGCGCGGCCACCACCGCCCGCACGATGGACAGCCCCAACCCGGTGCCCCGTTGCCCGGTGCGGGGCCGGCGGCCCTGCCGGAACGGCTCGAACAGCTCGCCGACCGTCCGCTCGTCGATCACCGGGCCGGACGAGGCCACCTCCAGCACCGCATCGGCCCCCGAGAGGTCCGTGGAGACGGTGATCCACCCGCCGGACACGTTGTGCCGCACCGCATTCTCCACCAGATTTCCGACCAGTCGGCCCAGCAGGGCCGGGTCACCGTCCACCACCGCCGGCTCGCGGCGCACCGTCACCGACAGCCCCCGTTCCGCGATGTCCGCCTGATTGACCTGCACGGTGGGCTCGACCAGGTCGGCCAGGTCGACCGGCTGCAGCACCGACACCCCCCGGGCCTGGGTTCGGGCCAGCACGAGCAGCGAGGTGAGCAGCCGGTTCGCGCCGTCGGTGGCCTCCAGCACCACCGCGCCCATGTCTCGGAGTTCGGCGTCGGTCGCGTCCCGGTTGGCCAGGGTGACCTCGACCTCGGTGCGGATCACCGACAACGGCGTGCGCAGCTCGTGCGAGGCGTTGGCGACGAACCGCCGTTCGGCGTCGAACGCGGCCTGCAGCCGGTCCAGCATCTCGTCGAAGGTGTCGGCTAGGTCGGCCACCTCGTCCCGGGGTCCGGGCAGCCGGATCCGCCGGTCCAGGGACGACTCGGACAGCACCCGGGCGGTGCGGGTGAGGGTGAACAGCGGGCGCAGGGCACGCCCGATCAGCAGCCAGGACAGCAGCGCCCCGGCCAGCACCTGAATGGGGAACGCGATCAGGCCGACGATCAGCACGGTGCGCCGGCCCTGCCCGGCGATCTCCGCGGCCGCCGCCGACGCGTCCATCAACTGATCGCCGACCTGCACCATCGTCCCCGGGGGGAACTGCGGCAGGGCCGCCACCACCCGACCCACCAGCAGGTAGGCCAGCGCCAGCAGCAGCGCCCCGAACAGGGCCAGCAGCGCCGTGGACAGCAGGGTCAGCCGCAGCCGCAGGCTCTGCCGCTGGTCGATCGGGCCACGACGACGGGCCGGACGGGCATGTCCGGTCTGGCTCACCGTTGCCGCCCGTCCCCAGGTCAGCCGGCGGCCACGCGGTACCCGGAGCCCACCACGGTGTCGATGATGCCCGGATCGCCGAGCTTGCGGCGCAAGGTCATCATGGTGACCCGCACGGTGGTGGTGAACGGGTCGGCGTTCTCGTCCCACACCCGCTCGAGCAACTCCTCGCTGGACACCACCGATCCGCCGGCGGCCATCAGCACCTCCAGCACGCCGAACTCCTTGCGGGTCAGCTCCAGCGGCTTGCCCGAGCGGGTCACGGTGCGCTTGCCCGGGTCGAGTTCCAGGTCGCCGGCCCTGAGCACCGGCGGGACGGCCGGCGAGGACCGGCGGCCGAGCGCCCGGATCCGGGCGACGAGTTCGGGGAAGGCGAACGGCTTGGTCAGGTAGTCGTCGGCGCCCAGGGACAGCCCGTCGACCCGGTCCTCGACCCCGGACGACGCGGTCAGCATCAGCACCCGGGTGGTGTCCGAGGCGGCGACAATCTCGGTGAGCACGTCGTCGCCGTGCATCTCCGGCAGGTCGCGGTCGAGCACGACGACGTCGTACCGGGTCAGCATCGACTTCTGATGCCCCTCGACGCCGTCGTAGGCGACGTCGACCGCCATGCCCTCGGCCCGCAGCCCGCGGGCGATGGCGTCCGCCAGCCGCCGGGCGTCCTCGACCACCAGGACCCGCATGCTCCCTACCCCTGTTGCTCTCGTGCGTTCAGCGTTCGGCGGGCTCGGGCCCGCTGCCCGAGACCACGGCGCGCGTCACGTCGGTGGTGCGGGCGATCAGCTCGGTGATGCCGCGGGCCACGGCCTGCCCGGTCAGGCCCAGATCGGCGAGCAGTTCGCCGCGCGGGCCCGGTTCGAGGAACTCCTGGGGCAGCGCCAGCACGGTGACCGGAACGCCCGTGCCGGACAGCCGGTCGCTCACCGCGGCGCCCACGCCCCCGGACCGGCCGCCGTCCTCGACGGTGACCACCAGCCGGTGCTCGGCGGCCAGCGCGTCGATCTCGGCCGGCACCGGCAGCGCCCAGCGCGGGTCGACGACGGTCACGCCGATGCCCTGGGCGGCCAGCAGCCGGGCCGCCTCGACGGCCATCGCACCGAACGCGCCGACCGCCAGCAGCAGCACGTCGCGGTCCTGGCCGGCCGGCGGCTCGGCGAGAATGTCCACCCCGACGCCGTTCTCGCCCAAGACCCGACGCACGGCGGGCACCGTCGCGGGCACCGCGCCCTTCGGGAAGCGCAGGACGGTCGGCCCGTCGGTGACGTCGAGCGCCTCGGACAGCTCCTCGGCCAGCGTGGCCGCGTCGCGGGGGGCGGCCATCCGCAGCCCGGGCACGATCGCCGCCAGCGACATGTCCCACATGCCGTGGTGGCTGGGCCCGTCCTCGCCGGTGACGCCGGCCCGGTCCAGCACGACGGTGACGCCCAGCCGGTGCAGCGCGCAGTCCATCAGCAACTGGTCGAAGGCCCGGTTCAGGAAGGTGGCGTACACCGCGACGACCGGGTGCATCCCGCCCATGGCCAGGCCGGCCGCCGAGGTCAGCGCGTGTTGCTCGGCGATGCCGACGTCGAAGATCCGGTCCGGGAAGGCGGTGCCGAACGGGGTCAGCCCGGTCGGCCCGCACATCGCGGCGGTGATCGCGACGACGTCGGGCCGTTCGGCGCCGGCCAGGACCATCTCCCGGCCGAACACGTGCGTCCAGGTGGTGGTGGTCGCGGCGACCGGCTTGCCGGTGGCCGGGTCGAACGCCGGCGGCGAGTGCATCTGCTCGGCCTCGTCGGTCTCGGCCGGCCTGTAGCCCTCGCCCTTGCGGGTGACACAGTGCACGACGACCGGGCCGCGGAAGTTGCGCGCGCCGCGCAGGGCGGTGGCCAGCGCGTCCACGTCGTGCCCGTCGACCGGACCGACGTACTTGAGCCCCAGGTCGGCGAACATCGTCTGCGGCACGAACCAGTCCTTGACCGCCGATTTCGCCGCGTGCAACGCCGCGTAGAGCGGGCGGCCGACGACCGGCGCCCGCGGCAGGGTGTGCTTGACCCGGCCGAGCATCCGCTCGTAGCCAGGCCGCAGCCGGATGGCCGCCATCCGCTGCGCCATGCCGCCGGTGGTCGGCGCGTAGGAGCGGCCGTTGTCGTTCAGCACGATCACCATCGGCCGGTCGGCGGCGGCGATGTTGTTCAGCGCCTCCCAGGCCATGCCGCCGGTCAGCGCCCCGTCGCCGATGACCGCCACCACGGTCCGGTCGGTCTCGCCGCGCAGCGAGATCGCCTTGGCCAACCCGTCGGCGTAGGACAGCGAGGTGGAGGCGTGCGAATTCTCGATCCAGTCGTGCTCCGACTCGGCCCGGTTCGGGTAGCCGGACAGCCCCCCGCGGGTGCGCAGCGTGTCGAACCGGTCGGCCCGGCCGGTGAGGATCTTGTGCACGTACGCCTGGTGACCGGTGTCGAACAGGATGGGGTCACGGGGCGAGTCGAAGACCATGTGCAGCGCGATGGTCAGCTCGACGATGCCCAGGTTCGGCCCGAGGTGGCCGCCCCGTTTGGAGGTCTGGTCGACCAGCAGGTGCCGGATGCCCGCCGCAAGGTCGGCCAGCTCCTCGGGGCTCATGGTCCGCAACCGGGCCGGCGACAGGTGACGCAACTCGACCGGCGGGCGTTCGCCCGACGCCTCGGGGCGACCCTGCTGTGTCACCGGCGCCTCCCTGTCCTGACCTGTCCCGCCCTGGATTCACCTGACCGTACCGCCAGGTGGCGTGGCCGACGACGCGCGGCACGTGTCGTGGACGCGCGGGCGGGTGTCCGAGTTGGCCCGTTCACGGTAAGTTCCGCGCGTGGACGCGATATCACCCGATCCGGTGGCCGCATCGGTGACGCTGCGCGCCGACGGTGGGCGTCCCCAGGTGATCGGACACCGGGGGGCGAGCGCACGCCTGCCGGAGAACACGCTGACGTCGTTCCTGGCGGCCTGGCACGCGGGCGCGACGTGGGTGGAGGCCGACACCCAGCCGACCGCGGACGGGGTACCGGTGCTGCTGCACGACCGGGACCTGAACCGGACCACATCGGGGCGCGGCCCGGTGCGGGCGGCCCGGATGCGGGACGTGGCCGCGCTGACCGTCCGCGGCTTCCCCGGGGTCTGGGTGCCGCGGCTGTCCGAGCTGCTGGCGATGCTGGCGCCGACCCGGGCGCTGCTGCTGGAACTGAAGGGCTACCACACCAGCGCGCAGATCCGGGCCGTGCTGGCGGCGATCGACGAGGCCGACGCGGCGGACCGGGTGTTGCTGCAGTCGTTCGAGGTGGAGGTGCTGCGCGAACTGCACCGGGCGGTGCCGGACCGCCCGTTCGGCCTGCTGGTGAACGCGCTGGACGCGGACCCGGTGGCGCGCTGCCGCGACCTGGGGGCGCACTACTACAACCCGACCGCCGGGGCGCTGCTCGGCCGGCCGGCGGTGGTGACCGAGCTGCACCGGGCGGGCGTCGGGGTGGCCTGCTGGACGTCGAACGACCCGCGGGAATGGGACGCCCTGGCCGGCGCGGGGGTGGACGGGATCATCACCGACCGCCCCGCCGACCTGCTGGCCCACCAACGCCGGCCGGCCTCGGCCTGACCCCGGCGCGGCCCCTCCCCGCGCGGATCATCTACGCCGGCGCGGACGAAACCCCACCGAATGTGACACGTGTGAATGTTGTTGACGACTTCATCCGCGCGGTCAGGAGAAGCGGGGACGGCGAGCGGCGGACGGCGGTTAGCGCGCGGGGCGCGGGGCGAGGATGGTCAGGCGCAGGCGGAACGGGCCCGGTGCTGGTTGCAGGCGACGGTGAACGCGCAGGTCATGGACTCGGCGGCGGTCAGGATGCGCACCGCGACGTTCAGCGACACGCTCTCGGGGACGTCCACGGCCAGCATCGGCGGCTCCAGGCCGCTGCGCACGTCGGCGCCCAGCCCGGTCAGGTCGCGGACGACGGGGGCGAGTTCGTCGTCGGAGGCGGCCATCACGTGCAGCGTCGAGTGCCCACCGCGGCTGACGATCACCCCGCCGACGTAACCGATCCCGTCGTGGTGCACCCGCACGATGTCGCCGCGGGACAGGTTCGTGACGAACCAGGGCACCCCGACGATCTCGGCCAGGTCGTGCGCGATGAGCACCGCGTCGACGTTCTCCGCCGGGTAGGGCGGCCACTCCTCGTCGTCGATGAGCGGGAACATCACGTCGACCACCGCCGGTTCGCTACCAAGCGTAAGCGTCGTCGTCGAATTCGTTCCCGGAAGGGTGACGGCGACATCGACCGGTCGGACATCCGCTGACATGGACATACAAAACTCCTCGACGACGGGCACGGCAAGTGTTCGCAACGAACGGAAGAGCGTCGAATGCGCGTTGCGAATACATCCCGTTCGGACCGAGCCGGTCCGGCCGGCCGAGATCAGTCGACGGGCACGAACCGGGCCACACACTCCACGTGGTGCGTCTGCGGGAAGGTGTCGAACGCCCGCAACGAGTCGAGCCGGTACCCGCCGGCCAGCAGCGCGGCGGTGTCCCGGCCCAGCGCCGCCGGGTCGCACGCGACGTAGACGATGACGTCCGGACGACGCGCGGCCAGGGCTGCGCAGACCGCCGGGCCGGCGCCGCTGCGCGGCGGGTCGAGCACCACCGCGGCCGGCTCGACCTCGAGGTCGGGCAGCACCCGCTCCACCACCCCGCGGCGCACCGCCGCCCCCGGGTGGCGAGCCAGGTTGTCGACGGCCAGCGCGGCGGCCCGCTCGTCGGACTCCACGCACACGACCGTCCCGCCGTCGCCCACCGCGAGCGCCAGCACCTCGGCGAACAGGCCCACCCCGCCGTACAGGTCCCAGCCGACCCGACCGGTCACCTCGACGCCGACCAGGGCATCCCGCACCGCGCCGGCGAGCACATCGGCGGCGGCCAGGTGCGGCTGCCAGAACCCGTCGGCGGCCACCACGAAGTCCCGGCCGGCGGCGTGCTCGGTCAGCACCGGGCTCTCCGGGGCGGCCGGCCCCGGCCAGCCGGCCGTCACCGACCGGTCGGCGGCCTGGGCGAGCACCACCTCGGGCAGCTCACTTCCGGCCCGCCGGCCCCGCCGCGGGGGGCGGCGCCCGGCCCGGGCGGTCGGCGGCACGTCCAGCACGTCGGCGGCCGCGGTGATCTCCGGCGTGGCGATCAGGCATGGCCGCCGCCCGCTGACCGCGACGACCCGGTGCGACCGCACCCCGCGGGGCCCGATCCGGCCCTGCTCGTCCAGCGCCCAGCGCACCCGGCCCCGCCAACCGAACCCGCCGCCCGGCAGTTCCTCGACCGTCACCGACAGGTCGAGCCCGGCCAGCCGCCGCAGCTGCTCGGCCACCACCGCCGCCTTCAGTTCCCGTTGCCGCGAGGCAGCGGCGTGCTGGAAGTCGCAGCCCCCGCACCCGCCGGGCCCGAAATGGGAGCACGGCGGCTCGATCCGGCGAGGGTCGGCGGACAGGACCGCGACCGCCTCGCCGCGACAGAACGAACCCGGCCGGGCCTGCGTGATCCGCACCCGGACCCGCTCCCCCGGCAGCGCCAGCCGGACGAAGATCACCCGCCCGTCGTACCGGGCGACGCAGTGACCACCGTGCGCGACCGCTCCGACGTCCACCTCGACCTCGATCCCGGGCGCCAGATCGTCGGCGGTCGGAGGTTGCCCGATCATCCCGGTCTACTCATCCCCGTAGCGGACCCCGAACGAGCCGGTCTCGCTGGCCCCGTCCGGCGGGATGAGCGAGCCGGGCTTGCGGCCCCGGATGTAGGGGGTGCGTTCGGCGCGCAGCCGGATCCGCTCGTCCAGCGCCTCCGACGACGAGAGCTGCCAGGGCACCGAGGTGACCATGACGCCGGGGGTGAACAGCAGCCGACCCTTGAGCCGCAGCGCGGACTGGTTGTGCAGGATGTGCTCCCACCAGTGGCCGACCACGTACTCGGGAATGAACACCGTCACCACGTCCCGCGGCGAGCTCTTGCGGGCGCGGCGGACGTAGTCCAGCACCGGCTTGGTGATCTCCCGGAACGGCGAGTCGATCACCTTGAGCGCGACCGGGATCTGCCGGTCCTCCCATTCGCGGGCCAGGTCGGCGGTGTCCTCCGGGTCGACGTTGACGGTGACCGCCTCCAGCGTGTCCGGCCGGGTGGCCCGGGCGAAGGCCAGCGCCCGCATGGTCGGCAGGTGCAGCTTGGACACCAGCACGATCGCGTGCACCCGGCTGGGCAGCACCATGTCGTCCTCGTCGGCGGCGATCTCCCGGGCCACCCGCTCGTAATGCCGGCGGATGGCCCGCATGGTCACGAAGATGATCGCCATGGCCAGGATGGCGATCCACGCGCCGGCCAGGAACTTGGTGATCAGCACGATGACCAGCACGACGCCGGTGAAGCAGAAGCCGATCGCGTTGATCGTCTGCGAGCGGCGGTACCGGCGCCGCACCGCGCCGTCCTGCTCGACCCGCAACAGCTTGTTCCAGTGCTTGATCATGCCCAGCTGGGAGAACGTGAACGAGACGAACACCCCGACGATGTACAGCTGGATCAGCGCGGTGACGTCGGCCTGGAACGCGATGATCAGGATCAGCGCGATGACGGCCAGGAACACGATGCCGTTGGAGAACGCCAGCCGGTCGCCGCGGGTGTGCAGCTGGCGGGGCAGGAACCGGTCCTGGGCCAGGATCGAGCCGAGCACCGGAAAGCCGTTGAACGCGGTGTTGCAGGCCAGCACCAGGATCAGCCCGGTGGTGAACGAGACGACGTAGAAGCCGAGCGGGAAGCCGGCGAAGACGGTCTCGGCGATCTGCGCGATGAGCGTCTTCTGGTAGTAGCCGTCCGGGGCGCCCATCAGCTGGGTGGCCGGGTCGTCCGCGTACTGCACGCCGGTGTAGAGGGTCAACAGCACCAGCCCGAACATCATGCTCACCGACAGCGCGGCCATCATCGCCAGCGTGGTCGCGGCGTTGCGCGACTTGGGCTTGCGGAAGGCCGGGACCCCGTTGGAGATGGCCTCCACCCCGGTCAGCGCCGCCGACCCGGACGAGAAGCTGCGGGCCAGCAGGAACACCAGCGGCAGACCGGTCAGGGCGTGCTCGGCCTGCAGCTCGAACGACGCGCTCTGCGCCTGCACGTCGGCACCGGCGACGAACTCGCCGAGCCCGGTGAGCATCATCGCGAAGATCGACACGATGAACGCGTACACCGGGATGGCGAAGGCCGACCCGGACTCGCGGATGCCGCGCAGGTTGGCCGCGCAGACCAGCACGATGATCAGCATCGAGAACCACACCGGGTGATCGCCCACGATCGGGATGGCCGAGCCGATGTTGGCCACCCCGGAGGCGGTGGACACGGCGACGGTCAGGATGTAGTCGACCAGCAGGGCGCTGGCCACGATCAGCCCCGGCGTGTGGCCGAGATTCTTGGTGACGACCTCGTAGTCGCCGCCGCCGCTGGGATAGGCGTGCACGTTCTGCCGGTACGAGGCGACGACCACGATCATCACCAGGGCGACCAGACCGGCCACCCAGGGGGCGTAGGCGTAGGCGGCGAGCCCGGCCACCGACAGCACGGTGAAGATTTCCTGGGGGGCGTAGGCCACGCTGGACAGCGCGTCGGACGCGAACACCGGCAGGGCGATTCGCTTGGGCAGCAGCGTGTGCGCCAGCTTGTCGCTGCGGAACGGCCGGCCGACCAGCAAACGCTTGGCGGCCGTGGTCAGCTTGGACACATGCGGGAGCCTACGGCCGGTGGATCATCGCCGGCAGGCCGCCAGGGGTACAGCCGGCGGACGCGGGTCGCGGCCAGCCTGTAGGTTGCTCCTGACCGGAGCGCGCGGCGCTGCCCGCCCGGGCCGCGTCGTCCGGCCGGCGCATCGTCACATCAGCGAAGGGGCAGCCCACGTGCACATCGTGATCATGGGTTGTGGTCGCGTCGGGTCGT
The DNA here is from genome assembly GCA_039812105.1 of Nakamurella sp. Classification (GTDB taxonomy): domain Bacteria; phylum Actinomycetota; class Actinomycetes; order Mycobacteriales; family Nakamurellaceae; genus Nakamurella. The sequence continues at coordinate 12,430 of JBDHZW010000083.1, forward strand.
CGCTGGCCCGCCAGCTCGGCCGCGCCGGCCACTCGGTCGCGGTGATCGATCGGGATCCGGCGTCGTTCCGGCGGCTGGGCACCGAGTTCCACGGGCAGCAGGTCACCGGGATGGGTTTCGACCGGGACGTCATGCTGGCCGCCCGGATCATGGAGGCGCACGCGTTCGCCGCGGTGTCCTCCGGCGACAACTCCAACATCATCGCCGCCCGGGTCGCCCGCGAGCAGTTCAACGTCGAGACGGTGGTCGCCCGCATCTACGACGCCAAACGCGCGCAGGTCTACGAGCGGCTGGGCATCCCGACGGTGGCGACCGTGCCGTGGACCACCGACCGGCTGCTGCGGATGATCATCCCCGAGGGCCTGATCAGCGAGTGGCGGGACCCGTCGGGCACGGTGACGATCGTGAACCTGCCCTACCACCGGCACTGGATCGGCCGGGCACTGAGCGAGCTGGACGCCGCGGTCGGCGTGCACGCGGCCTTCGTCGTCCGGTTCGGCCGGGGCCTGCTGCCCTCGCCCGACACCGTGGTGCAGGACGGCGACCTGATCTACGCCTCGGTGCTGTCCCGGGACATCCACGACGTGGCCGACAAGGCCGCCATCTCCCCGGTGGACGGGCTGTAATGCGGATCGCCATCGCGGGAGCCGGTTCCGTCGGTCGGTCGATCGCCGGTGAGCTCGTGGAGAACGGCCACCAGGTCATGCTGATCGACCGCGACCCGGAGGCGATCAAACCGGGCCGGATCGAGGCCGCCGAATGGGTGCTGGCCGACGCCTGCGAGGTCGCGCTGCTGGAGGACGCGGGCCTGCAGACCTGCGACGTCGTCATCGCCTGCACCGGCGACGACAAGGTCAATCTGGTGGTCGCGCTGCTGGCCAAGACCGAGTTCGCGGTCGGCCGGGTCGTCGGCCGGGTCAACGACCCCCGCAACGAATGGCTGTTCACCGACGCCTGGGGCGTCGACGTCGCCGTGTCCACCCCCCGCATCCTGGCCGCGCTGGTCGAGGAGGCGGTGTCGGTCGGCGACCTGGTGCGGCTGTTCACGCTGCGCCAGGGTCAGGTCAACCTGGTCGAGGTCACCCTGCCGCCGACCACCAGCGTCGCCGGGCGCCCGGTGCGTGACCTGCAGCTGCCCCGGGACTCGGCGCTGGTGACGATCCTGCGCGGCGGCCGGGTGATCGTGCCCCAACCGGACGAGCCCCTGGAGCCGGGCGACGAGCTGCTGTTCGTCGCCTCCACCGAGGTGGAGAGCCAGGTCCGGGAGGCGCTGCGCTGATCGGCGGCTGACCGGCCGCTGGATCGGCCGCCGGCCACGACCGCGCCCCGGTCAGCGCGACCGGAACGGGTGCCACCCGCGGGCCGCCGGCTCGATGCCCAGGTCGCGCAGCACCTCGGCCGGCTTCGGGTTGACCCGGACGGTGTCGCCCAGCACGACGGTCGGCACGGTCTCGGCACCGCCGTTCACCGACCGGACGAAGGCGGCGGCGTCCGGATCCGCCCAGATGTCACGGCTCTCGTAGTCGACGCCGGCCGCGCGCAGCCGCCGCTCCAGGGCCCAGCAGAATCCGCACTTGTCGCGGCGGTAGACGATCAGGCGCTCCCCCATGGGCCCACCCTGTCATCGCTCCGCGCGTGGATCATCCGAATTATCCGTTTGGCGAGCGACCGTACCGGGCGGCGGCATGGGGTCCTTCCGCGGGGCCGGCTGCGCCTGTTGCCGCAGGTGCTGCACCCGCTGCCGCCACGACGAGCCCTCCGGCCAGCTGCCCCGGGCCACGATCAGCACGCTGACCGCGATCGCCACGATGAACAGCGGGTATCCCATGATCAGCCGGAAGGCGGCCAGCCAGCCCACCTGGTCGGTGTCGTACAGGTAGTTCTGCACCAAGTAGCGGACGGCGAAAACGACCACCCAGACGAAGGTGGCCCAGTCGTATCGCCGGACCAGGGCCCGGTCCCGGCGCCAGGCCACCCCGCGCCCGTTGATGAACTCCCAGAGCACGCCGACCAGCGGCCAGCGAACGACGATCGACAGCAGCAGCGCGCCCCCGTAGAGCAGGTAACTCCAGATGCCGAGCAGGAAGTAGCCCTTGGCCGAGTCCGTCCGATACGCGATGTAGGCGGCGATCCCCACGCCGAACAGACCGCCGATCGCCTGGGTGACCGGGCGTTTGCGGGCGATCCGCATGATCGCGATGACGACGGCCGCCGCGACCGCCGCGCCGATGCCCCAGCCCAGCCCGCCGATCGTGTTGGCCACGATGAAGACGACGACGGGCAGGCCCGAGTCGACCATGCCCATCGGGCCGCCCATCTGTTCCCAGACGGTGGGCATCGGACGTCGGCCGGGTTCCCCGTCCCCGTCGCCGTGGCCGTCCGGCGCGGCCGGTTCGCGGGGGGCCGGGTGGGACGGATCGGGTTCGCTCACCAATCTCCCGCCCTGCGCGTGCACGGGCCGGGAGCGGGTCGTCGGGACGTCGGAGTTGGCAGTGCTGGCGGTTGTCGGCTGCCGATCATGCGTGCGCCGGCAGCAGGTCGTAGTCGGGGTTGTAGATGACCTTGCGACCGTCCCGGATGGCGACCCGGCCGCGCACCTTCACGGTCCGGCCCGGCTCGATGCCCGGGATCGACCGGCGTCCCAACCAGATCAGCTGCACGCCTTCGGTGCCGTCGTAGAGTTCGGCGACCAGCGTCGCCAACGAATCGGTGGGCCGCAGGTCCACGTACCGCAGCCGGCCCTGCAGCTTGACCATCTCGCCCTGACAGCAGATCTGGGCGCGCACCGCGCCGGACGCGTCGGCCTCGCCGCTGAGCTGGTCGGCGTCCACCTCGTCGTCGTCCCGGGTGAGCTTGCGCAGCCAGGTGGAGAACGATCCCGCCATGGCCGTCCCTCCTGTCAGTCGGCCGCCGGTGTCGGTCCTGTTCGCGGCCTGGAATCCACCGCATCCGACCCGTCGAGGGTAACCCCGGGGGCCGTCCCGGCGCCGCGGCCGAGCACCGCCGCGATGTCCGGCGGGCGGTAGTCCGGGCCCTTGAGCACCTTGCCGTCGGCGCGCCGGATCGGGCGGCCGTCGGCGCCCAGCTTGGTCATGTTCGAGGAGTGCACCTCGTCCAGCACGGCGTCCAGATCGATGCCGTACACGTGGGCCGTCCCGTACGCCACGTACACGATGTCGGCCAGCGCGTCGGCGACGCCGACCAGGTCGCCGGCCTGCGCCGCCTCCGCCAGTTCGCGGACCTCTTCCTCGATCAGCGCCTGGCGCAGCGTGACCTGGTCCGGCCCCACCGCGGCCGTCGGCGCCTCCCGGACGGGCAGCCCGTACGCCCGGTGGAAGTCACCGACCTGGCGGCGAGCCCGGCTCGCCGCCCCGGCGGGTGCCGCCAGTTCTGTGTCGTCCATCACCGGTTCCGTCCCAATATCGGTCCAGCGAGGACGTCAGGCGCAATCGACGCAGATCAGGCGGCCGCCGTTGTCGGTGGCCAGCCGGCTGCGGTGCTGCACCAGGAAGCAGACCGAGCAGGTGAACTCGTCGGCCTGTTTGGGGATCACCTTGACGGTCAGTTCCTCACCGGACAGGTCGGCGCCCGGGAGTTCGAAGCTCTCCGCGGTGTCGCCCTCGTCCACGTCGACCGCCGAGGACTGCGCCTCGTTGCGTCGCGCCTTCAGCTCCTCGAGTGAATCCTCGGAGGTCTCGTCGGTCTCGTTCCGCCGTGGCGCGTCGTAATCGGTAGCCATCTTCTTCTCTTCCTCACCCTCGGGGGAGCCCCCAGTTCATTGCTCCGTCAACCGCGACCCGGGTAACGCATCCGGCCCCCGATTTGTGCCCATTGCGGTCGCCGTCACAGCCCGGGTGCTGCCGTCACCGCCCGCCGCGTGGGTCGCTGTCGACCCCCGACGTCGGGTTCGGCGCGCGCAGAGTAGCCGATACCCGCACGCTGGTCGAGTGTGGGCCCGAGCACGCCCACGGCGTGCCTTTACTCTGGTTCCATGTCGCGGCGGCCATGATGGCCCCAGCCACTGCTGTGCGACGACCGGCCACCCTCTCGGGCGGGTTCGGGGGTCGACCGCCAGGTCCGTCGGCAGCAATTCCGAAGAAGAAGGGTTCAGTCAGCGGTGAGTCTCGCGTCCGCCCCGGATCGCTACCGTCGGCGTCGATACTGGCCGATCCTGATCGTGCTGATCGTGCTGATGGTGATCGGCCTGCTCGTGTGGTTCCCGAGCCTACGGGAGAGCGCGGCCGACAGCGGCGCCTGCAACGCTCCAGGGGCGGCGCCGGCGACGACCGCGCCGACCACCCGCGGCACTGCCTCATCGTCGGCGCCGGCCGCCGCGTCGTCGGGCGACACCGCGACCGAGACCACCACCGAGGCCACCCCCACCTCGACCACCCCGCAGATCGTCACCTCGCTGGGCGCCTACGCCGACCACGAGAGCCTGGCGAACGTCCGGCCGGCCAACCCGTCGACGATCCTGCTGACCGTGTTCAATGCCAGCAACGTGCGCGGCCAGGCCAAGGCGGTCGCCGACGAACTGCGGGCGGCCGGCTTCGAATCCATGCTGGCCAGCGGCAACGACCCGCTCTATCCGGCGTCCGACCTCGGCTGCGTCGCGCAGATCCGGTTCGGTCCGGCCGGCGCGGCCGCCGCCCGGACGGTGCTGCTGGTGACGCCCTGCGCCCAACTGGTGGTGGATTCCCGGGTGGACGATTCGGTGGATCTCGCGCTCGGTGCCCGGTACATCTACGACTCGGTGAGCCAGGACGTCCGCGACCAGCTCAAGGCGATCCAGGACGCGGCCACCCCGCCCGCGGTGATCGAGGGGCAGACCGCGGCCGCGAAGCCGCTTCCGCCGATCCCGGCCCTGCCGGAAGCCAACTGCGCCACCTGATCGCGCCGAAACCGGCCGTTCCGAATCGACCGCTCGGAATCGAATCAGTACGATTTCGGCACCATGCCGCCCTTCCCAGTCCGGGGCGGCACACCGATCGGCGAGGAGTTCGCGTGGCCAGCAACGAGCCAGACATCGCTTTCGGCATCGACATCGGTGGCACCGGCATCAAGGGCGGCGTGGTCGACCTGCGCGGCGGCGTGCTGGTCGGCGAACGATTCCGGCTGCCGACTCCGCAGCCGGCCACCCCGGAGGCGGTGGCGCAGACGGCCGGCCAGGTCGCGGCCCACTTCGACTACAGCGGGCCGTTCGGCGTCGACTTCCCCGGGGTCGTCCTCGGCGGCGTGGTGCAGACGGCGGCGAACGTGGACAAGAGCTGGATCGGCACCTCGCTGCAGGGGGAGATGGAAAAGCAGCTGCCGGGCCCGGTGACCGTGCTCAACGACGCCGACGCGGCCGGACTGGCCGAGGCCCGCTACGGGGCGGGCCGGGGCAAGCACGGCCTGGTCATCGTCGTCACCTTCGGCACCGGCATCGGGATCGCGCTGGTCAACGACGGCAAGCTGGTGCCCAACGCCGAACTCGGGCACATCGAACTGGACGGCCACGACGCGGAGACCAAGGCCGCCGCCTCCGCCCGCGAGCGGGACGGGCTGAGCTGGGAACAGTGGGCCAAGCGGGCCTCGAAGTACCTGCGTCACCTGGAGAATCTGCTCTGGCCCGAGTTGTTCATCCTGGGCGGCGGGATCTCCAAGAAGCCGGAGAAGTGGGTCCCGTTGCTGCGCAACCGGACGCCGACGGTGGTGGCCCAACTGATCAACAACGCGGGCATCGTGGGGGCCGCGTTGGCCGCCAGCGAGGCCCAGGCGGCGGCGCCCGCGGCGGAGGAATCCCCCGCCGAATCGACCCAGGCGTTGATCCTGGACTGACCGCCTCGGCCGTGACGCTCCGTGGTTGCGGCTGCCCGGCCGGTGCGGCGCGCGTCCGATTCGGTCGTGGCCGGGAACCGGCGCGGTTACACTGGAGCGGTCGCTTTCCGGCAGGACCAAGGTTCTCGGGTTCGGATCCATCGCGTCGGCTCAGCGCAAGCTGCCCATCGGCGTGAGCGGATTGCGGACCGCCAGTCTATGCGGCTCGTTGACGCGAAAGGGCATCAGTGGCAGGCGCAGCAACCTCCCCCAGTTCGACACACACCCGGCACGCGGTTCCGGAGGATCCCGGTCCGATCGCCCGATCCGCCCCGAAAGTGGTGGATCCGATCGTGGAGTCGACCGATCCGGAGGTGGCCGACGAGGCTCCCGACGAGAACCTCATCGGCACCGACGACGAGGTCGTCCTGATCGACGTCGAGCAGGACGGCGACGACAGCGGCGACGAATCGGCCGAGAGCACCGAGCTGGTGGTGGCGGTCGTCGAGGTCGACGACGGCGATGAGGACGACGACGACGTCCCCGCGGCCGCGACGGCCAAGCCCAAGCCGGCCGGCAAGGAGGCGCCGGACAAGCCCGGCGAGGGCGACGAGTTCACCTGGGACGACGACGAGGAGTCCGAGGCGCTCAAGCAGGCCCGCAAGGACGCCGAGCTCACCGCGTCCGCCGATTCGGTCCGCGCCTACCTCAAGCAGATCGGCAAGGTCGCCCTGCTCAACGCCGAGGAGGAGGTCGACCTCGCCAAGCGGATCGAGGCCGGCCTGTACTCCGCCGAGCGGATGCGGCAGTTCGAGGAGCAGGGCGAGCGGCTGCCCAACCAGATGCGCCGTGACCTGCGGTGGATCAAGCGGGACGGCGAACGGGCCAAGAACCACCTGCTGGAGGCCAACCTGCGGCTGGTCGTCTCCCTGGCCAAGCGCTACACCGGGCGGGGCATGGCGTTCCTGGACCTGATCCAGGAGGGCAACCTGGGCCTGATCCGGGCCGTGGAGAAGTTCGACTACACCAAGGGCTACAAGTTCTCCACCTACGCCACCTGGTGGATCCGGCAGGCGATCACCCGGGCCATGGCCGATCAGGCCCGGACCATCCGCATCCCGGTGCACATGGTCGAGGTGATCAACAAGCTCGGCCGCATCCAGCGGGAGCTGCTGCAGGATCTGGGCCGCGAGCCCACCCCGGAAGAACTCGCCAAGGAAATGGACATCACCCCGGACAAGGTGCTGGAGATCCAGCAGTACGCCCGGGAGCCGATCTCGCTGGACCAGACCATCGGCGACGAGGGCGACTCGCAGCTCGGCGACTTCATCGAGGACAGCG
>JBDHZW010000084.1:0-19266 GCA_039812105.1 Nakamurella sp.
TTCACTGTCGTCAACGCATACTCCTTAGGGCATTCGGCGGCCCGGAGGCCGCATGGTGCGCCGAAGGGTCTGGCGTCTTCGACCGGTCGGCACCGTCAAGCACCGTCATCCTCCCGCATCAGAGGGTGACGACGCTCGTCGGAACGAGTCATTTGTGGCGTGGTCGGCGGTGCCGCTGTCGGCATGGCGGGGGTATCGAATTAAGGTATGCGGCCAGGGACAGCAAGAGCGCCCGAATTCCACGGGAACCGGACTTTGCCGCCGGTTCGAAACGGGACCGCGAAGGGACGCGATACGGGTGAGTGACGTCGCAGGGTACGCGGTGGCCGCCGCTGCCCGGCTCGGCCTGGCGGCCGGGGACACGGTGGGGGAGTCCGGGTACGACGACGACGTCGACCACGACCTGCGGGACGCGATCGCGGACATCATCGACGCCGACCTGCTGGACGACGAGTCGGACGAGGTTCTCGACGCGGTGATCCTGTGGTGGCGCGAGGACGACGGCGACCTGACCGACGCCTTGATCAACGCGGTTCCGCTGCTCGCCGACGACGGCGTGATCTGGCTGGCCACCCCGAAGACGGGCGCGGACGGTTACGTCGAGCCGAGCGAGATCGCCGAGGCCACCCGGACCGCCGGGCTGGCCCAGACGACATCGGTCAACGGCGGCCCGGACTGGATGCTCGCCCGGCTGGCCCGGCCGCGCTCGGGAAAGGTGCGCCGCGGATGACCGGTCAGGGGTTGGCGGTCGGGACGGCGGCGCCCGACTTCACGCTGCCGGACGCGAACAAGGCGCCGGTGTCGTTGTCCTCGTTCCGCGGGCAACAGCCGGTGCTGCTGGTGTTCTACCCGTTCGCGTTCTCCAGCGTGTGCACGGGCGAGCTGTGCCAGTTGCGGGACGACCTGTCCAGCTTCACCGACGCGGGCGTGCAGGTGTTGGCGATCTCCACCGACACCTCCCAGTCGCTGAAGGCGTGGGCCGCACAGCAGGCCTACCAGTTCCCGCTGCTGTCGGACTTCTGGCCGCACGGCGCGGTCGCCCAGGCCTACGACGTGTTCTTCGACAAGGCCGGCATGGCATTGCGGGGCACGTTCCTGGTCGACGCCGAAGGCATCATCCGTTTCGCCGAGGTCAACCCGCCCGGGCAGGCGCGGGACCAGGCGGCCTGGAAGCGGGCGGTCGAGGCGCTCGCCGCGGTCTGAGGGCCGGCCGGCGGCGGGATCGGGGGGCGCGCTTCGCTCGGTCGGCGGCCGGCCCGCCGGATGGGATACTGGCTCGCGGCCGCTCCCCGGGCATGACGGAGCGGTGACGGGCGCGTAGCTCAGCGGGAGAGCACCCGGTTTACACCCGGGCGGTCGGCGGTTCGAACCCGTCCGCGCCCACGTCGGCAGCTGCTCGCTTCACCCGGATAATCCCTGCTGTGGCCCACACGCGGTCCGGCACCCGGCGCCGGCGGCGGTCCCTTCTCATCGCCGGCGGGGTGGCGCTGGTGGTCGTCGTGGTGATCGCGGCCGTGATCGTCCTGGTGCGCCGAACTGCCGCCCCACCGGCCGGGTCGGTGGACGTCCCCGACGATCAACCGGTCGAGGTGGTGTTCGGGCTCGCCCGTGATCAGACCGGGCTGGAACGCTCTGCCACGCAGGGCGAACCGGCGCTGTCCCTGGCCGACATCGCGAGCCGGTTCGGCGCGTCGTCCGACTCCCGTGAGCGGCTCGCGGCGCGCTTGGGCGCATCGTCGTTGGAGTTCTCGGCCACCGGCGGGTTGGCCCGGTGGCGGACCACGCTCGGGGCCGCCTCGGCCCAGGGCATCCACTGGGACGTGAGTTCGGTGGCCGGACAGCGGGTGCTCGTCCCGGCCGGCGGAGCCGCGGTGCCGAGCGACCTGCGGGGGACGGTCACCGAGGTGCTGGCACTTCCGTCGGCACTGCCCGGGGGAGCCGAGACGTCGTCGTCGGCCGCTCCCGCCGACCCGGCCGGCCTGACGTCGGCGCCGGGTTGCGCGCAGGCCCGGGAGACCGGCGAGAACGTGGTCAGCGCACAGGGACTGGACGTCGTGCACGCGGCCGGGCACACCGGCGCCGGCGCCCGGGTCAGCCTGATCGAGGTGACCCGGTTCGACCAGGCGGCGTTCGACGCCTGGTTGGACTGCATCGGGCACGGCCCGGTGCAGGTGCGCCGGATTCCGGCCGTCGGCGCCGGCCCCGTGGCGGGGTCCGCGGAGGCCCAGACCGACCTGGCCGCCATCACCCTGGCGTTGCCCGCGCTCGGCACGGTCACCCTGGTCGGATCGTCGGACGCCGACTGGGTGGGCGATCCGCTGGAGACCGCGCTGACCGATCCGGCCGGTCTGCCCCAGGTGATCAGCACGTCGATCGTGTACTGCGAACGGACGGTGTCGGCGGCGGAACGAGACCTGGCGGAGTACGTGCTCGCCGCGGCGGTGGCGGCCGGGGTGATGGTGGTCGCGGCGACCGGGGACCGGGGGTCGACCGCGTGCGCGCCGGGCGACGCGTCACCGGCGGTGGCCTACCCGGCGTCGTCTCCGTTCGTGCTGGCGGTGGGCGGCAGCAACGGCGCCCGCGAGGTCTGGCGGAACACCCAGGAACGCAGCGCCGGCGGCGGCGGAACCAGCCAGGTTTTCCCGGGGCGACGGCTCCCGGACCTGGCGATGCTGGCCTCGGCGCCGGACCTGCCGCCGATGCCGGTCTGCCCCGCCGACTGCGAATGGCGTTCGTACGGCGGCACCAGCTTCGCCGCGCCGTTCGTCGCCGGGGGCCTCCTGGCGGTCGCCGAGGCCCGATCCTCCGCCGGCCTGGCCCCGCTGCGGCTGGGCACCGGCACCGCCGACCGCGCCCTGGATCCCGGTTGGTTCGACGACGTGACCCAGGGATCCAACGACGTGGCCGGGGTCGGCTGCTGCGCGGCCGCCGCCGGGTTCGACCTGGCCTCGGGCTGGGGTGTGCCGAAGTTCGACGTGCTGGCCCGGTCGACCACGTCCTGACGGCGCGCCGTCAGGACGTGGCGGTGGCCGATCCCGACGTCGCCGACGCGGACGCCGATGTGGAGGTCGGCGAGGTGGGCGGCGGGGGGCTGGCCGGCCAGATGGGGTCGATCCAGGCGGTGCCACAGGGCTTGGGCAGCCCCTTGTAGGACGCGGCGCCCAGCCAGCAGGTCGGGGTGATCACCGGCAGGAATCCCGGGAACACGCCGGCCGCACAGCCCGAGGCGAACAGGCAGGTGCTGGACCCGTCCGCGGCGTCGAAGTAGCCGGAGTTGCTATTGCGCCAGAATCCGTAGGCCAGCTGGGTGACCCCGTTGGCGCCGGTGGTGGGCGGGATGGTGAACCCGTTCTGGTTCAGATAGGCCTGCGGCGTGGCGCCGCCGCGAGCCGAGACCAGCGCGGTGAAGTCGTCGGCCGTCGGATCCCGCCAGATCGACGACGGGTCGGCGGTCCCGTCACTCAGGGCGTTCTTCGCGATCGGGCTCTGATCGATCGCGGCGGGGACCCAGGTGGACGGGGCGGCGTCGTCGGGGTCCCAGCCGAGCGCACACACCGCGTCGCCGGCCGCGAACCCGTATTGCGGCGGCGGCACCGGGCCGCCGCCGCCGTTGTTGCCGATCGTCCAGGCGTCGATCACCGAGTCGTAGATCGCCTGTTGGATCGGCCCGGTGCCCTGCGCGTTCTGGTAGATGATGGCGTTCGCGGAGACCTGGGAGGACACGCACAGCGGAGTCCGCGCCCATACCGTGCCGGTCGGTACGTGCACCACGACGTTCTGGTCGGTGATCGACGTGCCACCGGCCTGGTAGATGTCCCGGATGTCGGTCCACAGGTCGGTCAGGGTCGCCTGGGCGGCCACATCGTCGCCCTGCTGATGCTGGGACTCGATCATCAGGCTCATCCCCATGATGGCCAGGTTCACGAAGTACGCGGTGTAGGCCTGCATGGAGGTGGAATAGATCGGCCGGTCGTCGAAAGTCGCGACACCCTGGTCGATCACGAAGGTGGCGAACATCCCGGGCAGCGGCACGTCGCCGGTGGTCGGGTTGCCCTTGAATGCCTCGACGATCGCGGTCACGTGGTCCCGCATCCCGGTGGCCGGGTTGAGGACGTCGTCGGCCAGCTGGGTGATGGTGCTCTTCGTGGTGTCCTTGGTGTTCACGATGTTGCAGTAGCGCTGCCACATCGCCAGGATCGGCGAGACGTGATTCCCGGTCAGGTCGGCGATCTCGGTCTGGTAGGTGCTGTCCTTGATCGCGTTGTTGATCGTGGCCAGCTGCCCTTCGATCGTGTTCAGGTCATTGGTGATGATTTGCAGCTGACCGGACAGGTTGCCCAACTGGGTCTGCAGGTCCGGTGGTAGGTCGCCACTCTGGCCGGAGCCGAGCAACTCGTCCAACGCCCAGCCGACGAGGCTGCTCGGCCCGTTGCTGTATTGCACGACGCCCTCGGCGATGGTCTCGCCGATCGTCAACGCCTCCGAAGCCGGATCCCCGACCGTGGTGGCACCCGCGGCGGCCTTGGCGGAACCGGGCACCAGGGCCGCGGGGTTCGGTGATTGCGCGCAGGAGGCCGGGGTGTCCGCGGTGCCGGCGGTGGACACATCGGTGGCGGACTGCACCCCGACCTGCCCGGATTGGCCCGAGCAGGCGGCCAGCAGGGCGACGACCAGGACGGCGGCCAGTCCGGTGATCACGCGTCGACGGCCGAGCTGCCGGCGCGGCCGACGCGAGCCGTTGCGGCGGGCAATGTGCATGCCGACCAACCTCATCCGGATGTGGGCGTCGCGGTTGCGCTCGCCGGTGGCGTCGGGGTGCCGGTCGAGGTCGCCGGCGGTGGGGGACTGGACGGCCATTCCGCCGCGAGCCAGTCGGTTCCGCATGCGGTGGGCAGGCCCTTGTATTCCGCGCTACCCAGGAAGCACTCCGGGGTGGCCAGGACCTGGAAGGTCAGAAATGCGCTCTGGCTGCATTGGGCGTAGAACATGCAGGTCACGGTGCCGTTGGTGGCGTCGAAGTATCCCTCTTGACCGTTGTTGATGTAGTCCAGACCCAGTTGCGGTACCGCGTACAGGCCGTCCGCCGGCGGGATGGCGAATCCGTTGGCGTTGAGATAGTCCTGTGGGCTCGCCGACCCGCGGGCACCGGTGAGTGCGGCGTAGTCCGCGCCGATCGGGGCGCGCCACACGCTGTTCGCATCGCCCGTCCCGGAATAGAGGTTGGCGGACGGCAGGCCGGCCGATTTGAGCGCGTCCGGCACCCAATCCCCGGGCGGGATGGCGAAAAGGAACCAGAGGTTCCCGCACACGTGGTCACCGGTGGAGAAGTTGTAGCTGTTCGGAATATCGCCCAGCTGGCTCAGTGCCGTCGGCGGCGATGCCGGCTGGGTCGACGCCGGCGACGACGCCGAGGTTGCGGTGGCCGCGGCCACCCGGCGGGCCAGCGCCGCACCGGTCTGATCGTTGAGGGTACTGGCGGTATCGGCAATCGCCTGTTGGGCGATGTCCGGGTCGTTGAAATGGTTGTCCGCGTCGGTGCTGTCGAAGGTGGCGGTGACGCAGATGGGGGAGCGCGACCACACGTTGCCGGACGGGATGTGCAGCACCCCGGCGTCGTTGGAGACCGGTGCACCGGCCGTCCGGTAGATGGCCAGCACGTCCTGCCACAGGTCGTCCACCGCGGCCTGGGCCTGGGCGTTGTCGCCCTGCTGATGATTGGCCTCGACGAGCAGCGTCATGCCCATCACCACGATGTTGGCGAAATACTGCGCATACGGGACGATGTACTGCTGGTAAAGCGGCCGGTCGTCCATCGGCGGGACTCCCTGGTCGACCAGGAAGGTGGAGAACATCCCGGGCAGGGCCACCTCACCGGTGACGGCGGAGCCGGTGAACACCTGGGTGATCGCGGTGGCGTGCGCGCTGACGCCGGTCGCCGAGTCCAGGATGGCCGACGTCAGCTCCTGGATCGTCGTGCTGTCGGTGTCCTTGGTGCTGGTGATCTCGCAGTAGTTCTGCCACAGCGACACGATCGGCGTGACGTGATCGGTGGTCAGGCTCTGGATCACGGTCTGGTAGGTGCTGTCCTTGATCGCACCCGTGACGCCGGCGAGCTGGTTCTCGATCTGGTTCAGCTGGGTCTCGATGGTGTTCAGCTGGTTCGACAGGTTCCCCAGCGCCGTCTGCAGCTGCGGGCTGACGTCGCCGCCCTGCTGACCGGCATTGAGCAATTCCCCCAGCCCCCAACCGACCAGGCTGAGCGGCCCGCTGTCCCAGGCGGCGACCCCGGTCGCCAGCAGGTTCGCGACCTGGGCGAACTCGGGGTCGACAGGGATCGGGGTGGGTGTCGCCGAGGCCGACTTCACCGCCGACCCGGGCAGCATGGCTTTGGCATCCACCGCCGCGCACGAGACCGGCGTGTCCGCCGGCTGCCCGGTGGCGCTGTCCGTCGCGGACGTCACGGCGGTAACGTCGGTCGCCGGTCCGCTGCAGGCGACCAGCAGGATGGCGCACAACAGTCCGACCATTGCGGCGGTCGTCCGTCGGGTTCGAAGTCCGCGCACCGACGGAGCATAAAGGATTCCCGGGACGAAAATCCGTCGCTCAGGGATTCGCCGATCGCGACCGCTGCCGGTGTGGGGCACCATCGGCGCATGACGAACCGACATGTCCCGCCGGAGACCTCCTGATGCGCCGGGTCACGTACTCGATGACCGTGACGCTGGACGGGTACGTCGTCGGGCCGGACGGCGCGTTCGACTGGAGCACGCCCGACGAGGAGGTCTTTCGCCTGGCCACCGACGAGGTCCGCGGGCTCGGCGTCCATCTGCTGGGCCGACGGCTCTACCAGGACATGCGGTACTGGGAGACCGTCGATCAGAGCCCGATGCTCGACTTCTCCACCCGCGAATTCGCGGCGATCTGGAATGCGCTGCCCAAGGTGGTGTTCTCCAGGACCCTGACGCAGGTGCACGGCAACGCCCGCCTGGCCACCGGTGACCTGGCGACCGAGATCCGGCGCCTGCAGCAGGAGCCGGGAGACGGTGACATCGCCATCGGCGGCGCGACTCTCGCCGCCCAGGCGGCCGCCCTGGGTCTGATCGACGAGTACCGGATGCGGGTCTGCCCGGTGCTGGTCGGCGGTGGCATCCCCTACTTCGCCCACGACCGGCAGCGTGCGAACCTCGAACTGGTCGAATCGCGCACGCTGGGGTCGACGATCGTGTACCAGCGCTACCGCGTCGTGCGGTAGCCGGCCTTCGGTGCCTGCTCTTAACCTTCGGTGCCTCCTCTTAAGGGGTGCTACCGGCCCAGCAGTTGCCTCCGAATGACCGGCAGATTCCGATCGATCCAGGTGCGGACCCACGGTAGGGAGTCCATATCGTCCGCGGCTCGCGGCCACGTCGCCTGGGCCCGCAGGATGGTCTGCTCCATGACCGGAACCAGCGCGCCGGGCACGCCGAGCTTGTTCTCCAGGCGCGTGAACGAGTAGCGGTCGACGGCGGCGAAGCGTTTGGTGCCACCGAACTTCAGACCCAGATCCTCGGGGTCGCGATCGTCTCGGTAGGGCGCGGTGGACACGATGTCGTAGGCGGGCGACAGGGTCGGCTGACGGCGGTCGCGGTAGATGAGCGACCAGTTCTTCAGGTGCGCGTCGCCGTTGCCGATGATCAGGTTGAAGGACAAACGCCGGACGAACTCCTGCAGGGCAGCCAGATCGCGCCGCCGGTAGACAAGCGCGGCGACCGTCTCGAACGTCCCGATGTACTTGTCGTGCGGGTAGAAGCCGCGGACCTGGGCGAGGTCCTCGATGTGGATCGGCCGCCGGTCTGGCCCACGATCGAACCGGGCAATCACGTACGCCAGTTTTTCCTTGTTCGGCCAGGCAACGCCGGGGAGGTCCGGCAGCTCGTCCCGATGCCGCAGGCCGATCTCCGGCACCTCGATCCCGATCCGCCGGGCCCAGGACATCATCGCGAACTCGTTGGTCGGCACCTCGGGATGCTTCGCGTCGGGCAGCTTGACGATCCAGTCGCCACCGCCGCCTGCCGGGAGGGTGAGCCGCTCGCCCTGTCGCAGCATCGAGTACTTCAGGCCGACGCCGGCCAGCGAGAACCGCAACCGGTCGGGCTCGTCGTCCGTTCGACGCGTCGCTGTCTGTACCGGACGTTCGACGGCTTCGACCAGCGGGCCGGCGTCCGGCTCGATCGTCACGGCCCCGGGCAAATCGTGTCCGACCTGGGCCAGCAGTTCCATCTCGCGGTCGGACGACACGCCACGCTCGGCGGCGATCCAGTCCCGGAGCCGACCCTCCGGGAGGAGGTTCGAGAACCAGGGCGGTACTCGCAGGCTGGCCGATCGGGCCCGTTCGAGGGTGTTCTCGAAATCCAGGCCGAGCACGGCCCGGTCGGGTCGCTGCCAGTAGTCGTCGTCGAAATGGAACGTGGTGAAGTCGCCGTACTGGGTCAATACGCCAATTCGGATCCCGTGCAGCTTGACCAGGTGCCGCCGTTGTGGGCGGTGCGTGCCGGGTTCGCCTGGCGTCACGCCCACGCCTCGTCATCGTCCAGGTCGAACTCGTCCAGCGGGGGAGTCGGTTCGAAGTCGACGCCCGACCGCTGCCGCAGAAACGACTCGACCGCCGCCCGCAGATCCTTGTCACGGGTTCGGAGGAAGTCCTCGGGTCGAGACGTCGCCAACAGCGCGGCTGCCTCGTTGGACACCACATGGGAATCGCGAATCACTGCCAGCGGAACCGCGTCGTCAAGGATCGCTTCGAAGAGCGGGTCGGGTTCCAGGCCGTCGATGACCTTCTCCGGGGCATCGAGCGAGATCAGGCGATTTGCCGCCCACGGTCGGTAGAGACGGTCCAGGCTGTTCCCCGGGACGATCTCCACCGCGATGTCACGGGCGGTGGCCTGCGATTCCAGAGCGGTCGCGATGTCGGTCGCGGTCAGCGGCACTCCGGTGTCCAGCGATCGCGGGTTCTGCGCCCAGAGGGCGCACAGAATGATCTTTGTGGAGCTGTCGTTGGTGCGAAAGCGGTCGAAGTTGGGGCCGGGCAGTGGACCGCTTCGGTCGACGGCATCGAGCAGACCCTGCGCCGATGCCGACTCCGCGCCAGGAACGATCCGGCTGTTGAGCGCCCGGACCGCGCCGGTGGTGCTCCCCTTGAACGGCGCAGGTCCGAGCAGGGCTGCCCGCCAGAACCAGCGCGAGACGAGCTCGAGGTTGCGTGGGTGCGGTCGCGGGAAATGAGCGAAGAATCGGGACAGCACGACGAGCAGGAACCGGTAGGGCAGAAACGACACATGCGGGACGCCGACCGGGTCCTGCAGGAACATGACGGCCAGTCGCAGTGCTTCCGCGCCGGCCCGGTGCGCCTCGTCGCGGTCCTCACCGGGAAAGTCGGTGCGGCCGATGGAGTCGGCGTCGAACTCACGGCGGATGTCGCGGGACGGGTCGGCGCCGCGCCGGGACAGGATGACCTGCAGGATCGTGTCGTCGTCGATGCGACCGAACGTGGTGTCGCCGGCGATGTGATCGCCGATCGCGGCGACCGACAACGCCTCGCCGACCCGCTCTTCCTCGGCCGCGTAGATGGCCGAGAAGATTTCGGCCCGGCGCAGCCGCTTTCCGCTGCTGTTCATCCGGTCGAAGATGTCCTGCATCACCTCCTGGGAGGCGTCCTTGACCACGGAGGCGGGCAGCTCGAAGTTCTGCAGCCGGGCGGCGACCTCGTTGAGTTCGGAGATCTGGTCCATCAACTCGGGGCGTTCCTGGATCCACTGGAGCAGGATCCGCAGGTCGAACATCACCGGCAGCGGCACGTGGTCGCCCGATGAGCCCTCCTTGGCGTGCACGAAACGGTCGACGGCGATGTCGTAGACGAGCCGGAAGCGTGGGTCGGCGTCCCAGGCCCGCTGGTTCACCGCATTCACCAGGGTGGTGATGCGCTGCTGCCCGTCCACCACCCACAGGGCGTCCGATCTGGCGGGCACATCGAGGCTGAGGGCGCCCAAGGTCAACGACGGGTCGGCCGGGGCGGCTCGCTGCCAGAGCAACACGCTGCCGACCGGATACCCCCGCAGGATGCTGTCGAACAGCAGCCCGACGTCCCGGGCGTCCCACCGGAAGCTGCGCTGGAAGTGCGGCACCCGGACCACGCCGTCGAGGACGTTGCGGACCAGTGCGGGCAGCCGGAACGTCGTCGCACTCGGCTGGCTGAGCACGGTGTTAGTCATCCGGTCCCCTCACGATCGCGGCTGCTGCGAGCATCGCACAGGGCTCCGACACACCCGGGGGTCTCGGGCGGGTTACACCGAGTAGACCTTCATGACCTCGTCGCCGTAGTCGTTGATGACCTTGACCGCAATCCGGCCGGTCTCGGGCCTGGGGAACGGCCGGGACGTCGTGCGAGTCAGTGATTCCCACGCGTCGACGTCGATATCAGCCTTGAGGGCGGCCATCAGCTTCTTTCCGCCCACCAGTCGTTGCCGCGCGAGAGCCAATGCGACGCGGGAGGTGTCGAGGGTGATCCAACGGCGCGCCATCTCACGCAGGAGGAGCTGACTCATCGGGCCGGAATCAGTCGGATCCACGTTCAACAGCTGGAAAGCGGCTGGTCCGATCGGGCGAAGCGCAGTCCGGCCAACCCGAAGCTGGACACCCTGCTGGCCCTGGCGTCCCAGTTGGGCATCAGGATCGTGATCGACGTGGCCCACGCGGAAGGCCTGGTCATTCGAATCGACGACCAGGGGTGATCGGATCGAGCTTCGCGGTCGAACGACCCGTAACCCGTCCCGAAGTGCCCGATTCTCCGGGATGTCCATCAGCCGAGTCCGACCACGGGTTGTTCGCCCCTGAAAGCGGGGGTCTGCGTGACCTGGCGGCAACCTACAGCGAGCCCGATCCGAACCCGCGCGCGGTGCCGGCGTCCGACCCGGGCCCACCGACCAGCTCGTCCAGGTCGCTGACCGCGGGCAGCTCGTGCAGGGCGGCCAGGATGTGCTTCTCCCACAGGTCCAGCAGCCGTTCCAGGATGACCGAGTCGGCGGTGATCCGGAACTCGTCGAGGTCGAGGGTGTCGTTGCGGTACACCGCCAGGTCGTAGGGCGGACCGACGGACAGGTTGGCGCGGGCGGTGCTCATCATCGAGGCCAGGGCGATCTTGGCGGCGACCGCCAGATTCGCGTGCGAGCGGACCGCGATGTCCAGCATGAACTTGCCGTACTTGGACTCGCCGATCTGCAGGAACGGCCGGTCGTCGGAGGCCCGGATGTAGTTGCCCTCCGGGTAGACCAACAGGACGTCCGGGGCGCCGCCGGAGATCTGCCCGCCCAGGATGAACGTCGCCGACCCGTCCGCTCCGCCGGCCATCAGGCCGTCCCGGTGCCGGACGGCGACCTCCCGGCCGACCCGGCCGACGTACAGCGCCGCCTCGAACAGGTGGGTGACCGTGCGCAGCGACTCGTGGTCGCCCGGCCGCTCCAGGTCGAGGTTCAGCCGGTCCAGCACCTCCTGCGTGGTGGCCAGGTTGCCGGCGGACTGCAGCACGAAGATCCGGTCCGGCGACGGCCGCAGCACGTGCAGCTTGCGGTAGGTACTGACGTTGTCGACGCCGGCGTTCGTCCGGGTGTCGGACATGAACACCAGCCCGTCGTCCAACCGCATGGCCAGGCAATACGTCACGGACCGACCCCTGTCGTGATGGTCCGCCGCCTGCGGACCGGGCTCGCAGGCTACCCCGGACCGGTCGCCCGCCCCGGTCCGGCCGGGCGAAATCGAGGTGAATCGGCGGCGGACGAAGCGGGAACACAGGTCGTGGTGCTCGGTGTCCGCGCGATCACCGAGCGCCGTACGGGTGCCCGGTCGGTTCAGCAGCGAGCCGGCCGGGTCACACTGCGGGCCCGCGGATGCGAAGGTGGTCGGGTGACGGACGGGACCGCCGACGTGAGCCGAGAGGACGGCGGGCCGTTCGGCGACGCCGGCGTGGTGCTCCAGGCATTCGACGACGCCCCGACGATCCAGGTCGCCGTCGAGGGACCCGACCACCGGATCGTCGCGATCAACGCCATGGCCCGGCGGCTAGTGGGCGACCGGCCCATCCTCGGCCTGCCCTGCCGGGAGGCGCTTCCCGAACTCGTCGGCCAGCAGCTGCTGGAACGGCTCGACGAGGTCTACTCGTCCGGCCGGCCGGTCTATGCCCGCGACTGGCGGGTCCAAGTCGACGCCGACGCCGACGGCGCCGTCGACCTGGAATGGTTCGTCAGCTTCGTCATGGCACCGTGGCGGCACGCCGACGGTTCGATGCGCGGGGTGATCGTGCAGGCGGTGGACAGCACCGAACAGGTGCGGGTCCGACGGCAGGAGGCCCGGCAGGGCACCGAATTCCGGGACCGCTACCGAGCGGCGCTCGACATCATCGACGAGCTGCAGCGCTCCCTGCTGCCGTCCAGCCTGCCCGTCCTGCCACAGCTCGAACTGGCCGCCCGTTACTTGCTGGCCGACGTCGAGCATGCGGCCGGCGGTGACTGGTTCGACGGCTTCATGCTGACCGATCACCGGCTGGCGGTGGTCGTCGGCGACGTCGTCGGGCACGGGGTCGCGGCCGCCGGCGTCATGAGCCAGTTGCGGGCGGTGCTGTGCTACCTGCTCGACGCCGGTGTCGACCTGGCGCAGGCGGTGAACCAGCTGGACCGGTACGCCGCCCGCACGCCGGGCGGCTTCGCCGCGACGGTGTGCGTGGTGCTGGTCGATCCGGCAACCGGCACCCTCACGTACGTCACCTGCGGGCATCCGGCGCCACTGGTGGTCGATCCGTCCGGCACGGTCCGGTTTCTCGCGCTGTCCGGGCACCGGCCGCTCGGCGCCGGGGCCGACGCCGAGCCGGTCACCGACCAGCTGGGGGTCGGCGACGTGCTCGTGCTGTTCAGCGACGGCCTGGTGGAGCGCCCGGACCGGACCTGGGAGTCCGGCCTGGCCATGCTCGCGACGGTGGCCGGCGACGCGATGCTCGGCCGCGGCCTGCCGATGAACGCGCCGGCGTCGGTGCCGGAGCGGGTGTGCAGCCACACGGTCGAACTGATGACCCGCCCCGGTCACCTGGACGACGTGACGATCGTGGCCGTCCAGCGACGCGCGGTACCCATCGCCCCCTGGTACGCCGAGTACCCGGCCCGGCCCGACCAGCTCGAGGCGATCCGGGCCGATCTGCGCTCCTGGCTCGGCGATCAGCTGGTGTCGGCCGAGGACGAGGATGCGCTGACCCTGGCGGTCAGTGAAGCGGCGGCCAACAGCATCGAGCACGCCTACCGGCGACGGTCCGACGGCACGGTGCGGGTGCAGGCGAACCTGACCACCAAGGGCGACGCCCTGGTCGTCGTCGCCGACGACGGGGGCTGGCGGCCGCCGATCAGCAAGGCGGGAACCCGGGGTCGCGGCCTGGCCATGGTGGCCGAGGCGGTCGACGACTTCTCCATCGACACCGAATCGGGCGGCACCGCCGTCCGGATGCACCGGCGGCTGCACCGTCCGGTCGGGTTGCTGGTCGGAACCGGAATCGCCCGCACCGGCGGGACCGAGTTCCGGACGGTGCCGTCCGGCCCGATCGGCAACCGGCTGGTGACCGTGTCCGGTCCGGTGGACCTGGCCTCGGTGCCGCTGCTGCGGCAGGAGGTGCTGCGGGCGGGTCGGGGCGGTGAGCTGCCGGTGACCATCGACCTGACCGGGGTCACCCACCTGAGCAGCGGGGGAGTGCAGATGCTGCACACCCTTTCCGCCACGGGGCGGCTGGGCAGCCTGCGGATTCCACCGGTGCTGGTGGCGCCCAACGGATCCCCGGCCGCCTACGTGCTCGATCTGGCCGGGCTGGCCCGGCTGTCCGAGCTACCGGGCTGACTGTCCCGACGGGGCGCCCGGTCCGGACGCCGGCCGACCCGCCAGGGCATCGCGAAACGGCACGATCGCCGTCGTCGCTGCGGCAGTGACCGCGCCGACCAGCAACGGCGGCGGAATCGGTCCGCCGCCCAGCCACCCCCACTGGGCCAGCAGCAACCACGTGCCGGCGACGGTCTCGGCGACGACCAGGACCAGCCCGGCGACGGTGATCACCATCCGCACCCGGTCGGCAGTCCGCGAGCGGCCGGCGAGGAGACGGGACGGTGTGGCGGTCAGGCGCAGGGTCCCCAGCACCACCAGCACGCCGCCGACGATCTCCACCGGGTAGAGCAGCGGCCACGCCGCCGAGATCTCGATCGCACGGGCATCGAGCACGGCGACGCCGGCCGCGGCGGTGAGCGCGATCAACGCCGGCCACCCGGCGTCGGCCCAGGCATGGTGGATCGCCCAGAGCAGCGCCGCCGCGGCCAGCGCCGAGGCCGCGGCGGCGAGCCGGTCGACGGTCGGGTCGGCATCGCCGAGCCACCATCCGGCGACCCAGACGACCACCCCGGCCGCCGCGCCGATCAGGCCAGGCACGTCCGGGCCGGCCGGCGCGCTGGACAACGCCAGCAGCCGGGTGGCGGTGAACCCGCGGGCCACCAGGAACACGCCGAGGGCGGCGGAAAGCACTACCAGTGCGTCGAACCCGGTTGCCTGCTCAACCAGCCGATGGATCGGCGGCCAGGCCGACCCGACGGCGGCATAGCCGAGCCCGGCGGCCCCGACGATCAGCAGCCCGGCTGCTACCCGGGTGGCGTCCACGGCACCCGGCATCCGCAGCCGACCGGATCCGACTCCCGATGGCGATCCGGCGGCGCCGGCTTCCGGATGCAGCTCGCCCCAGCGGCGGCCCGCCGTCCGCAGCGCGGACAGGGCTCCGACGGCGAGCACCAGCATCACGATCGCCACCGTCAGCGCCCCGGACGACAGCCCCGGCGTCGACCCGGGCGGTGGGCTCGGTGGTGGGCGCCGGACGTGATCGGCACCGGCCAACGCCCCGGCGACGCCCAGCAGCACCCACGGCCGGACGAGCAGGGGCAGCAGCATCAGCAGCGGCCGGACCAGGATCAGCGCGGCGACCCCCAGCACCTGGCCGGCCCGGAACACCTGGCGATCCGCCCCCGCGCCGATCGAGTCGGTGGACGGCCACAGCGCTCGCGGCAGGCCCAACGACAACCGGGTGACCATCGCGAACAGCCGCCCGGGCCCGAGGTCGGACAGGTGCAGCTTGCGGTGGTTCAGCGGCCGGCACAGATCCCGGACCTGCGCATGCGCCTGCTCGAAGGCCGGGCCCCGCGCCTGCTGCGGCTGCAGGTCGCCGAGCATCCGCAGCAGGGCCGCCCCGGCATCGGCCCGCCCCCACGCGAAGTCGTGCTCGCGCCACTCCTCGGACAGGAAACCGGCGAAGTTGAACAGCTGATTGCCGGCCAGCTTGCTGCGGGCATCGGGCCGGGGCCCGGCCGGTTGCGCCCGCGGGCCGCCTGAGTGACGGTCCTCGGCGTCGTCGACCGCATCCGCGCGGGCCTGCAGCCGCAACTCGGCCAGGTCGTCGTCGGCGGGGGGCTCGTCGCCGCTGAAGGTGAAGAACCTCGGCACCGCGGTGGTGGTCAGGGTGCCCACCGACACGCTCGCCGCCATCGTGACCAGCCGCACCCGGCGCGTATCCAGGACGGTCGAGCGACCGGGCCGAGCCAGCGTACGAAAGATCGCATCGGCCGCCGGGTCGGCCGGATCCAGCCGGTCGAAGGCATGGCACAGGGTCGCCCAGCCGCTCGCGAGGAGGGCGTCCGGGACGCCGTCCGGATGCTCCTGCGCCTGGCTCATCCGTTCCCACAGCTGCTCCTCGGTGCCCAGCACGATCGGCCGGCTCACCCGGCACCCGCGCCGTCCCGGGCGCAGCGCCTGCGTCATCCGGCCGATCGCGGCGGCGTCGATGGGTGTGTCCGGATCGCCGAGCAGGACCAGGGCCGCGTCCCGGTCGCTGCGCTGGGCCGCGTACTGACCGACGGTGCGGGCCCGGTAGAGGGCGCCCTTCGCCGCGTCGAACCCGTCGGATCGACGGTGCGCGTCCTGCGCCAGCTGCACCCAGGCGATCAGCAGCGTCGCCGCCGCGACGAGTGCGGTTCCGTCGGCCGGCAGGCGTGGGTCGGGACCGCCCGGGCGCAGCCGGCTCTCGAGCTCGGCGCGGACCGCGGACGCCTCGTCCGGCCCGACCGCGCAGGCCACCGGCGGATTGGGAATCAACGCGCGCAGGAAGCCGACGCCGGGCGCCATCAGCAGATCGGCGACCCGGGAGGCGTCGCTCGTGGCCCGGTAGTCGGCATAGGCGGCGGACAGCGCGTTCTCCTCGACGGCGCGCAGCGAGTGCGGCAGTCCGGCCAGGAACGCCCGGCGCCGGGCCTGGATATCGTCGGCGGCCGCGCGCAGCCGGCCGATCTCCCGGATGTCGTCGGTGGCGCTCTCGGTGTTCAGCTGATCGCGCAGCGCGGTGACCGCGGCCAGCAGGAAGGCGGGGCGGTGCGGGCGCCTGACGACGGGTCGGGGTGGGGCGGCCGGTGTCGTCCGCGGCGGGCTGGGGTCGAGGTAGACCAGCACCCGCTGGGTGCGCCCCGCCGCGGGCGAATCGGCGATCGCCTGCACCGCGCGCCCGATCGGGATGTTGTCGAACACCCCGCCGTCCATCACGTCGAAAGCGCTTCCCCGGGCGCAACCGACCTCGGAGAAGACGTCGACCATGTTCGCCGGCCGGTCCCCGTCGCCCGAGCACCGACGGGTCTCGGTGGTGCGCCCGCCAGGACGCCGCCACGACCTGACCGTGGCCGGCTCGAACGCCCCCGGAAAGGAGCCCGTGCTGCGGGCGGCGTAGGCCAACCGGCGCAGGACCTGGGGGTCGGCCGACCCGATGGCGATGTCGTTGAACGGGCCGGACCCGGCGGGGGTCCGGCGGAACCGGAAATGTGCCGTGCGGGGACGGATGTCGGCGCCCGCGCGGTCGGGCAGCGGTGGCCCGGCGAGCAGCGTCGCCGACAGGTCGATCGTCAGGTAGTCGTCGATCGAGGTCCGGTCGGGCGGCGGACCGGACGCCGCCGCCAGCCGCTCGCGCCTGTCCATTTCCTCCAGGACCTCCTGGTAGAAGGCCTGGTCGCCGCGGAGCACCGCGGCGGTGCCGAACCGCTCCCCGCGGGCCGAACCCCATTGGGGGTGGAAGAGGCCCCAGAGATCGCCCTGGGCCTTCCAAACATCGCTCAACCACTCGAGGTCGATTCCCAGCGACTGGGTGAACCCGTAGATGACCGCGTTCAGGCCGCCGGCGCTGGCGCCGGCCAGCACGTCGAACCGGAGTTCGTCGTAGCCCAGTTCGCGCAACAGGTTTCCGTAGGCCTCGGCCCGGCGACCGCGATCGTCGGCCGGAACGGTCTTGTCCCGCAGGCTGCCTCGTCGGGCCAGGTCCAGTTCGGCGATCGCGCCGCCGATCCAGACGGCCAGCGAGACGCCGCCGCGCATCGCCAGCGCGACCCGCAACTGACGCCCGCCCGGTGGACTCGGCGCGGGCCCGGTCATCACCATCCGGTCGGCTCCTCGACATCCGCCGCCGGCGCTGCACGGGCAGCAACCCACGACCCCGGGACCCCCGACCCGAACCGATTGTGTCGTCGGTTCGCCCAGCGTGCACGCGATTTTGCCGGCGGCCGGTGCGGCCGGTGCGGCCGGCCGGCGTCAGCCGGAAAGGGCGTGGGCGACGGTGTCGAACACGAGCAGCCCGGCCGAGCGGACCGACGGCAGCGTGGACAGGCCGCCGAACGCCACCCGCAGCGGTGTGCCCTTGCCCTGGCAGCGACGGTGGAACTGGGACAGCACGGCCAGCCCGACCGAGCCGAGATGGCCCAGTTCGGTCAGATCCACCACCACCGGATGGGGTCGCTGCACCTGGCTCACCAGGGTGGCCAGCATGGCCGTGAACTGGGGCCCGGTGGACAGGTCCAGGTCGCCGACGACGTGCAGGATCGGAATGCCGTCCGACTGTTCGATGGTGGAGGCCAGTTCGCCGGGCTCCGCCGTCGGTGAACTCTCGACCCGGCCGCCGGCCAGCCCGAAGAACACCTCGTCCAGCCGCCGGCGGCTGTCGCCGCTGACCGGCATACCCTGGGACGCCGCGCTGGCCAGCGTCTCGGCCAACTCGCGCAGCTTGATGTTCGCGCGTTGCGAGTACCACTTGAGCAGCTCGAACGCGGCGTCGTCGTCCATCCCGTAGACCAGCATCAGCGCGCCCTTGGCCTGATCGATCGCGGCCCGGGAGGCCCCGGCGGCCTCGACGGCGGCATGCGTCGACTCGGCCAGGTCGCGCCGGTAACTGCCGGTGATGTCGATCATGAAACCGCTGACCCGCCGGATCTCGCCCGCCCCGTCGCGTTCGGCCAGGCTCACCGTGACGATGAGTCGCTCGTTCTGCCGGCTGTCCAGGATCCGGTGGCGGGAGGCGAACGGGCGTTCGTCGCCGATGGTGTCGAGCAGTTCGGGCAGTGCCTCGACCCGGTCGTCCGGGTGTCGGTGGGCGGCCATCAGGGCCGTGGTCGGCACGACCTCGTGGGCGCCGAACCCGTACATCGCGTAGATCTCGTCCGACCATTCCCAGGTGTCGGACGGGCGGTCGAAGGCGAACCGCCCGACCTGCTCGGCGCCGGAACCGACGACCACGGCCAGCGCCGCCGTCAGTGCGTTCACTACCATCCGTCACCGCGCCTTGCCGCCAAGGGGCCCGATCGACCCCGTCCACCTGCGGAAGTGACCACTCTTCGCAGGCACCCCGAGCGCATCCAATCATAGGAACGGCCGGCAGATCACCCTGGTTGAGGCTTACCGGCACGTCCCTAAACGGGTACAAGCAGTGACAGGCGTGGATCCTTGACCCCGGGGCAGTGGGCCACGTCAGGCCTGGCCGGTCAAACAGTCGGCCGGTCCAGGCCGCCCCAAGGTTTGGTGACACGGCTTCGACAACAGGCGTCGACACCGATGGGAAAGGGGAACCTCGGGCGAGCGCGCCCGGCAGCGAAGGTGCGTGCCCCCGGCAGGATTCGAACCTGCGCACCCGCCTCCGGAGGGCGGTGCTCTATCCCCTGAGCTACGGGGGCGCGGCCAGCAACATTACCGCATCGCGGTGGACGGCCTGACCACCCTCGGGCCGGACGTGAGCGTGGGCGAGCGGCGCCCCCTACAGTCCGGGCATGGACCTGTCCCATCCGGTGTGCCTGACCTGCGGCGTCCAGTACGAACTCGGACCCGACCCGGCTCGCTGTCCGATCTGCGAGGACGACCGGCAGTACGTGC